>CANQSG010000199.1 GCA_947626485.1 uncultured Clostridia bacterium | reverse complement strand
GAGGAACGGGAAACGCGGGGGTTGACCTCGATGACGTAATAATGGAAGGAATAGGGGTCGAGCGCGAACTGCACGTTGCAGCCGCCCTCGATTTGCAGCGCGCGGATGATGCGCAGGGCGCTGTCGCGCAGCAGCTGGCTTTCCTTGTTCGTCAGCGTCTGGCAGGGGGCGACGACGACGCTGTCGCCCGTGTGGACGCCGACGGGGTCGATGTTTTCCATGTTGCAGATCGAGATCGCCGTGTCGTTGGAGTCGCGCATGACCTCGTATTCGATCTCTTTGAAGCCCTTGATGCTCTTCTCGACGAGCACCTGCCCGACCGGCGAGAGCTCGAGGGCGTTTTTCATGATTTCACGCAGCTCGGTGACGTCGTCGGCAAAGCCGCCGCCCGTGCCGCCCAAGGTGAACGCCGGGCGCAGCACGACGGGATAACCGATGCGCTCTGCCGCCGCTTCGGCCTCGGCGATGCTGTGGGTGATCTCCGAGGGCAGCACCGGCTCGCCGAGCCGCTCGCAAAGTTCTTTAAAGAGCTCGCGATCCTCCGCCTGCTCGATGCTCTCGAAGCGGGTGCCCAAAATTTCGACCTGGCACTCCTCGAGCACGCCCTTTTTGGCGAGCTGCATGGCGAGGTTCAGCCCGGTCTGGCCGCCGAGCCCCGGCACGATGGCGTCGGGGCGCTCGTAGCGCAAAATTTTCGCGACGTATTCGAGGGTCAGCGGCTCCATGTAGACCTTGTCGGCGATGTGCGTGTCGGTCATGATCGTGGCGGGGTTGGAGTTGGCGAGCACGACCTCGTAGCCCTCCTCGCGCAGCGCGAGACAGGCCTGCGTCCCGGCGTAATCGAATTCGGCGGCCTGTCCGATTACGATCGGACCGGAGCCGATTACCATGATTTTTTTGAGATCTGTCCGTTTCGGCATTCTTACATTCTCCCCTCTGCCATCTGCGCCAGAAAGACGTCAAACAATCCGGTGCTGTCCTGCGGGCCGGGCGCGCTTTCGGGGTGATACTGCACCGAAAAGACGCGGTCGCGCCGGCATTTGACGCCCTCGACCGTGCCGTCGAGCAGGTTGATATGCGTCGCCTCCAGCCCGGTTCCGGCGAGGCTGTCGAGGTCGACGGCGAAGTTGTGGTTCTGGCTCGTGATCTCGATCTTGCCCGTCGCGAGGTCGCGCACCGGGTGGTTGCCGCCGTGGTGGCCGAATTTGAGCTTGTAGGTTTTCGCGCCGTAGGCCAGCGAAATGAGCTGGTGCCCGAGGCAGACGCCGAAGAGCGGCAGCCGCCCCCGCAGAGCGCGGATGAGGTCGATGACCTCGCCGACGTCCTCGGGATTGCCGGGGCCGTTCGAGAGGAAGACGCCGTCCGGCCGCATGCCGAGCACCGTTTCCGCCGACGTGTGATAGGGCACGACCGTCACGTTGCAGCCCCGCGCGTTGAGCATGCGGATGAGGTTGAGCTTGATGCCGCAATCGACCGCGACGACGTCGAATTTCGCGTTGGGCGTCCGCGAAAACCAGCGCTTTTTGCAGGAGACGCGGGCGACCTGGTCGGCGGGCATCGTGTAGGCGCGGATGCAGCGCAGCGCCTCGTCGAGCGGGGTGTCGAAGTCGGTCAGCATGGCGCGCTGGCAGCCCTCGTCGCGAATGATGCGGGTCAGGCGGCGGGTGTCGATCTCCGAAATGCCGGGGATGCCGGATTCTTCGAGGGTCTCGCCGAGCGTCTTGGTGTAGCGGAAGTTCGAGGGCTGGTCGTTGTATTCCCGCACGACGAGCCCGCCGATCTTCAGCGTTTTGGCTTCGTAATCCTCGTCATTGATGCCGTAATTCCCGATCAGCGGGTAGGTCGTCACCACGAGCTGATTGTAATAGGACAAATCGGAGATGATCTCCTGATAGCCGACCATCGAGGTGTTGAAGACCGTCTCGCAGACGGCGTCGGTCGAGGCGCCGAAGCCCTTCCCGTAAAACTCAAGGCCGTTTTCCAGCACTAATTTTCTGCTTTCCATACTACTTCTCCATTCGCAATCGTTATCAGGTTTTTGCCGTATACCTGCAAGCCCGCGAAGGGCGTCGCCCGCCCCATTGAGCGGAACCGTTCGGGGTCGATGCAATAGGGTTGTCCGACCGAGAGCAGCGCGTAATCCGCATTGTTCGGCAGGCCGAAAATCTCGCGCGGGCGGGTGCTCATCAGGGAGATAAGCCGTTCGAGGGGCAGCAGGCCGGGCTTGACAAGGCCGGTGTAGAGCACCGGGAAGGCGGTCTCCAGCCCGACGACGCCCATCGCGCTGTGGGCGAGGCCGCGGTTCTTTTCGGCGGCGGCGTGGGGCGCGTGGTCGGTGGCAATCACGTCGATCGTGCCGTCGAGCAGGGCGGCGCGCAGCGCGTCGCGGTCGGCTTCGCTTCGCAGCGGGGGGTTCATCTTAAAGCGGCCGTCCTCCTGCAAGTCCGCGTCGCACAGCAGCAGATAGTGGGGCGCCGTTTCGCAGGTGACGGCGACGCCCTCGGCCTTGGCGCGGCGGATGAGGTCGACGCTTT
>CANQSG010000198.1 GCA_947626485.1 uncultured Clostridia bacterium | reverse complement strand
GTTGAGGGTGCCGCCCCCGCGGCGGCATTTTTCGGCGACCCCAGCGGCGAGCAGCGGCACGATGTCCCCGAGGTTTTTGCCCCCCACCGCGTCAAACACGGCGTCGGCCTCGGCAATCGCGGCGGCGACGGCGTCGGTATCGGTGAATTTCAGGGCGCGCACGCCCTTGACGGTGCAGTTCTGCGCCGGGCTGCCGAGAATATTGACGGTGTAGGCGCCGCGCTCGTTGATCAGGTCGGTCAGTGCGTCGGCCTTTTCCACAAACACAAAGGGAATGTGGCTCAAATACAGCAGATGTCCGATGAATCCGCGGGCAATTTTTCCCGCTCCGAAGATCACACAGCTCATGGTTTTCATCCTTTCTGTTCTGACCCGCGCCGCAAACGCGCGGGGGTTTGGCTTTTTGTCACAGCGCTTGGAACGCCGCAAACGAATCCCGCAGGGCGGGGTAGAGGTTCCGGTAGATTTGATACCGCCGCAGCAGCGGTTCTTTTAAGGTCTCGTCCGGCAAAAAGGCCTCGTCGGTGTCGATAAACCGCGCGGCGACCTCGCGCCACGGGCGGCCGGAATGTCCCGTCGCCGCGACGATGACGGCGCCGAGGGCGGAGGCGTCGGGCTCGGTCATGGGGCGAACCGGCGTACCGAGCAGCGTCGCCTTCAGGCTGCCGAGCAGCGGGTGCTGCGCCGTGCCGCCGCTGACGCGCACGCAGTCGCATGGCGGGGCGCCGAGCGTGTCGTAGATGTGGCGGACGCTGAAGGCGCAGCCCTCGAGCACCGAATAGGCGAGATCCTGCCGAGAGGCGTCGCCCGTCAAGCCGAAGAAAACGCCCCGCGCGTCGGGGTCGAAGATCGGCGCGCGCTCGCCGTTGACGTAGGGCAGGAAGATCGGCGGCCGGTGGGGCAGGTGATCCGCCGCGCGCAGGCGGCTGTCGTTGGGCTCGAAGGCGCGGGCGCTGAAGGTCAGCGACGCGCCCGACGACGCCGTGACGCCGTAATGGACGAAGCTGTCGAAAAAGGGGCCGGCGACGAGGGGCGTCTGATCGACCGGCGCGCTCTGCAGAACGCCGACGTGCTCGCTCGAGCCGGTGATGTCGAAGAGGTCGCCCGGTTGCAACCCCATCCCCAGCAGGGCGCAGAAAAAGTCGTTCATCCCGGTGTAGACCGGCAGGCCGATCGGCAGTCCCGTCGCCTCGGCGAACCGCCCGCAGATGCCGCCGACCGGCTCGAAGACCCCGCGCAGCGGCGGCAGAACGTCGGGCGAAATGCCGAGCTCGCGCAGGAAGAAATCGCTGTACCGGGCGGGAGTTCCGCCCGTCAGCCCCCGCCAGGAATACGGGTCGGTCGCCCGCACCCCCGTCAGCAGCTCGCAGACGAGCTCCTTCGGCTGGCAGACCTGCCGCAGCGCCGGCCTTTGCCGTTTTAAATAGAGCAGGCGGGGCAGGGGATAGGAGTAAATATCCGGGTGCGCCATGTCGATCTCGCGGCGAAAATCCGCCGGGGAATAGCGCTCTCGCAGCTCGGCGAGCTCCGCCGCGCCGACGCCGCTGCGCCAGGGCAGAACCGTCTTGCCGTCGGCGATGTAGGTGCCGACCTGCGAGGACAGCCCGATGCCCCGCAGCCGCGTGCGGTCGACCGAAAGAAGCGTCTTGCGCACGGCCTTGCGCACCGCGTCGAGCCAGCCCGCCGGGTCGTCCGACGCGTAGCCGCAGCGAAAGCGCACCGGGGGAGAGACGCCGTCCGCCGCCAGAACCTTGACCGACGAGGTGCCGAGGTCGATGCCGAAAAAGAGGTCAGTCATTTAAGAAAACCGCTTTCACAAAGCCCTCCGGCCGGTTGCGCACCATCTCGAACCCGGCTTCGTAATCCTCGAGCTTTAGCGTCGCGGTGACGAAGGGGGAGAGGTCGATCGTGCCGTCGGCGAGCAGCGTCATGGCCTTTTTGTGCATGTTCCAGTTGTTGCCCGCGCCGACGACGCGCAGGTTGTTGATGTGGATATCGTCGATGCGGATTTGCATGATCTTGCCCCGGCCGTAGCCCGCCAGCGCCAGCGTGCCGCCCTTTTTCAGCAGCTTCAACGCCTGCTGGATGCATTCCTCGATGCCGGTCGCGTCGACGATCAGATCGGTGCCTTCGGGGTGGAATTTGCGCAGCTCCGCCGCGAGGTCTTGCTCCTTCGTCGCGATGACGCCGTAGGCGCCCATGCGGCGGGCGACGTCGAGCCGGCGGCGGCTGGCGGCGCAGACGACGATGCGGCGCATGCCCATCGCGCGGCCGACCGCGAGCATGCAAAGCCCGATCGACCCCGCGCCCATAATCAGCATGGTGTCGCCGAAATGCGCGTTCGCCTTCTCCATCGTCCCGAGGGCGACGCCGAGCGGCTCGCAGAGGGCGGCCTCGGCAAAGGGGACGTGTTCCGGCTTTTCGCACAGGCCGTAGACCGGCATAATCGCGTACTCCGCATAGGCGCCGTCGCGCTTGAAGCCGATCTCCTCGAACTGCGCGCAATAGCGCCACTGGCCGCTGCGGCAGGCGTCGCATTTTAAGCAGACGACGTCGTTGCTGCCGATGACGGCCTTGCCGAC
>CANQSG010000197.1 GCA_947626485.1 uncultured Clostridia bacterium | reverse complement strand
CAGCCCGATTTGCGCCGTCGTCACGCGCAGGTCGGCGGTCAGCGCCGCGAAAAGTCGGCTGCCCTCGGCGTCGAGCGGCAGCTTTTGCAGGCGGTAGCCGCCGGTGCGTTCGGACGGGAAGGCGGGGAAGCGGATGGAGTAAAAGCGAATTTCGCCCTCGCCCCGCCAGTAGGAGTGGTAGCGGCAGCCCTTCGGGATGTAAAAAAGCTCGCCCGGCGCGGCTTCGAGCCGGACGTCCGCCGAGACGAGCGTCGCCTGCCCGACCGAAAGACAGCCGAGAAAATGTGCCGGGGAGCCGCCGGTTAAGTCGTTGTGGCGGTCGTGCGTATACCGCAGCTCGTAAAAACCGAACGCTTTGAAGAATTGCAGTTCATTCATGCCGAAATCCTCCCGAAACTGCGCAGAATTTTACCTCTTTTTTAAAGTATATCCTATTGTTTTACCTTTTGCAAGACCCTATAATAAACAAAAACGGAGGCGATTTTCATGCAGACGACCTTCCTTGAATTTTCCGCGCCTAACGTCGCGGCGCTCAAAACGCGGGATTGTCCGCCGCCGGGCGCCGGCGAGGTGCAGGTGCGGCTTGCCGTTTCCACGATCAGCAGCGGCACCGAGCGCGCGAACCTGACGGGCAGCCCCAACCTTTCCTGGCGGCAGGCTGCCGACACCCCGGCGACCTTTCCGCGCTACGCCGGTTACAGCGCCGCCGGCACGGTGCGCGCGGTCGGCGACGGTGTGACCGACCTGCGGCCGGGAGACAGGGTCGCGCTGTTCTGGAGCGTGCACAGCGCGGTGCAGAACCTGTCGGCGCAGCGCGTCGTCCCGCTGCCCGACGACGTTTCCTTTTCGGACGCCGCCCTTTTTCACATCGCGACCTTCCCGCTTGCCGCCCTGCGCAAATGCCGGCTGGAGATCGGGGAAGCCGCCGTCGTCATGGGGTTGGGCGTCCTCGGCCTGACGGCGATCCCCCTGCTGCGCGCGGCGGGCGCGGCGCCGGTCATCGCGGTCGACCCCGTGCCGCAAAAACGCGAAAAGGCGCTCGCCGTCGGCGCGGATTACGCCCTCGACCCCTTCGCCCCCGATTTCGCCGCCCGGGCAAAATCGCTGACGGGCGACGGCGCGCCGGTCGGCATCGAGGTGACGGGCAACGGCGGCGGCCTGTCCGGCATTCTCGACTGCATGGCGCCGATGGGGCGGGTGGCGCTGCTCGGCTGCACCCGCAATTCCGATTTCTCGATCGACTATTATCATAAGGTGCACGGCCCCGGCATTTCGCTCATCGGCGCGCATACCGACGCCCGCCCCCAGACCGAATCCGCCGCCGCCCACTGGACGACGCGCGACGACATCGCCGCCCTCGTGCGGCTGACCGCCTGCGGCCGTCTGCGGCTGCGCGAGCTCGTCGACGAGGTGCACCGCCCCGCCGAAGCCCCCGCCGTTTACGACCGCTTAATACACGAGCCCGCCTTCCCGGTGGTGCAATTTGACTGGAGGGACTGAATTCATGCGAAAAATCCGAATCGCCCAAATCGGCATCGGCCACGACCACGCGATCACGATCCACAACCTGCACCGGTCGGACGCCTTCGAGCTCGTCGGCTACGCGCTGCCCGAGGCCGAGCGCCGCGACCCCGCGATCCTGCGAAAAAAGCAGCAGTTTTCCGCCTATCCGGAGCTGTCGCTCGACGAGGTGCTGCGCGACGAGACGATCGAGGCCGTCTCGATCGAGGCCGAGGAGCGCTCCCTGACCGCCTGCGCGCTGGCGGCGGCAGAGCGCAAAAAGGCGATCCACATGGACAAGCCGGGCGGCATTCTGCCCGCCGATTTCGACCGCCTGATTGACCTCGTTCGGCAAAACGGCACCGTCTTCCACGTCGGCTACATGTACCGCTATAACCCCTATGTCCGCGACCTGCTCGCCCGCATCCGAAACGGCGAGCTCGGTGAAATTCTCAGCGTCGAAGCGCAGATGAACTGCTGCCACACCCCCGAAAAGCGGCAGTGGCTTTCCCGCTTCCCGGGCGGCATGATGTTCTTTCTCGGCTGCCACCTCGTCGACCTGATCCTGCAAATTCAGGGCGCGCCCGACCGCATCGTCCCCTTCAACTGCTCGACCGGAACCGACGGCGTGACGGCCGACGACTTCGGCATGGCGGTGCTCTGCTACCCGCACGGCGTCTCCTTCGCGAAAACCTCCGCCGCCGAGACGGGCGGTTTCGCGCGGCGGCAGCTCGTCGTCTCGGGCACGAAGGCGACCGTCGAGCTCAAGCCGCTCGAGCTCCACGAGCAGGACCCGCTGCAATTCACCGGCCGCACCGTGTATCAGGACAAAACCAACTGGGAAGACCGCGGCGTCTACGAAAAATCGCCGCTCTTTGACCGCTACGACGCGATGCTCGAGGCCTTCGCCGCCATGGTGCGCGGCGAGCGCGAAAACCCCTATTCCTACGAGTACGAGCGGCTCGTTTACCACACGACGATGCGCTGCTGCGGCGTCGAGCCCGGAGAGGGGGGACGCGCATGACGCCCGACGCACACGAAAAGCGGGTGCTGCTCATCGCCGGGGGCGGCACGCTCGGCCATTATACGG
>CANQSG010000196.1 GCA_947626485.1 uncultured Clostridia bacterium | reverse complement strand
CGTTGTCCCGCCGGGCGATCTCCTCCTCGTGGGCGACGAGGTTGTCGTGAAAGGTGTGCGCCGAGCAGAAATTCAGGCAACCGCTGTTCGCAAGGCCGTACATGCCTTTGCCTTGCGCGCGGCACCGGTCTTTCAGCTCTGCGAGCTTTGCTAAATCGCGGTTGCATTCGCGGCGGATATAAAAGCTGTCGAAGAGGTCGGCGAGGTAGGACAGCCCCTCGACGGTGCCGATTTCGAGGTTGACCGAGGCGCGCAGCCAGAGGTCGGGGAAATTTTGCCGTACAAAGCGGGCGATGATCGGCGAGGTCGTCGTCACGCCGCAAAGCCCGAACCGCCCGGCGAGGAAGTCGATCGTGTCGCCCAGCCGCAGGTAAAATCCGCGCGAGAGCGCGTCGGCGCCGTAGCAGTTGCCGTTGAGCAGCAGGCAGAGGGGCACGTTGTTTTCGTGCAGCTTTTCGAGGTCGCGCAGCTGCTTTTCCCGCGCCTCGTGCAGCGGCAGCGTCTCGCTGTGATACGCGGCGCTGCGCCCGTTCGGCAGATCGTCAAAAGCGAAATAAACTTCCGAGACCCGGTCGCCCGCCGCCAAAATCGCGTCGAGCAGCGCATCGTCTGCGCGCAGCTGATACCCGACAGAAAAAAGCACAAAACCACCCCGCTTTCAGCTTTTTCGTTTTTTCGTCTCTATTATAACGGACGCCGCCGCGTTTGAAAATCGCAAATGCAAACCTGTTCCTTTCAAAAACAAACTTTTCGCAAAAAGTCTGCGCGGCGAACAAAGCGCCGCCGCCCCCGAAATTTTCCCGAACCGTCGGCGGATTTTCGGAAAAGTGCGCGTTTTGCTTGCATTTTGCCGCGCGGTATTTTATAATAGGAAAAACAACCTGACAGGCCGCGCGCTTCCCGGCGCGGCGGGAAAGGGAGGAGCCCTCGTGAAACTGATCGACGTCTGCCCCTTTGTGCGTTTTTGCTCTCCGATCGTCTTTGCCCCGCGGCAGGACAGCTTCACCGCGCCCGACTGCCGCCTGTTTTACGTCACCGCCGCCGACGGCGAAATGAGCATCGACGGCGCGTGCTATCCGATGCGCAAGAACGCCCTTTTTCTGATCCAGCCCGGCACGGTTTACGCCTTTGCCTGCCGGGGAGACGCGCAGATGATCGCCGTCAATTTCGACTATACGACGGCGCGCAGCGACCTCGCCGCCTTTTTCGACCCGCTGCGCGCCCCGACCGCCGCGGACGCCGCGCGGCTGAAACAAGAGGCCGGCGTCGTCTTCGAGGACTGCCCCTATCTGAACCGCCCCGTCGTGCTCGAGGACGCCTCCTTCCTCGACGACGACATCCGCCGCCTCATCCGCGAGTGCACGGCGCAGTCCCTTTTTTATCAGGCGAAGGCCTCCTGTCTGTTAAAGGACTGCATCATCCGCATCAGTCGGCGGCTCTACGTCCCGGCGCAGGACGGGGAGCTTTCCCAGAAGATCGACGACCTCGTGGCGTATATCCAGGCGCATTACAGCGGCGACCTGCGCAACGAAACGCTCGCCGCCGTCATCGGCTACCACCCCTATTATCTCAACCGCATTTTCCGGCAGTATAAGGGCGTCACCCTCCACCGCTACGTGACGACCTATCGGCTGCTGACGGCGGAGCAGCTGCTCATCGCGACCAACGATTCGGTCGCCGATATCGCCGCGGCGGTCGGCTTTTCGAGCATCGTGACCTTCACGTCGTCCTTCAAAAAGAAAAACCACCTCACCCCGTCGGAATTCCGCAAAAAGCACCGCAATTATATCTGAAAAAAGCAGGCGACCCGCAAAAGGCCGCCTGTGTTTTTGTCCTGTTACGGGCAGCGAATCACACCCTGCGCCCAGAGGCAGGCGCCGCAGGTCGGCGCTTCGTTGCCCATGCAGTCGGTGCGGTTTTCGAGCCGGTCTTCGCAGCCGAGGCAGACGGTGCAGCAGGGGAAATCGAAATCCCGCACTCGCGCGCGAAATGCGTCATACGCCGGGCTGTCCCAGATTGTCCCGAGCGGCTGGGCGAGCAGATTGCCGAAGGAATGGGCGTAGACCCGGCGGCGCTCGTTATATAAGTAGGTGTCGGAATTGTGCAGCAGCTGCATGCAGGGGCAGACCGCGCCGTCGAACCGGACAAAGCAGGCGTCGTCGGCGATAAACGGGCAGCGGTCATAGTCCGGCGCCCGCCGCCCCGGCGTGAAGCGGTGCATCACGCCGACGGGGTAATCGCCGTCATACAGCGCGTCCTCCGGCGCGAGGGGAGAAGACGGCAACACGTGGCTGAGGTGCAGCAGGTCGGCGCCGACGGCGTCGGCATAGTCGTTGATAAAGGCGAGCTGCGCGACGTTCTCCTTTTGCAAAACGAAGGTGATACCGAGCTGGGCGTCGGGCGCGAGACGCCGAAAGGCGCGCAGGTGCTCGGTCACGCTGTCGTAGACCCCGCCGCGCCGCACGGCCTCGTAGCTGCGCGCGGAAAACCCGTCGACCGAGACCCAGACCCGGTCGACCCCCGCCCCGGCGATCGCCGCCGCCGTTTCCCCGGTCAGCAGGGTGCCGTTGGTGACGAGCTCGGTGCGCTTGCCCG
>CANQSG010000195.1 GCA_947626485.1 uncultured Clostridia bacterium | reverse complement strand
ACGTCGGCTCCGCCTTCAAGCCCTGCATCGCCGCCGCCGCCCTCGAACAGGGCACCTTCGCGCGGCTGCAATACGCCTGCACCGGCACGGCGCGCATCGGCGGGCGGAATTTCAACTGCCACCGCCTGAGCGGTCACGGCCTGCTCGATATGGCGGGCGCGATGGCGCAGTCCTGCAACACCTATTTTTACCGGCTCGCGGGGCTGGTCGGCGCCGACGCGATCTACCGCATGGCGTCGACCCTCGCCTTCGGCCAGCGGCTGACCCTCGCCGACGGCATTTCCGCCGAGCCCGGGCATTTAACGTCGCTCGAAACGCTGCGCAGCCAGCCCGCCGCCGTCGCGAATTTCGCCATCGGGCAGGGCGATCTGCTGCTCTCTCCCGTCGCCCTCGCGTCACTGTACGAGGCGATCGCGGGCGACGGCACCTACCGCCTGCCGACGCTCATCGAGGGCGCCGTCGAAAACGGCAAGCTGCGCGATGCGCAACCTCTCTGTCCGCCGACGCGGGTGATGTCCGAGCAGACCGCCGCGACGCTGCGCGAACAGCTCATCGGCGTGGTCGAATCGGGGCTCGGCAGCCGCGCCAAACCGGCGACGGGCGGCGCGGGCGGCAAAACCGCGACGGCGCAGACCGGCTGGCGCGAGAACGGACAGCCGGTCGAACACGCCTGGTTCTGCGGCTTTTTCCCGGCGCAGTCCCCGCGCTACGTCGTCGTTGTGCTCGCCGAAAACGCCGATTCCGGCGCCGAATCCTCCGCCCCCGTCTTCCGCGAGATCGCCGACGGCGTCATGGCGCTGCAATAAAAAAACCGCCCTGCCGGGCGGCTTTTTTTTGCGGGAAAAATTCAACAGGCGCCCGTCTCGACCGGCGCGGCGTACTGGGCGGCGAGGGCTTCGGCGCGGGAGCGCAGCTGCTCGCGCAGGCGGGCGGGGGAGCGCACCTCGATGTCCGGCCCGAATTGCAGCATCCAGCCGATCAGGCCTTCGCTCAGCAGCGCCCGGACGGCGACGCAGAAATACGAGCCGTCGAAGCTGCGGATGAACAAATCGTCGGAAAAGCGGTCGAGCACCTGTTCGAGCCGCTCGACCCTGCAGCGCAGAATCAGCTCGGCGGGCTCGCCGCCGAACATGTGGAAGGTTTTGCGGGTGTAGTCGGCGATGTCGAAAAAGTCGGTGTACTCGCTGACCTCGCAGAAGGGGCGGGCGGGGGCGTCGAGCAGCGTGACGTTGCGCATCCGATCGAGCCGCAGGTGGATCAAATTGTCGTATTTCGCGTGGTTGCCGACGAGGTAATAGTGATCCTCGACCCAGGTCAGCGCGTAGGGGCTGATCTCCCACTCCCGTTCGTTCGTCCCGATTTTGTGCTGACCGGTCAGCTCGCGGCGGCAATAGCGCAGCTGCACCTTGCGGCGGGCGGCGATCGCGCGGTTGAGGACGTCGATGGTGTAATAAATTTCCTCGTTGTCGCATTTGTAGCGGCTGTACAGCCCGAGCTGCCGCTTCCAGGCGTTCGCCTGCGCGTCGGAGAGCATGCCGCAGAGCTTCGAGGTCAGCTCCCGGGTTTTCTTGGGCGTGACAAAGCCGGCGGCCTGCACCGCGTCGCAAAGCAGGTATATTTCCGAGGTTTCAAAGGCGCGGGAGGCGAGAAAATACCCCTGCTTGGGGACGCGGGTCTGGATGATGTCATAGCCGAAGTCCTGCAGCGCCGCGATGTCCTCGTAAAGCGCCTTGCGCTCCGCCGAAACGCCCCGCGCGCGCAAGCTCTCGCAGAGCTCGGCGGCGGAAAGGGGGTGCTCCTCGTCAGTCTTCTTTTGCAGCAGGTCGATCAAATGCAGCAGCCGCATGCGCTGCCGGTTCGTTTCCGCCATCGCCGCACACCTCCGTTAAACAGGATAAAAATTCTTCCCGGGCAAACAGCCGGTTGGCGGCCTCGAGCAGGCCGTTGGTCGAAAGCCCGGCGGGCAGGCCGAGCCGCCGCAGCAGCTTTTGCCGCAGCGCCCGGCTGTCGGGCGCGCCGGTCAGCCCGAGCCGGAAAAAATCGGTTTTCGTCAGCGGTTCCTCGCGCGGGGCGGGCGTCCCGGTCAACCCCGCGCGGGCAAAGGCCTCGGCGATGACGGCTTCGGGAATGCCCTCCACGCCGAGCAGCCCCTGCGCGCCGGGGCGCGTCTTTCTCGGTTCCTTGCCGGGCAGGGGCGGCAGATAAACCTGTGTCACCTGCGCGGCGGGGATGCAGCCCGTGAGATACCGGCGGATGAGCAGCCCGGCGTCGTCGCTGTCGGTCAGGATGACGACGCCGCTGCGCGCCGCAAAAGCGCGGATGAGCGCCAGCTTTTCGCGGTCGCGGAAGATGCGAAAGCCGTCGGTCGTCAGAATAACGGCGTCGAGGACGTTTTGCAGCCGGATCTTGTCGTACTTCCCCTCGACGATCACGGCCTGTTCGAGCCTAAGCAACGTCTTTCCCCGTTTCGGCGATCGCCCGCAGGCGGACGAGCAGCTGCTCGAGCAGGACGCGCGGGTCCGCCGACGTGCTTTTCAGCGCCGTGTCGGTCTGCAACAGGGCGTTCAGCGAGCGCTCGACCCGCCCAGCGTCGAGCCGCCGCGCCGATTGCGCCGCGCGGGTCAGGACGAATTCCCGCCCCGCATAGCCGAGCTTCGCCGCGACCTGCTCCACCCGCAGCCCGGCGTCGCCCGCCGCCA
>CANQSG010000194.1 GCA_947626485.1 uncultured Clostridia bacterium | reverse complement strand
CCTCGATATAAGAGGGCGTCGCTTCGCCCGGCAGGTCGACGCCGCTTTTGCGGGTCAGGCCGAAGGCCTCGAAATATTTGGAATAGGTCTGGATGCCGATGAGCTGGCCGATCGTGATGAAGGCGGGGTTGCAGGAGTTCTGCATCGCGTGCATGAGGTCCTGCGCCCCGTGACCGGCGCGCTTGTGGCAGTTATAGGGCTGCCCGGCGATGACGATGCGCCCCGAGCAGAAAAAGCTGCTGTTGAAGTTGATGAGGTTTTCCTCGAGCGCGATGGACGCCGTGATGATCTTGAAGACCGAGCCGGGCTCGTAGGGGTCGCAGACGGCCTTGTTGCGCCATTGGCGGTTGCGCAGGTCGGAGAGCTTTTTCGTGCGCTCGTCGCCTGTGAGCGCCTCGACCTCCTTTGCGTCTGCCTCGCTGAGGGTGAAGGGGTCGTTGGGGTTGAAGTCGCCCTTGACCGCCATGCCGAGCACTGCGCCGGTCTTGACGTTCATCACCAGCGCGACGCCGCGTTCGGCGACCTTGTTGTCCTTGACGGCGATGTCGAGGTATTTCTCGGCGACGTACTGCACGTAGGAATCGATCGTCAGCACGAGGGAATTGCCGCTTTTCGCGGCGACGACCTTTTCGTAGCTGAAGGGCATGTCGGTGCCGTGGGCGTTTTTCGCGGCGACGACGCGGCCGGGCTCGCCGGTCAGCTCGGCGTCGTAATAGCTTTCGAGCCCCGAAAGCCCCTGATTATCGTCCCCGACGAAGCCGAGCAGCGTCGAGGCAAGTGAATTGTTGGGGTAAGAGCGGGTCGTCGCCTCGTCCAGCCCGAGGTAGGACGAGAGGTTGTGCTCGCTGTGGTCGGTGATGAACTGCCGCACCTTGTCGGCGACGTCCTTGTCGACCTTTTTCTTCAAAATGACGTAGTGGCTCGTCGTCTTTTCGACGTCGGCGAGGATCGTCTCGCGGTCGATCTGCAAAATTTCGGAGAGAGAATCGGCGAGCAGCGTCTTGACCGCCTGCTTTTCGGTCTCGCTCTTGATCTCGGCGATGCCGTAGGGCGTGATGTAGACCGTCCAGACCGGCGAATTCGTGGCGAGCAGCTTGTGATTGACGTCGTAAATCTCGCCGCGCGGCGCGCTGAGCACCGTGTCGTAAAGCTGCTGCTGCGACGCCTTCGACTGGTACATGGGGCCGTCGATCACCATCAGCTTGACGAGCCGGACGGCGGAAACCGACACCGTGCCGACGATGAGCGCCAGCATCACGACAAGCATGCGGATCCACATGGATTTCGTCGGTCCCTTCGCCATCTGCGTCCTCTCCTTTCCTTCGAAAATACCCGAAAAATTCGGCTCTATTTAACGCTCGAAAACGAGAGTCAAACCCGCTTGACTCTCGTTTTATTTTATGAATCCGCCGCCGGGGGTATGCGCGCAAAATCGGCGCGGGCGGCGCACGTCTACTGCTGAGCGGTCAGAACCTGTCCGTCGCCCGTGACGGCCGTCTGGCAATCGTGGGTGCGGATGTAGACGACCTGCGACTTGTCCATCTTGCGCATGCCGAGCGCCTGCGCCGCCGCCTCGATATTTTCGAGCGAAACGGTGCGTTCGAGCTCGACGTTCAGGCGGGACAGCTCGCCTTTGAGGGTCGCGATCTGGGCGTCGGCAGCCGTGATGCGGGAGCGAACCTCGGTGATGCGGGCGCGCAGCAGGATGTTGCCGCAAAGCCCCGCGAGCAGGAAGCCGACGCAGACGACGGCGGAAAGCCGCACCGAAACGGCCTTGGCGGCTGCCTGCCGGCGCTGCCGTTCGCGCTGCACTGTCGCGGGCATGCGGACGATGTTGTCCGGCCGCTCCTGCCGCTTCTCGCGCGGCAGAAAAGCGTCGAAATCGTAGGCGAGCGAATCGTTGTAATATTTTAAATTGTCCACGTTTTTTGCCCTCTTTTCCGATCACCGGGTCTCGGTGGGGTCGTTTGTTTCGTTTTTGACGAACCAGCGCAGCTTTGCGCTGCGGCTGCGGGGGTTGGCTTCGAGCTCTTCTGCGCCGGGTGTGACGCCCTTGCGCTGCGGCAGATACCCGCGCGGCTTTTTGCCGCAGACGCAGACCGGCAGGTCGGGCGGGCAGGTACAGCCGCGGCAGGCCTCGAGAAAGCGGTGCTTCACCATGCGATCCTCGAGGGAATGGAAGGTGATGACCGCGAGCACCCCGCCGGGAGCAAGGCGGTCGATGGCGTCGTCGAGCGCGCGGTCGAGCACCTCGAGTTCGCCGTTGACCGCGATGCGCAGCGCCTGAAAGCAGCGGCGGGCGGGATGTCCGTCCCGGCGGGCGGCGGGCGGCACGCTTGCCGCGATCAGGGCGGCGAGGTCGCCGGTCGTCTCAATCGGGCGGGTCTGCCGCCGGGCGACGATGGCGGAGGCGATTTTTCCGGCGAAGGGTTCCTCCCCATAGCGCCGGAAGAGGTCGGCCAACGCGGCGCGGTCGAGCGTCGCGATCAGGTCGGCAGCCGTCGTCCCCTGCTTGCGCATGCGCATATCGAGGGGGGCGTCCTGCCGATAGGAAAAGCCGCGCTCGGCGCGGTCGAGCTGCCAGGAGGAAACGCCGAGGTCGAGCAGAATGCCGTCGACGGCGGGAATGCCGCGCTCGTCGAGCACGGCGGCAAGGTCGCTGAAATTGCGCTCGATGACCTCCGCCGGCAGCCCCGCCAGCCGCTCGCGCGCGACTGCCACCGCG
>CANQSG010000193.1 GCA_947626485.1 uncultured Clostridia bacterium | reverse complement strand
GCAGCGTTCCCCGCCTATTTCGTCTGTGAACGCTGCGGCAAGTTCTTTGCCGACGCCCATTCGTCCGAGGAAATTTCGGGCGACAACCTCGTCATCCCCGCGACGGGGCACAACGTCCCGGCGACCTGGACGAACGACGCGCTCAACCACTGGCACCTCTGCGACTGCGGCGAGAAATTCGACGCCGCCGCCCACACCTATGACGAATGGACCGTGACCCGCGCCCCCTCGACGACCGACAGCGGCCTGCGCTCCCGCACCTGCACCGTCTGCGGCTACGTCCAGACCGAAACCGTCGCCCCGCTCGCCAACCCTGATGAGACGGACGAGGACGACAGCGCGGCAGGGGAGGGGAACGAATCCGCTTCCGACGGCGCCCAGCCGTCGATGGGCGACGTCACCCGCCGCGCCCTGCCCTATGTTGCGCTGACGGCGCTCGTCTCGCTCGGCCTTTGCGGCGCGGCGCTGCTCCTGCGCAAAAAGCGCACCCGTTGACCCCCTCGCAAAAATCACCTGACGCCGCCCGGCACGGACATTCCGCCTGTGCCGGGCGGCTTTGCGTCCGATTGACTTTTCGACGTTTGGGTGTATAATAAAGGAAGAGCAAATTTGTCGATTGCACGCGGCAGATTTCCGAATTTTGAGAGGATGAAAAAGTTCCATGCGCTTATCGACGACGACCCGCCCGATCTGCCACCGCCTCGGGCAGGAAAACACCGTCCGAATGCTTTCGGATGCGGGATTTGACGCCTTCGACCTTTCGCTGCTCGGCATGAGCTGCGACGACGACGAGATGAACGGCGGCGATTACCGGCAGCGCGCCGCGCGCATTCGCCGCGCCGCCGAGGACGCCGGCATTGTCTGCAACCAGTCGCACGCGCCCTTCCCGACGAGCGTCGGCGACGCGGTCGTGGATGCAAAAATGTACCAAAAGATCCTGCGCGCCATCGAGGTCGCGTCGCTCGTCGGCGCCGAGGTCATCGTCGTCCACCCGCGCCACCACCTCGATTACAACGCCGACCCCGACGCGCCCGCCCGCCTGTTTGAGGAAAACGTCGCGTTTTATACCTCCCTCGTGCCCTATTGCCGCGACTTCGGCATCCGTGTCGCCATGGAGAACCTGTGGCAGCGCGACGCGGCGCGCCATATCGTCGACAGCACCTGCGCGCGCCGGGCGGAATACGTCCGCTATCTCGACGCGGTCGACAGCGAATGGATCGTCGCCTGCGTCGACGTCGGACACGCCTACCTCGTCGGGGAGGATTTTCCCGCCCTCGTCGGCGCGCTCGCTGACCGTTTGCAGGCGCTGCACGTGCACGACGTGCAAACGGACATCGACCTGCACACGCTCCCCTATTTCGGCTGCATTCCGTATGACGAAGTGATAAAGGCGATCGCCGCGAGCGGCTACGGCGGCGACCTGACCTTCGAGGTCGACCTCTCCTTGCAGCACGTCCCCGACGATCTGCTGCCCGATACCCTGCGCTATTTCGTTCGCGTCGGCAGGCAGCTCATTTCCCGCATCGAAGCCGCCCGCCGCGCCGACTGACCGGAGAAATGCTGCTTGCGTTTTCGCGCGAAAAATAGTATAATGAACATATCCTAGCAGAAAATCCGTTCTGCGCGCATGATTTCGCCGTCGCGTCCCATACTAAGCGTAAGAAATTACGTTTTTTGGGAGGCAACGCCATGCAAGAAGAAACCACCGAAACCAACCCCTGCGCCGAGGACGCGCCGAAAGACTGCGTCTGTGACGATCCCATCCGCGAGATGGGGTCGGTGACGTCCCGCAAGGGCAAGCACGTCATCCACTGCCTGACCGTCATCGGCGAGATCGAGGGGCACATCGCCTCGCCCGCGCAGAACAAGACCACGAAGTACGAGCACGTCATCCCGCAGCTCGTCGCCGTCGAGGAGGACCCCGAGATCGAGGGGCTGCTCATGCTGCTCAACACCGTCGGCGGCGACGTCGAAGCCGGGCTTGCCATCGCCGAGCTCGTCGCCGGGATGCACAAGCCGACCGTTTCGCTCGTGCTCGGCGGGGGACATTCGATCGGCGTCCCGCTCGCCGTCGCGTCGCAGCGCTCCTTTATCGTCCCCTCCGCCACCATGACGGTGCACCCCGTCCGCATGAACGGGCTGGTGCTCGGTGTGCCGCAGACGCTGCATTATTTTGAGCGGATGCAGGAGCGCATCACCCGCTTCGTCGCCCGCAATTCCCGCATCACGCCCGACCGTTTTACGCAGCTCATGCTCAACACCGGCGAGCTCGTGATGGACATGGGCAGCGTGCTCAACGGGGAAATGGCGGTCGCCGAAGGGCTCATCGACGAGCTCGGCGGCCTGTGCGACGCGATCGCCTGCCTTTACCGCATCATCGAAGAATCGTCGGCCGGGGAAGACCCGACCGCCTGACAAACCACAACCGGGAGGAAATGCCATGCCAGCCAAAAAACGAGGAAGGCCGAAAAAGCAAGCAGAACAGCCGACAAAGCGGCAGACGCAGCCGGACGCCGCGCCCGTCTCCGGACGCCGCCAGCTGCTCGCCATCCTGCTGTTTGCCATCGCGGTTTTCCTCTTCTGCGTCGTCCTCATCCGCGGGCAAAACGTCTGGCTGGCGCTACATAATTTCCTGTTCGGCTTTTTCGGCTTCTGCGCCTACCTCTGGCCGCTGCTGCTCGGGCTCGTCGCCGTCCTCTGCGCGGTCGACCGCACCCGCGGCTCGATCTG
>CANQSG010000192.1 GCA_947626485.1 uncultured Clostridia bacterium | reverse complement strand
TTAACTGTAACACAGGTTCTTCGATTCGTCACCTCTTTTTTTATCCCTTGCTGTAACACATCTATTGTAATCCTACACGACAACGGCACCCTCGCAAAATAAATGCTTGACAAGCCCGCGCGCGCGTGGTATACTAATTCAGCCGCATACTGCGGGCTTTTTCAAGTCGCCCTGAAAAAGGGCGCGCCTGACGGTAGCGAGACTGAACAGAAAAGCAGGTGCCAACGCAATGTACGCAATCATCGAGACCGGCGGCAAACAGTATCGCGTCGAAAACGGCGATATTATTTACGTCGAAAAGCTCAACGCCCAGCCCGACGAGGAGGTCGTCTTTGACAAGGTCGTCGCCCTCCACAAAACGTCGCTGAAGGTCGGCAAGCCTTACGTGAAGGACGCCGTCGTCAAGGGCGTCGTGCTCAAGAACGGCAAGGGGAAGAAGGTTCGCGTCTTCACCTATAAGCCGAAGGAAGGGCTCGCCCGCCGCAAGGGTCACAGACAGCCCTACACCAAGGTTCAGATCAGCGAGATCGCTTGACGGGCGAAACGAAGATGACGCGGGCAACGTTTTATGAACGCGACGGGAGCCTGACCGGCTTTCGCGTCGTCGGGCACAGCACCGATTCCGCTGCCGACGATGCGGGCAGACTGGTCTGCGCGGCGGTTTCCTCCGCCGTCTACCTCGCCGCCAACACCCTGACGGAGATCGTCGGCGCACCGGCGGAGATTTCGGTCGACGAGGCGGAATTGAGCCTTGTCCTGACCGGAAGCCTCGCGGAAGGGCAGCCGATCCTGCGCGGCCTGCGGCTTCATCTGCAACAGCTGCAAACGCAGTATTCGAAACAATTACAAGTCTTTTCGGAGGTGTCAGAATCATGTTAAAGGTAAACATCCAACTGTTTGCGCATAAAAAGGGAATGGGTTCCACCAAGAACGGACGCGACAGCGAGTCCAAGCGGCTCGGCGTCAAGCGCGCCGACGGGCAGTTTGTGCTGGCGGGTAATATCCTGGTGCGCCAGCGCGGCACCCACATCCATCCCGGAAACAACGTCGGCCGCGGTTCGGACGATACGCTCTTCGCCCTGATCGACGGCAAGGTCAAATTCGAACGCGTTGGACGCGACCGGAAGCAGGTCAGCATCTACGCGGTCAACCAGTAAAGCAGACGGGGTCCCGGGTGAAAGCCCGGGACTTTTTTCACCCCGCGCCCGCCTTCTTTCGGGCGCCCACCGACGGGAGCAACCGAAATGTTTGTAGATTACGCGAAAATCACCCTCAAAGCCGGGGACGGCGGCAACGGCGCCGTCTCGTTCCACCGCGAAAAATATATCGCCGCGGGCGGGCCGGATGGCGGTGACGGCGGCAAGGGCGGCGACATCGTCCTGCAGGCCGACGACCACCTTTCGACGCTGGCGGATTTCCGCTATCGCCGCAAATACACCGCCCAAAACGGCGAAAACGGCCGCGGCGCCCGCTGCAGCGGCAAGAGCGCGCCGCCCCTCGTCATTCGGGTGCCGCGCGGCACCCTCGTGCGGGACGCCGCCGACGGCCGGATCCTCGCCGACGTGTCGGACGACTGTCCCGTCGTCGTCGCAAAAGGCGGCAAGGGCGGCTGGGGCAACACCCACTTCGCGACCGCGACCCGGCAGGTGCCCCGCTTCGCCAAAAGCGGCATGCCGGGCGAGCATTACGAGGTCACGCTGGAATTAAAACTCCTCGCCGACGTCGGGCTGGTCGGCTTTCCCAACGTCGGCAAGTCGACCCTCATCTCGGTCGTCAGCGAGGCGAAGCCCAAGATCGCGAATTACCCCTTTACCACGCTGACGCCGGTTCTCGGCGTCGTGCGCATGGGGGAGGGCAGCTCCTTCGTCATGGCGGACATCCCCGGCCTCATCGAGGGCGCGAGCGGCGGCGCCGGGCTCGGCCACGATTTCCTGCGCCACGTCGAGCGCTGCCGCCTGCTGCTGCATGTTCTCGACGTTTCGGGCAGCGAGGGACGCGACCCGCTCGAAGATTTCGAGACCATCAACCGCGAGCTCGCCGCCTTCCGCCCCGCGCTGGCCGAACAGCCGATGATCGTCGTCGGCAACAAGTGCGACCTCGTCGACGAAGCGCGTATCGAGGAGCTGCGCGACATCTTCACCGCCCGGGGCTACGCCTTTTTCCCCATCATGGCTGCCATCGCCGAGGGCACGCGGGAGCTGATCGATTATGTAGCGGCGCAATTACAAAAGCTGCCGCCGATTCTGCGGTATGAAGCCGAACCCGCCCCCGCGCCGACGGTGCCGACCGGCCGGGATTTCACGATTTGCCGCGAGGGCGACGCCTTCGTCGTTCGGGCGCCCTGGCTGCTCAAAATCCTCGAACAGGTCGACCCGGACGATTACGAATCGCTGCAATATTTCCAGCGTGTGCTCGAATCGAGCGGAATTCTCGACGCCCTCAAGGAGGCGGGCGTGCGCGACGGCGACACCGTTCGCGTGCACGACATCGCCTTCGACTACGTTTCCTAAAAAAGGGGAGGACTATGCAGGCGAATTTACTAAGCCCCGGCATGCTCGCCTTCGTCGGCGACGCGGTCTATGGCCTAAAAGTGCGCGAGCGGCTCGCCGCGGTCAACCGCCCGTCGTCCGAGCTGCACCGTTTGAGCGTCCGGTTTGTCAACGCGGCGGCGCAGCAGGCGGCGTATGAGGCGATCGCGCCGCTGCTGACGGAGCCGGAGCAGGACTGTTTCCGGCGGGGGCGTAACGCCCACACCGCCTCGACCCCGAAGCACGCGACCGGCGCGCAGTACC
>CANQSG010000191.1 GCA_947626485.1 uncultured Clostridia bacterium | reverse complement strand
CCTTGCCCCCGACCGTGCGGCAGTCGGTCGCGCGCGCCGTCGCGTCGCAGCGCAGCAGCTGCTCGACCGCCGGCTGTCCTTGCCCGATCCCGAGCTCCTCCTCGACGATCAAATGCTTTTCCGCCAGCCCGACCGGAAGCGTCGCCGCCACCGTGCCCCGCCGCAGCTGCAATTCCCCGCCCGCGGCGTCGGTGACGATCTCGGCGTTCCGGCGGCAAAATAGCCGCGCGCGCAGCCGCACCGCGCCGTGCAGGTCGAGCCGCCGCGCCCCCGTCGGGCGGCAGTGAAGGGGTTCCGACGCGCCGCGCACCTCCACCGCGCCGGCGTCGCACGTTATGTCGGTCTCGATGCTGCGGCTGAAGGGCACGGGCGCGCAGAAGCCGGACAGGCCGCCGTCCGCCGTGCAGTAAAGCACCTGCACCGTGATCGTCCCCTCGAGCGTCAGCGTCCTGCCGCGCAGCTCCTTGGTCGTGACGCGCGGCGTCGCCTTGCAGCGCAGCACCCGCGCGACGTCGGCGCAGGCCTCGGGCAGCGGCAGCTCGACGTCGACGGGCTGCTCGACCGTCTGCTCCGACACGCATTCATACCGGCTGACACCCTGTTTTTGCACATGAAATTCCATCCTGCACTTCTCCCCTTTTTTCGTTCGGCAATGGTTCTGTTTTATCCCTATGCGAACGCCCCGCCCTTTATGCGGCAAAAAAACGCCCCCGCAAAGCGAGGGCGAAAGGAGGTCGGCGAGTCGTCTGCGGCCTTTGCGCGTCAGCGGAGAATGACGCCGTTTTTCATTTCGAGATAGCCGGTGCCGCCGCCGCAGGAGCCGCCGTTCGTCAGCAGGTCAGCGTAAGCGCGCTGCAGGCCGGTCTCGCGCGGCAGGTTCGCGTAGTCGGAGCAGTCGGCGCGGTGGAAGATGCGCCAGAGATAATAGTCCGAGGTCGTCTCGGATTTGACGATTTTGAAGAAATGCATAAACCGGCGGATGTTGCTGTGTGCGGGCAGGATCTTATCGTGCTCCGGATAGAGCAGCCACGAGCCGCAGACAAAGAGCACCGGCGCGTCGCCGAAGAGGGGGCGGAAGAAGGTCTCCGCCTGCCGGAAGGATGCGAGGCAGGATGCCTCGTCCAATTTCCCGCCCGAGGGGATGTGCACCCAGATCGCGACGTCGCCGCTGCGCACCGGGGCGGGCATCGTCTCGACGTCGAGCGGGGCGAAGCCGGGTTCGAATTGCAGCCGGCCGATGCCGAAGCGGGTCAGCTCGAAAAACCGACCCTCCCAGCCGCCGTCCTTCGTGCCCCAAATGCCGGTGAGCTCCTGACATTCCGCCATTTTCCACTTCGCGTCGAGCGCCGTCACGCGAAACATCTCGTCGGGGAAATTGCGCGCCTTATAAAGCGCCTTTAAATGGGGCGTCATGCAGAGCAGCGCGAGCAGATGGGCGGCGTATTTTTCGACGCCGACCGTCGCCGCCGCATCCGACGCGCGGTTGAGCCCCGATTCAAAGCCGCTGAGCTGATCTGCCTCATACAGCCGGATCGGCGCGTGAAACCCCGCCGACGCCGCTTCGTCGGCGCAGATGGCGCGGTAGTCGCGCAGCAGCGAGGCGCGCGCCTCGGCAGGGTAATCGTCCCGTTCGAAAATGGCTTCGATCTCTTTTTCGTAATTCATAAAAACCTTCCTTTCGGCCTGTCCGCCCGCTTTTTCGCGGCGGGTCTTTTCCTTTCCTCCCCCTATTAAACAACGGTTTGAAAAAGATGTCAAGCAAAAAAAACGCCGGGGCGGGCATTTCCCGCAAAACGGCGGCGAAAAGGGCAAAAACCGTGCGAAAAAATCGCACGAGAAGGGGGATTGCAAAACCGGCGGAAAAGCTGTACAATGCGGGGGCAACGGCAAAGCGGCGCACTTTGTCCGCTGTAACGGAAAAAATTTTTGACCCTGACAGGAGGAAACGAACATGACCGATGTAATTTTCAGCTTTGACACCGAAGATTTTGTCGACCGCGACGGCGCCGACGCCATTCTCCGCATGGCGAACCTGCTGCGTTCCGAGAACGTGCGCGGCTGCTTCAACGTCGTCGGCTGGGTGGCGGAAGCGCTGCGCGGCGAGTGGAACCGCCCCGACGTCATCGAGGCGCTCAAATACCACGAGATCGACTCCCACTCCCTCTCCCACTCCTATCATCCGACCATCAACCAGTACACCGACATCGAGGATTTCGAGAAGGCCAAGGCGCTTCTTTTGGAGCAGGAGAAGGAATGCCTGCAGATCCTGCGCGAGACCTTCGGCATTGAAAAGGTCTTCGCCTTCTGCCCGCCCGGCAACAACGTTTCCTACGTCGGCCATTACGGCTACGCCGAGCTCGGCGTCACGGTCTATGACGGCGATATGCTCATCGACAAGGAGCACGGCCGCCCGGTCACCTTCTGCAACATGCACTCGCTGAATTACGATTATTACACCGAGGGGCACTTTATCCCCCGCCCGGATCGCCCCCGCTTCACCGACGAGGAGCTGCACGCCCTGCTCGACGAGATCGCCGCGACGAAGGACGTCTACATCTTCGCCCACCACCCCCACATGAGCATGTACAAGGTGCACTGGGACGCCGTCAACTACATGAACGAAAACACGCCGCGCGAGCAGTGGAAGTCGCCCGAGCGCGTCGCGCCGGAGGATATGGAGGTCTTTTACGAGACCAACCTCCGCTTGATCCGGATGCTCCAGGCCGACCCGCGCTTCCGCATCGTGGACGGGGAGGACGCCGAATGCAAGGCGCTCTCCGCCCGCGCGATGGACGCGGTGT
>CANQSG010000190.1 GCA_947626485.1 uncultured Clostridia bacterium | reverse complement strand
GCCGAAGCGGGCGCCCGGCCGGAAGGTCGTCGTCCCGTCGAAGGGAACGCCGAGCAGGACGGCGTCGGCGGCTTCATAGGGCGCGTCGCAGGCGAGAAAGGTCGGCAGTTCAGGTTTCATTTTGTTCCAGCATCTCCTCGACGTAGCGGGGCAGGCAGAAGGCGCCCCGGTGCAGATGGGTGGTGTAATAGCGGGTCGGAATTTTCAGTGCGTTCCACGACGCCTCGTCGAGCCGCGCGGTGGGGTGGACGGTCTCGGACGCGAAGCCGAAGAGCCAGTGCCCGGAAGGGTAGGTCGGGATGTGCGCCTGATAAATTCGGCAGAGGGGGAAGGAGAGGGAAATGCGCCGGTGCGCCCGCATCATCGCCTGCGCGTCGGCGGCGTAAAAGGGGCTTTCGTGCTGATTCACCAGAATGCCGTCCGGGTTCAAAACGGCGCGGCAGTTGCCGTAAAATTCCTTCGTAAACAGCACCTCGCCCGGCCCCGTGGGGTCGGTGGAATCGACGAGGATAAGGTCGTATTTCCGCTCGCAGTGGCGGATGAATTTCAGCCCGTCGGCGACGTGTACCTGCACGCGCGGGTCGTCGAAGCCGCAGGCCGTCCCCGGCAGAAATTTCCGGCAGACTTCGATGACCTGCGCGTCGATCTCGACGAGGTCGACGTGCCGGACGGTTTTGTATTTCGCAAGCTCCCGCAGCACGCCGCCGTCCCCCGCGCCGATGACGAGCACGTCGCGGATGTTCGGATTGGCGGCCATCGGGACGTGTACCATCATCTCGTGATAGATGAATTCGTCCCGCTCGGTCAGCATCATCACGCCGTCGAGCGTCAGAAACCGGCCGAATTCGGGCGAATCATAGACGGCGATGTGCTGATAATCGCTCTGCGCGGCGTAGAGCTGCGCCTTGACCCGCAGGGAAAAGCGGACGTGTTCGGTGTGGTATTCGCTGTACCAGAGGTCGTCCATGTCAGCGCGCTCCTTTCCAGACGTTCAGCCGGCTTGCGTCCATGCACTCCGGCCCCGTCAGCAGACAGCCCTTTTCGCGGGCGTAGCGGATATAGTCGATGATCTGCGGCGTGATGCGCTCGCCCGGCGCGAGGATCGGAATGCCCGGCGGGTAGCACATGACGAATTCACAGCAGACCTCCCCGGCGCAGCTTTCGAGCGGGCGGCTTTCGCGATCGGCGTAAAAGGCCTGCTGGGGCGTGAGCACGACCGTCGGGTCGATGTACTCGCTTTGCGGCAGGTCGGCGCGGTCGCGGCGGTAGAGCCGCCGAATTTCGCCCAGCGCGCTGATGAGCCGTTCGATGTTCTTGGTTTTGTCCCCGACCGAAAGATAGGCGAGAATGTTGTTGAGGTCGCCGAATTCGATCTGGATGTCGTACTCGTCCCGCAGCAGGTCGTAGACCTCGATGCCCGCCAGCCCGAGGTCGCGGGTGTGGATCGAAAGCTTGGTCGGGTCGAAATCGAAAACGGCGTCGCCGTCGATGCGCTCGGCGCCGAAGGCGTAATAGTCCCCGATGGCGTTGATCTCGGCGCGGGCATAGGCGGCGTAGCGCTTGACCTTTTCGAAAATTTCCGTCCCGTGCAGCGCGAGGTTGCGGCGGGAGATATCGAGGCTCGAAAGCAGCAGGTACGAGCCGCTGGTCGTCTGGGTCAGGTTGATGACCTGCCGCACGCGGTCGGGGTTGCAGCGCGGCCCGCAGAGCAGAATCGAGCTCTGGGTCAGCGACCCGCCCGACTTGTGCATGCTGACGCTGGCAAAATCCGCCCCCGCCGCCATCGCGGTCAGCGGCATTTCTTTGCCGAAATAAAAATGTGTGCCGTGCGCCTCGTCGACGAGCACCCGCATGCCCCGCGCGTGCGCCGCCTCGGTGACGGCGCGCAGGTCGGAGCAGACGCCGTAATAGGTCGGGTTGTTGAGCAGCACCGCCTTCGCCGTCGGGTGGGCGTCGATGGTCCGCCGGACGTCGGCGACCGACATGCCGAGCGAAATGCCGAGATGCGCGTCGGTCTGCGGGTTGACGTAGACCGGGACGGCGCCGCAGAGCACCAGCGCGTTGATGACGCTCTGGTGGACGTTGCGCGGCAGAATGATCTCGTCGTCGCGTTTGAGGGTGGAGAGCAGCATGGCCTGCACGCTCGAGGTCGTGCCGCCGACCATGAAAAAGGCGTGCGCCGCGCCGAAGGCCTCGGCGGCGAGCTGCTCGGCGTCGCGAATCACGCCGGTCGGGTGGCAGAGGTTGTCGAGCGATTTCATCGAGTTGACGTCGACGCTGACGCAGCGCTCCCCCAAAAATTCGGTCAGCGCCGGGTTGCCTTTGCCGCGCTTGTGCCCCGGCACGTCGAAGGGCACCGTCCGGTTCTGCCGCAGCGCTTCGAGCGCCTCGTAGAGCGGCGCGTCGGCCTGCCGCATCACGGTCTGTCCCCCCCGTCGTAGACGTTCGACCCGCTGAAAATTTCGATCATCTCGCGGCGCAGCGCGTCGGTGATGTCCAGCCGGGTCTTGGGCGGAATTTCGTAAACGTCGGCGTTGAAGAGATAATTTTGCAGGACGATGTCCTTGATGAGCAGGCGGGTGTGAAACAGGTTGGATTGATAGACGTTGACGTCGATCGCGTCGTATTTTTCGAGCGTCGCCCGGTCGATGTAGTCCTGGATCGAGGAAATGCGGTGGTCGAGAAAGAGCTTGTTGCCCCGCAGGTCGCGGGTGAAGCCCCGCACCCGGTAATCGAGCACGACGATGTCGGAATCGAAGCTGCCCAGCAGGAAATCGAGGGTCGACAGGGGTGTGATCTGCCCGCAGGTCACACCCCTGACGACC
>CANQSG010000189.1 GCA_947626485.1 uncultured Clostridia bacterium | reverse complement strand
GTTTGTTGTGGTGACTTCAATTATACCACGTCTGCTATGGCTCTTTCTATATGTCCTATTTCATTTTACAATTAACCCGGCGGGAGAAATCCGGGAAAAATCCGGCGGAGAAGCGCGCGAAAAATGCGGTTTTCCCCTTGCCGAACGCGGTGCGGCGTGGTATACTGAGTAGGCAATACAGCGAGGAGGAAACCGATTTGATCCGTGCGATTTTATTTGACCTCGACGGGACGCTGGCGGATACGCTGGGCGATCTCGTCGCCGCCGTCAATTCCGCGCTCGCCGCGCAGGGCTACCCGATTCGACCCGCCGCGGCCTTTCCGCGCTATATCGGCAACGGCACCGACAAAATGCTCGAGCGGGCGCTGCCGCAGCCGGCGACGGCGGAACAGGTCGCGGCGCTGCGGGCACCGTATCTCGCCTATTACAGCGCCCACCCCGTCGATCATACGACCGTCTTCGACGGCATGCCCGAAACGCTCGCGGCGCTGCGGGCGCGGGGCGTCGCCCTCGGCGTTGTCACCAACAAGGCCGAGCAGATGGCGAAGACGGTGCTCGACCGGCTTTACGGCGAAAACTGCTTTGACGTGATCTGCGCGCAGGGGGCGGATCATCCCGCGAAGCCCGACCCCACGACGGCGCGGCTGGCGCTCGCCGACCTCGGCGTGTCGCCGGAGGAATGCCTGTTCGTCGGGGATTCCGACGTCGATATGCAGACCGCCCGCAACAGCGGGACGACGGCGGTCGGCGTGACGTGGGGCTACCGCCCGGCGGACGAGCTGCGAAGCGCCGGCGCGGCGGTCCTGATCGACCGGCCGCAGGAATTACTGTCTCTGCTCGACGCGCAAAAAGATTCTTGAAAAACCGCGCGTTTCGTCGTACAATAAAGAAAAAGGAACCCCTCGCGAACGGAAAGGAGCCATCCGGATGAAACGGGAAGAATACCTGAGCTGGGACGAATATTTTATGGGGATCGCCCTGCTGTCCTCCCAGCGCAGCAAGGATCCGTCGACGCAGGTCGGCGCCTGCATCGTCAGCGACGAGAACAAGATCCTCTCGGTCGGCTACAACGGCATGCCGCGCTATTGCAGCGACGACGAATTCCCCTGGGCGCGGGACGGCGCCGCCCTCGATACGAAGTATATGTTCGTCTGCCACGCCGAGCTCAACGCCATTTTGAATTACAGCGGCGGCAGCCTCGCCGGCGCCCGCATCTATACGACGCTGTTCCCCTGCAACGAGTGCGCCAAGGCCATCATTCAGGCGGGCATTCGGTCGGTCATCTTCCTGTCCGACAAATACGCCGACAGCGAGAGCGGCCGCGCGTCCAAGCGGATGTTCGAGGCGGCGGGCGTCGCCTATCACCCCTACGAGCAGACTCGCCACACCGTCGAGCTAAAGCTCTAAACTTTCCGCGTCCGCCGCGGGCAGGGTGTACCCGAAAAGCTGTTCGGCGAACCAGACCGACGGCACCGTAAAGGTTTTGCCGTTCAAATACGAGAGCAGACCCGCGTCGCTTTGGAACGAAAAGCGCAGGCGGCAGGCGTAAAGCGCCTGGTGCCGGAAGCCCATGGCCTTGTCGGCCTTCAGCCGACCGTATTTGCCGTCGCCCAGCAGCGGGTGGCCGATCGAGGCGAGGTGGGCGCGAATTTGGTGCGTGCGCCCCGTCAGCAGCTCGACCTCGAGCAGCGAAAGGCCGTTTTTGCTCGCCAGCACCCGGTAATGCGTCCGGATGGTGCGCGACGTTTCGGTGCGGCCGGGCGTCAGAAAGACCTGATTTTTCTCGGCGTCCTTTTCAAGGAAGCCCGCGAGCGTCGCTTCCCGCACCTTCGGCACGCCGTGCACGACGGCGAGATACCATTTTTCGATCTCCCGGCTGCGGATCTTCTCGCAGAGGATGCGCAGCGTTTCGGCGTCCTTCGCGGCGAGGACGATGCCGCCGGTGTTGCGGTCGATCCGGTTCGCCAGCGCCGGGCGAAAGGCGTGCTCGGCGGCGGGGTCGTATTCCCCTTTTTTGTAGAGATAATGCTGAATCCTGCCGATGAGAGTGTCGCGGTACTCGCGGTCGTCGGGGTGCACCAGCAGCCCCTGCTTCTTGTCGACCAGCAGCAGGTGCTCGTCCTCGTAAACGATATCGAGCAGCGGCGGCGCGCTGAGAAAATCGTAGGTTTTCGCGACCGGCTCGAAAAATTCATCTTTTAGATAAAGGGTGACGACGCTGCCCTGCGCCAGCCGCATGCCGATCTCGGCGCGGCGGCCGTCGACCTTGATCTGCTTTTGGCGGATGGCTTTGTAGAGCAGCGATTGCGGCAGCCGCGGCGCCGCTTTTGTCAAAAAGCGATCCAGCCGCTGCCCCGCGTCGTTGGGTCCGATGACGAAGGTTTGCATCACGCGGTTCCTTTCTGCCCGCCGATTTGCGGCGGGAAATGTTGTTTCAAATTGCCGTCGGCGCCTCGCGCGGCGGAACAGGGCAGGTGAAGTCTCGTGGCACAGCAGGAATCCGACGGGCAGAGCGCCCGGCAAAAATGGCAGCAGGAGGATTTCCCCTGCACCATGCCGCCGCACCAGACCCTCGAGGCGCTCCTGTCCCATCTGCTCCCCGCCGACGACGCCAACGCCCTCGCGCACGCGCTTCTGCGCCGCTTCGATTCCTATTCCGGCGCGCTCGACGCCTCCTTCGACGCCCTGCTGGAGGTCGAGGGGGTCGACCGGACGATCGCCGGCCTGCTGAAATCCATTCTGCCCGCCGCCCGCGCCTATCAGCTCGACCGCCAGAGCCGGATGGGGCTGCTGCGTTCGCCCGAGGCGGTCGGATATTATCTGGCGGACTGGTTCGAGGGGCG
>CANQSG010000188.1 GCA_947626485.1 uncultured Clostridia bacterium | reverse complement strand
CGGTGTTGCCCGCGCAGGCGGCAAGGGCAAACGCCATAACAAGCGCAAGGAAAATCGCAACTGACTTTTTCATTTTTATTTCAAGCCCTCATATTGTTGGTCATCCACCGGTTCCAGCCACTCGTTCGAACCGTTCTCGCCGGGGACTTCGATCGCGAGGTGGCTAAACCAGCTGTCCGGGGCGGCGCCGTGCCAGTGCTTGACGCCGGCGGGGATGTTCACGCAGTCGCCGGGGGTCATCTGCACGGCTTCTTTGCCCCACGCCTGATAGTACCCGCGCCCGCCGACGCAAATCAAAATCTGCCCGCCGCCTTTGTCAGCGTGGTGAATGTGCCAGTTGTTGCGGCAGCCCGGCTCGAAGGTCACGTTGAAGACGCCGACCTGCTCCTTTGACACCGGCGCGAGGTAGCTTTGGCCGGAAAAATACTGCTTAAAGCCGTCGTTGGGCGCGCCGATGGGGAAGAAAATCGTGTTTTGATAGCGGTCTTTTTCGGTCAGCGCGGGTTCCTGCTCGTTCCAGACGTCCTTCGCCAGCCGGAACACCGCCCACGCCTTCGGCCAGCCGACGTAAAAGCCGACGTGGGTGACAATGGCGGCGATCTCCGCCCTCGCCACGCCGTGCGCTTTGGCGTTTTCGAGGTGATAGGTCAGCGACGAATCGGTGACGCCGGACGACATGAGCGCCACGACGGTGAGGATACAGCGGGTTTTCAGGTCGATGTCGGGATTGTTCCAGTTCTCCCCGAAGAGGACGTCATCGTTGAAGTGGGCGAAATCCGGCGCGAAGTCGCCGAGCTGCGCCCTGCCTGCGGTTTGCGTGATCTTTTCCATGATAAATTCCTCCTGACGTTTTTTAAGATTCCGCAACGGTAAATACCGCCGTGATATTGTTGTTGCCGAGCGCGTCCGTCCAGCCGGTCAGGTCGTCGATGTGGCCGAGCCTTGTATAGCTCCATGAATTAGAGCCGTAAAACATCACGATCTGATTTCCGTTATATAAAACGATGTCGCCGGGGGCGGTCGTGGTCTGCCGGTCGTCTGCGGAAAGGCTTTTTCCGAGAGCGCCAACCTTTTCAAAGCCGGAATAATCGCGCATCTCAATCGTTACCGGCGCTTTTTGCATCATCTCGATCCATTCGCGCACGGCGGCGTTGTCCTCCAAGGTCGCCGCAAAGCTCCTGTCCCCGATTTGAACATGCAGCTTCATTGCCGTTTCCTCCTTTTTTTCGGTCATCGTCGATTCGATTTCGGCGGGCGACCCGACGGGAGAATCGACGCTTTCCTGCCTGCCCGTTTGCAGCGCTTGCGATTCCGACGGCCGAACGCCCGCAGCGCACGCCGAGGCGCAGACGAGCAGGAAAAGTGCTGTCAGCAAAATCGAAATTTTCTTCATTTTCAGTCTCCCAGCAGCATTCTTGCGCAGTTGTAGGTGATCTCGTAGATCGACAGAAAGACGTAATTGACGCCGGCTTGCTCCATCGCCGCCCGCTGCTTTTCGGTCACGAAGGTGTAGGGATAAATGCCGAAGAGGAAGGGGAAAAAGGTGTAGAGGAAGCGCTGCCTTTCGGCGATCGGCATCTCCGGAAAATACTGCTCGAGACAGCGCAGCACCGTTTTTAAGGCGTTGCCGTAGGCGACCTTGAATTCGGCGAGGCGTTCGGGGCGGCTGCTGCTCTCGAGGTCGTAATGATTCATCGACAGGATTTTGAGCAGCTGCGCGCGCTGCTCGAGGGAATGCGCCAGCTTGTCGGCAAAGCCGTCCTTTGTCAGCGTCGCGTATTGCGCCATGATCCGCTCTAAGTCCGCGATCCACAGCTCGTATTCCCGCTGCAGCAGCGCGAGGAAAATCTCCTCTTTCGTCTGAAAATAGTTGTAGATCGAGGTGCGGGTGAAGCTGGTGGCGGACGCGACGTCCTTTAACGTGATCTCCTTGAAGCTCTTGGTCTGATAGAGCGCCTCGCAGGCGTTGATGATTTCCTCCCTGCGCGCCCGCGTCAGCTCCGGCGATCCCTTCGGCATAGGCAAAATTCCCTTTCTTTCGGCTTGAACATAAACTGACACCGTGTCAGCGCCTTCAGTATAGCACGGTTCTGACACGATGTCAATCTGTTTTTCAAAAAATTTTTTCTTCTTTTCTCAAAACCCGAAAAAACGCGGCGATCGTCGGAAATGCGGGCGAATCGTATTGAAAAAAGGGCGGCGATGTGGTATACTGAAAAAGCCGCAACGGCGCTTTGGAACAACACGGATTTTAGTAAGGAGAACAAAGGATATGAAACTTGGAATCGTCGGACTGCCGAACGTCGGGAAATCGACGCTTTTTAACGCGATTACCGACGCGGGGGCGCAGTCGGCAAATTACCCCTTCTGCACCATCGAGCCCAACGTCGGGATGGTTTCGGTTCCCGACCCGCGGCTCGACGCGCTGGCGGAGCTTTACCACCCGCAGAAATTCACCCCCGCCGTCATCGAATTTGTCGACATCGCCGGGCTGGTGAAGGGCGCTTCGAAGGGCGAGGGGCTCGGGAACAAATTCCTCGCCCACATCCGCGAGGTCGACGCCATCGTCCACGTCGTGCGCTGTTTTGAAAACGACGACATCATCCACGTCGAGGGCTCGGTCGACCCCGCCCGCGACATCGAGACCATCAACCTCGAGCTCATCCTGTCCGACCTCGAGCTCGTCGGGCGACGGCTCGACCGCGCGTCGAAGGCACTCAAGGGCGACAAGGCCATGCAGGTCGAGGTCGACTTCCTGCGCCGCCTGACCGACTGGCTCGAGCAGGGGCTGCCCGCCCGGGCGATCGAGGCAAACGACGCCCTTGACCTGTGCTTTCGGTTTACGAAATTTGAAATACCACACAGCCGCGCCGCCA
>CANQSG010000187.1 GCA_947626485.1 uncultured Clostridia bacterium | reverse complement strand
CCTTGTAAATTTCGACATAGGCGGAGGACAGCGCGCTTAAAATGAGGATCGGCTCGACCCGCAGGGAAAAGAGATCGTCGAGCTGCGCGAGGGCGTCGGCAAGCCGCCCGGTCAGCAGCGCCCGCGAAATATCGTAAACCGACCGCTCGACCGTCTTGATGCAGACGCGGTCGACGTCCTGCCGCGTGATGACGCCGCCGACGCAGTAGGCGGTCAGCTTTTCGAGCTCGCTTTTCAGCAGGTTGAGGTCGTCGGAGACCGTTTCGATCAGATAACGCGCCGTCGCGCTGTCGAGCTTGCAGTCCCGGCGCGCCGCCCCGTCGCACAGCATGCGGACGAGCTCCGGCGTCTGCCGGTGGTTCAGGCAGACCGCCCTGCCGCCCCCTTTTTCGGCGGCGGCGATCAGCTTTTTCGTGCGGTCGGAGGTGCGTTTGAGGTCGGGGTCGACCCAGTCGAAGACGAGCACGAGCACGGTCGACGGCACGGCCTCCTCCAGCAGCGTCGTCAGTCGCGCGAAATCGGTCTTGTCGGCCTTTTCATAGTCGTAATCGGACAGGACGACGCATTTTCGGTCGGCGAGCAGCGGCAGCTGCTGCACCGCGTCGTAGACCTCCTGCAAGTCGCAGTCGGCGCCAAAGCGCTGAAAATTGAAGCAGTCGGTCTGCGGGACGGCGCGGCGAATGATTTGTTGCAGCCAGTTCTTTTTTAAGTACGCGTCGTTGCCGAAGAGCAGATAGACCGGCGCGAGCCGGCCGCCCTCGAGCTCCCGCCGGAGCGCCGTTTCGGGAAGAAAAGCCATAAGGTTCAGTCTCCTTTTTTGCGCCGCGAACGGTTTCGGCGCAGGTAAAAACAGAGTGCGGCGCCCGCCGCCGGGAGCAGGAAAAGCAGGGCGGCGCGCGGCACGGAAATTTGGGCGAAGGGCAGACCGCCGAAAAAGGCGATCACCGCGAGCAGATAGCGACAGACGAGGTCGGCGCCCGCGAACAGCAGAGCCGAGAGGGGCGGCAGGGGAGAGAGGAGCAGCGCCGCCGAGACGAGCAGCAGCGCGGCAGAGACCGCGTGCGCGAGGAGCAGATTCGTGAACACGGCGACGAGCGAGACGGCGCCGAAATAGAAAATGCAGATCGGCAGGGTGCAAAGCGTCGCCGACAGCGTGACGCAGACAAGCGAGACGACGCCCGACAAAATCCGCCGCCGCCATCCGGACGCGGGCAGGCGGGCGTCGAAATATCGAATCCAGCGCGGCGCGAGCACCAGAATGCCGAAGGTCGCCGCGACCGAGAGCAAAAACGAGACGCTGCCGACCGCAAAGGGCGCGTGCAGCAAAATCAAAACGACGGCGGCGGCCAAAGAATTGCCGCCGTCGGGCTTGCGGTGCAGCAGGCGGCCGACGTGCAGAATCAGATAGGTCAATCCCGCACGCCGAATCGACATCGTAAACCCGCAGATCGCCATCAAAAGGAAGACAAGCCCGAGCTGCAACACGCTTTCGACCCGGCGCGACGCCCGCAGCCGCCGCGCGACCTTCGAGACCGCGCCGCTTAAAATCGCGAGGTGCAGCCCCGAGACGACCATGATGTGGCTGACGCCCGCCGCCCGAATGACCGCGCTGCTGTCTGCGGAGAGAAACCGCCGGTCGCCGATGAGCAGGGCGAGCAGCACGGCGCCGCGCTCGGCGGGGACGGCGCGAAACACCGTCTTGCGGATGGAAGAGCGCAGGGCGGCGACGGCGCAGATGAGGGATTTATGCGCCGGGGCGAAGACCGCAGCTTCGGACAGAAAAGCGCTCGCAGCAAAGCCGTCGGCGAGCAGCGAGGGCTGATAGGGGTCGCTTTTCTCGCTTGCAAACTGAATTTTGCCGCATAAAATATCGCCCGGTTCGGCGCCGTTCGGCTCGGCGCAGAGCCACTCCATGCGCAAGCTCTGCGGAAAATTTCCCCGGGCGACGCGCAGCGTGCGCACCTCGTAAACCGTAAAATCCCCGGCCTGCGCGGGCTCCTCCGTCACCTGGGCGACGGCGTAGGCCGACGCGCCCGCGGCGGGGTAGACAAAGGCGTCCAGCCGCCAAAGCCGAAACCCGGCGTGCAGGGCGTAAACCGTCACCGCCAGCAGCAGGCAGAGCGCGGAAGAAACGCCGCCCCGCCGCCGCAGCCGGAGCCGGAGCAGCCGGACGCCGCAGAAAATCAGCGCTGCCGCGGCCGACAGGAAAAAGATGACCCGCCCGGCGTAAACCGCGAGGAAGGAGAGAACGAGCAGAAGGCAGGCGCAGGGCGCCGCTGGCCGTTTCACACACGCACCTCCGAAACAGTCGTCGGGCGCGCCGACGAAAAACGGGGCGCCAGTCGTTCCGACGCCCCGCAGCGTTTCGGGCAGGGGCGCCGTCTGTTCCGGCGTCCGTTACGCTTTGTCTTTTACAAAGAGCGGCAGCGGCTCGAGGAAGAAGATATCCGTCCGCTTCGTCGCGTCGCCCTCCGCCAAAATGGCGCAGGCGCCGACCGCATCGCCGCCCGCCTCCTGCACCAGCCGGCGCACCGCCTCGAGCGATTCGCCCGTGCTGACGACGTCGTCGACGATCAAAACGCGCTTGCCGCGAATGCAGTTCACCTCGTCGCTGCCGAGGTAAAGCCGCTGCTCGCGGTCGGTCGTGATGGAGCGCACCTTGACCGAAAGCGGGTCGCGCATGTAGAGCTTCGCGCCTTTGCGGGCCAGCAGCCACTTTGCCGCGCCGAGCTGCCGCGCCATCTCATAGGCGAGCGGGATTCCCTTGGACTCCGCCGTGACGATCACGTCGCAGGGCGGGCATTTCCTGATCAGCTCGGTTGCGCAGGCGACTGTGAGCTCCACATCGGAAAACATGATAAACGCCGCAATATCCAGGTTTTTATTGAC
>CANQSG010000186.1 GCA_947626485.1 uncultured Clostridia bacterium | reverse complement strand
GCCTCGTGAATTTCGACGTTGGCGCCGTCCTCGGTTCCGATCGTGACGGCGCCGTTCATCATGAGCTTCATGTTGCCGGTGCCGCTCGCTTCGGTCGAGGCGAGCGAGATCTGCTCGCTCAAATCCGCCGCCGGCACCATGAGCTCGGCGAGCGTCACCCGGTAATCCTCGAGGAAGCAGACCCGCAGCTTGTCGCGCAGGGCGGCGTCGGCGTCGATCTGCCTGCCGAGCAGGGCGATCATCTGAATGATCTTCTTCGCGAGCAGGTAGCCCGGCGCGGCCTTGGCGCCGAAGAGGTAGGTCCTGGGCGCGAAATCGGCGTTGGGGTTTTCCTTCAAATAGAGGTAGTCCGAAATGATGTGCAGCGCGTTGAGATGCTGGCGCTTGTATTCGTGCAGCCGCTTGATCTGCACGTCGAAGAGCGAATCGGGGTCGACGCGCAGGCCGCACTGCCGGGCAAGATAGTCCGACAGCCGCGCCTTGTTCTGCCGCTTGACGGCGGCGAGGCGGTCGAGCACGCCGGCGTCGTTCTCAAATTCGCGCAGCTTTTGCAGCTGCGACGCGTCGCGCACAAAGCCGTCCCCGATGAGCTCGCACAGCAGGTCGGTCAGCGCCGGGTTGGCCTGGCAGAGCCAGCGGCGGTGGGCGATGCCGTTCGTGACGTTGGTGAACTTTTCGGGCATCAGCTTGTAATAATCGTGGAACAGCGCGTCCTTCAAGATGTTGCTGTGCAGGCGTGAAACGCCGTTGACGCTGTGGCAGGCGGCGACGCAGAGGTTCGCCATGCGGACAACGCCGCCCTGAATCACGGCGGTGCGCTCGACGTAGGCCGCGTCGTGCGTCTGCTCCCAAACCTGCGCGCGGAACCGGCGGTCGATCTCGCAGACGATGCCGTAAATGCGGGGCAGGCGGTCGCGGAAGAGGTCGGTCTGCCAGCATTCGAGCGCCTCGGACATGACGGTGTGGTTCGTGTACGCCACCGTGCGGGTGACGAGATCCCACGCCTCGTCCCAGCCGTAGCCGCAGATGTCGAGCAGAAAGCGCATAAGCTCGGGGATCGCCAGCGCGGGGTGGGTGTCGTTGATGTGGACGGCGACCTTGTCGGGCAGGTTTTCGAGGGTGTGATAATGCCGCAGATGGCGGTTTAAAATATCCTGGATCGAGGCGGAAACGAGGAAATACTGCTGGCGCAGCCGCAGGCTTTTGCCCTCCATGTGGTGATCCTCGGGGTAGAGCACCTTGCTGATGACCTCGGACATCGCCTGCTGCTCGAGGGCGCGGACGTAGTCGCCCTGGTTAAAAGCCGACATGTTGATCTCCTGCGATTCGGCGCTCCAGAGCCGCAGGGCGTTGACGGTCTTGCCGTCCTTCCCGGCGACCATCAGGTCGTAGGGCACCGCTTGCACGGTGGTGTAGCCCTCGTGGCGGACGCGGTGATAAGGGCCGTCCCACGACTCCTCGATGTGGCCGTCAAAATGCACCTCGACGGCGCTCGCGGGGCGCGGTTCGAGCCAGACCCCACCGCCCGGCAGCCAGAAATCCGGCATCTCGGTCTGCCAGCCGTCGATCAGCTTCTGGCGGAAGATGCCGAATTCATACTTGATGCAGTAACCCATCGCCGGGTAAGAGCCGGTCGAGAGCGCGTCGAGGAAGCAGGCGGCAAGCCGCCCCAGCCCGCCGTTGCCGAGCCCCGCGTCGGGCTCCTGCTCGTAGAGGTCGTCGAGGTTGACGCCGTGCAGCTGCAACGCGTCGCGCATCTCGGCCTCCAGCCCCATGTTGTAGAGGTTGTTCTTGAAGGAGCGACCCATCAAAAATTCCATGCTCAGGTAATAGACCGTCTTGCTCTGCTTTTTCTTCGCCTCGGCGCGGCAGGCCGTCCGGCGCTCCCGCATGAGGTCGAGCAGCACGAGCACGCAGGCCTTGTAATAAAATTCGTTGGAGGCTTCCTCCGGGGTGACGCCGAAATGGTGCGAGAGCTTCTGGGTGAGGCGCTCGGACAAAACGGCAGCGCTGACAGACTCCATAAAAACCGTTTCCTTTCTTTCTTGCTTACTTACTTTCATTTTACACCTATATAAAACACCTATTTTATCATACCCGATTCCGCCCGAAATTGCAAGCACATCCCGCGTTTCCTTTTTTCGGATTTTTTGGGCAAAACGCTCGATTTTCGTCCGCCCGCGCGCGCCGCAGGTCGAAATCTTCGTAAACAATCGACAGAATCCCGGCAAAATCCGGTTCCGACGGGCAACCGCCCGCTTTTTGCCGCAAAAAAACAGCGGGCAAACACGCGCAGAACGTGTTGACCCGCTGATTTTTTGTCCGCCTTTATTCCGCTTCGGGTTCGGCGCAGTCGCATTCGATGTAGTCCGAATCGTCGCACGGACGCAGGAAATGCTCGACCAGAACCGCGATGCCCGCCGCCATCGTGACAATGGCGACAATGCCGGTGAGGACCCAAAGGACGTGCTTCAGTTTCATGAAGAATGCCACCTTTCCCGGATATTTGTCTTTATTATACCCGAAATGCGCGAAAAAGTCAACTTATAAAAACGGCGCGAAGAGGTGCAGCAGCTCCTGCTTGCATTTTTGCAGGAAGGGGCGGCGGCGCCACTGCTCCCTGTCGATCTCGCGGCAGTCGTCGAGCAGCTGTAACAAATGGTCGCGAATGTCGCAGACCGTCCGGTTGCCGCACATCCAGACGCCGCACTCGAAATGGAAATAAAAGCTGCGGTAATCCATGTTGACGGTGCCGACCGTGGCGACCCGGTCGTCGGCGACAAAGAGTTTTGAGTGTAAAAACCCGGGCTGGTATTCGTAAATGCGCACCCCGGCTTCGAGCAGCTCGTCGTAATTCTGCTGGGTCACGGGGTGGACGTACCATTTGTCGGGGATGCCGGGCGTCAAAATTCGCACGTCGATGCCCGAGGCGGCGGCG
>CANQSG010000185.1 GCA_947626485.1 uncultured Clostridia bacterium | reverse complement strand
AGTTGCTGTAAAAGCGTCGAGCGCTCTAAATCTGTTTTTTCCTGCACCCGGACGGCCTCGACCGTCCGCACGCCGTCCTCCCCCGCTGTCTGCCGCGCGAGCCCGAGCTCGGTCAACACCCGCAGCGCGACGCACAGCTTGCCGTAGGGCAGGCGATCGAGCAGCAGGAAGCGCAGCCGTTCGGCGAGACACGGCGCGGCGAGCAGGGTGCGGTAAAGCAGACCGATCTCCTCGCGGGAGGGCGTGATGGCGGCGTAATCGCCGGGCAGGCCGGCGCAGAAGCGGTCGTAGAGGTCGAGCTGGGCAAAATAAGCGTCGGCGTCAAAGCCGGTCGGGCGCATGGCGCGAATCTGCACGGTAAGCGCGGTCTCGCCCCGGAATTCGTTCAGGTCGAGTTGGACGGCGAGGTCGACCGTATCGCCGACGGCGAAGGGAAAGGCGGCGGGCGTCATGTTGAAGAGCAGGGCTTGAAAGGAGACGTCCGCCTTGCTGCAAAGCAGGCGCAGGTGCCGCCCGCCCGAAAGCGGCGAAACGCGTTCGATTTTGACGCCGAACAGCCCGAACAGCGGCGCGGGATTGCCGACGCCGAAGGGGGCGAGCTGCTGGATTGCCGCCGCCAAATCGACCGACAGCGCGGCGGGGTTGAGACGGCAGTCGAGGTGCAGCTCGGGCACCGGGCGCTCGCAGGTCAGGGCGTAATCGTTGATCGCGCGGCGGAATTCGTCGAGCCGGGCGGCTTCGACCGTCACGCCGGCGGCGAGGGCGTGCCCGCCGAAGCGCAGCGTGCAGCTTTGCACGGCAGCGAGGGCGTCAAACAGCGAAAATCCGGGCAGGCTCCTGCCGGAGCCGACCGCCCGACCGTCCGCGCGCAGCGAACAGACGAGGACGGGGCGGCCGAAGCGTTCGACCAGCCGCGAGGCGGCGATACCGACGACGCCGGGGTGCCAGTTTTCGCCCGCGACGACGATCACGCGGTCGTGCGACAGGCGGGCGGCGGAAATTTGCGCCTCGGCCTGCGAGACGATCTCCTGCTCGATGCGCTGGCGTTCGGCGTTGGCCTGACAAAGCTCGTCGGCGATCGTGCGCGCCTCCTCAAAGCGGTCGGTCGTCAACAGCTCGACGGCGCGCGCGGCGCTGCCGAGGCGACCGGCGGCGTTCAGACGGGGCGCAAGAGTGAAGGCGATGCGCTCGGCGCTGACGTTCTGCGCCCCCGCCGCCTGCCGCAGGGCGAGCAGACCGGGATTCGTGCCGTCGGCGAGCTGTTGCAGGCCGGCGCGGACGATCGAGCGGTTGTCGCCGCACAGGGGCATGACGTCGGCGACGGTGCCGACGGCGACGAGGTCGCCGAAGCGTTCGAGCAGCTCCTCGGGCGGGCAATCCTCCAGCGCGCAGGCGAGGCAAAACGCGACGCCGACGCCGGCATACAACCGGAAGGACGCCATGCTGTCGGCGCGGTGGGGGTCGACGACGGCAACGGCGGCGGGCAGCGTGTCGGTGGGCAGATGGTGGTCGGTGATGACGACCTGCATTCCGAGCTCGTTCGCGGCGGCGACCTCCTCGACGGCGTTGATGCCGTTGTCGACGGTGATGATGAGGTCGACGCCCTTCGCGTGCAGCGCCTCGACGCCCGAAACGTGCATCCCGTAGCCGTCCGCCTCGCGGTCGGGAATATGGTAGAGCACGCGGGCGCCCGCCTCGCGCAGGTAGCGGTACAGCAGGGCGGTCGCGGTGACGCCGTCGCAGTCGTAGTCGCCGTAGATCGCGATGAGCGAATCGGCGTCGATGGCGGCGCGGATACAGGCGACGGCTTTTTCCATGTCGGGCAGCTCGTAGGGGTCGGACAGCAGAATCTCGTCCGATAAATATTCTTCCAACGCCTGCGGGTCGGTATACCCGCGGGCGGCGGCGATGAGGGTGAGGAACGGGTCGGCGTCGCACTCGGCGGCGAGCGCCTGCGCCTGCGCCTTTTGCACCGGTGACACGACCCAGCGTAAAAATCGCACCGTTCTCCCCTCCCCTGTTTTCCTGATTTCTTTTTATTTTAGCACAATTCGCGCGGCGTTGCAACCCTTCGCAGCCCGCATTTTCCCGCTTTCGGCGAAAAAGAGCCCCGCGAACCGGCTTTTTCGACCGGAACGCGGGGGAATCGCGCAAAAAGAGGAGAATTCGGGGCGGTCAGGCCTTGCGGGCGAGGACGGCTTTGGCGGCGGCGGCGAGGTCGGGCGCGCGCAGACCGAAGCGGTCGAGCAGCTCGTTGGCGGGGCCGGAGCAGCCGAAGACGTCCTGCACCCCGACGCGCTGCAACGGCGTGGGACAGTGCTCGGCGAGCACTTCGGCGACGGCGCTGCCCAGGCCGCCGATCACGGAATGCTCCTCCGCCGTGACGATGGCGCCGGTCTCGCGCGCGGCGCGGACAATGCAGTCGACGTCGATCGGCTTGATCGTCGCCATGTTGACGACGCGGGCGGAAATGCCCTCGGCGGCCAGCAGATCGTGCGCCGCCATGGCTTCGGACACGAGCAGGCCGGTCGCGATGATCGTGACGTCATTGCCTTGTTTCAGCTCGACGGCTTTGCCGATTTCGAAGGAATACGTTTCGTCAAACAGCACGGGCACCGCCAGCCTGCCGAAGCGGATATAGGCGGGGCCGTCGAGCGCAAAGGCGGCGCGCAGGGCAAGCCGGGCTTCGACCGCGTCGGCGGGGTTGAGCACCGTCATGCCGGGGATCGTGCGCATTAACGCGAGGTCTTCGCAGCACTGGTGGGTCGCGCCGTCCTCGCCGACCGAAATGCCGGCGTGGGTCGCGCCGATGATCACCGGCAGGTGGGGATATCCGATCGAGTTGCGCACCTGTTCAAAGGCGCGGCCGGCAGCAAACATCGCGAAGGAGCTCGCGACGACACGCTTGCCCGTCGCGGCGATGCCGGCAGCAATGCCCATCATGTTCTGCTCG
>CANQSG010000184.1 GCA_947626485.1 uncultured Clostridia bacterium | reverse complement strand
GGCGATGAGCATCCCGGGCACGATCTTGTCGCAGTTGGGGATAAAGACCAGCCCGTCGAAGCAGTGGGCCTTTACCATGCACTCGATGCTGTCGGCGATGAGCTCGCGGGAGGCGAGGGAATATTTCATCCCCTCGTGCCCCATCGCGATGCCGTCGCAGACGCCGATGACGTTGAATTCCATCGGGGTGCCGCCGTTCGCCAGCACGCCGTCCCGGACGGCGCGGGCGATGGATTGCAGGTGAATGTGTCCGGGAATGACCTCGTTGAAGGAGTTGACGATGCCGATGAGCGGTTTTTTGATCTGGCGGTCGGTGTAACCCATCGCTTTGAGCAGCGAACGCTGCGGCGCGCGTTCGGGGCCCGTCTTCATGCGGTCGCTTCTCATGTTATTTGTTACCCCAGTTCATCTTTTCCCGCAGATCCTTGCCGACCTTCTCGACGAGGTGCTGCGCCTCGATGCGGCGGCGGGAGTTGAAGTACGGACGGTTGGCCTGGTTCTCGAGGATCCAGTTGCGGGCGAATTCGCCGTTCTGAATTTCGGTCAGGACCTTCTTCATTTCCTTCTTGGTCTCCTCGGTGATGATGCGCGGGCCGACGGTGTAGTCGCCGTATTCCGCCGTGTCGGAGATGGAATAGCGCATGAAGGAGATGCCCTTTTCAAAGATCAGGTCGACGATGAGCTTCATCTCGTGAATGCACTCGAAATAGGCGTTTTCGGGCTGGTAGCCGCCCTCGACGAGCGTCTCGAAGCCGGCCTTCATCAGGGCGACGACGCCGCCGCAAAGCACGGCCTGCTCGCCGAACAGGTCGGTCTCGGTCTCCTCGCGGAAGGTGGTCTCCAGCACGCCGGCGCGGGCGCCGCCGATGCCGAGCGCGTAGGCCAGCGCGATCTCCTTCGCGTTGCCGGTCTCGTTCTTTTCCACGGCGATCAGGCAGGGCACGCCCTGGCCGATCTTGTACTGGCTACGGACGGTGTGACCCGGTCCCTTCGGCGCGATCATCACGACGTTGACGCCCTTCGGCGGCACGATCTGGCCGAAATGGATGTTGAAGCCGTGGGCAAAGGCGAGCGTCATGCCCTCGCGCAGGTTGGGCTCGATGTCCTTCTTGTACAGGGCGGCCTGCTTCTCGTCGTTGACGAGGATCATCACGAGATCCGCCTGCTTGACCGCGTCGGCGGTGTTGTAAACGTCGAAGCCGTCCGCCTTGGCGGTGACCGCCGATTTCGAACCCTCGTACAGGCCGATGATGACCTTCACGCCGCTGTCGCGGAGGTTCTGGGCGTGCGCGTGACCCTGGCTGCCGTAGCCGACGACGGCGACGGTTTTGCCCGCCAGCAGATTGAGGTCACAATCCTTTTCGTAATACATTTTTGCCATTTTGCATTTCTCCTTTTTTTGCAAAATTTATGCCATGCTTTTTAAGCATGAATTGCCACGATCCAATGTGACGATCCCGGTGCGGCACATTTCGAGAATGCCGTAGGGACGCATCAGCTCGATAAACGCGTCGAGCTTCCCGCTCTCGCCCGTCATTTCAATGCAGATGGACTGCGGCGAGAAGTCGATGATCTTGTTGCGGAAGACGTTGGCGGCGTCCATGATGTCCTGCCGCGTCGTCGAATCCGCCTTGATTTTCAGCAGGATCAGCTCGCGGGAGACCGATTGCTCCCGATCCATGACCTTGATCTCCTGCACGTCGTGCAGCTTGCGCAGCTGCTTTACCATCTGCTCGCGGGCGTAATCGTCGCCCGTCATCGTGACGGTCATGCGGGAAAGCTCGGGGTGCTCGGTCTCGCCGACCGTCAGGCTGTCGATGTTGAAGCCGCGCCGCGCGAACATGCCGGAAATGCGGGTCAGAACGCCGAACTGGTTCGAGACCAGCATGGAAATGATGAATTTTTGCTGCATTGTGCTCGCTCCTTTTTGCTGTTCAGTTCAAAACGAGGTCTTCGATCGCGCCGCCCGGCGGGATCATCGGCAGCACCCGCTCGTCCTTGTCGATGGCGCAGTTGATCACCACGGGGCCGTCGGTTCGGAAGGCGACGTCGAGGCAGGCTTCCAGCTCGCCCGCGTCGACCGCGCGCAGCCCCTCTGCACCGAAAGCCTTCGCCAGCGCGACAAAATCGGTGGCGCGGTTGAGGGTCGTCTCGGAATAATGCTTGTCGTAGAACATCGTCTGCCACTGCCGCACCATGCCGAGCACGCCGTTGTTGAGCACGAGAATGACGAGGGGCAGGCGCTGGGAAACGGCGGTGGCGAGTTCGTTGAGGTTCATGCCGAAGCTGCCGTCGCCCGTAAAGAGCACCGTCCGCTTGCCGCTCGCGAAGCAGGCGCCGATCGCGCCGCCGAGCCCGAAGCCCATCGTCCCGAGGCCGCCGCTGCTGATGAAGGTGCGGGGCTTTAAGAAGGGATAGCGCTGCGCGACCCACATCTGGTGCTGGCCGACGTCGGTCGCCACCGGCATGTCGGGCGAGGTGCGGCGGCTGACGGCGTCGATGACGTCGTAGGGCGAAAAGCTGCCGAGGAAAGGCGCCTTGTGCGCCGCCTCGTGCGCCTGAAACTCCTTGACCTGCGCCGCCCATTCGGGGCGGGTGACCGGCTCGAGCCCGGCGAGCAGCGCCGAGAGCACATCCTCGATGCTGCCGGCGATGCCGAGGGTCGCGGGGATGTTCTTGTTGATCTCGGCCGGGTCGATGTCGATGTGAATGATCTTCGCGTGCTGCGCGTAGCGGGTCTTGTCGCCCGTCGCCCGGTCGGAGAAGCGCACGCCGACCGCTAAGATCAGGTCGGCCTCCGCCTTGGCCTTCGAGGAGGCGTAGTGCCCGTGCATCCCCGCCATGCCGACGGCGCGGGGGTGGTCGGCGGGCACGGCGGACAGCCCCATCATGCTGCAACCGATGGGCGCGTCGATGCGGTCGGCAAGCGCGGCTAACAACTCGCCTGCTCCCGCCG
>CANQSG010000183.1 GCA_947626485.1 uncultured Clostridia bacterium | reverse complement strand
AAAACACGCATTTCGTCACGCCCTCGGGGCTCGACGCCGACGGGCACTATACCTCGGCGCGCGACCTCGCCCTGCTCGCGGCGCAGGCGCTGCGCAACCCCGCCTTCGCCGAAGCGGCGGCGGCGAAAACGGCGACGCTGCAATTCGGCGACCCGCCGACGGCGCACGTCGTCTCCAACCACAACCGGCTGCTCTCGACCTATCCGGGCGCCGTCGGCGTCAAAACCGGCTTCACAAAGCAGGCGGGGCGCTGCCTCGTCTCTGCCGCCCGGCGCGACAGCGCCCTCGTGATCGCCGTGACGCTGCACGACCCCGCCGACTGGGAGGATCACCGCGCCCTGCTCGATTACGGCTTTTCCCGCCTGCAAACCCGGACGCTGCCCGCCGCCGGGAAAACAAATTGCCCGCTCGTCGGCGGCGACCGCGATTGCCTGCCCCTGACGGCCGAGGACGCCACGCTAACGCTCTGCGCGGAGGAATGGGAACGGCTGACGCGCCGCGTCGAGCTGCCCCGCTTTTGCTATGCGCCGGTCAAACGCGGTGAGAAAATCGGCCGGGTGCTTTACCTCCTCGACGGCGAGCCGCTCGCCGAAACGCCGCTGTGCGCCGCCGTCGACGCCGCATGTTATCACGCGCCGCCGCTGCCCTTTTTCGCCCGCTTTTGCCGGGCGCTCGGCTGGCTGGCGGCGGATTTTATCGGCTGATACACAAAGGAAGTTACATCATGGAACCACATCGCATCCGTCTGCAAAAACACCTGTCCGAATGCGGGGTCTGCTCGCGCCGTGCCGCCGAGGAGCTCATCCGGCAGGGGCGCGTCAAGGTCAACGGCCGCACCGCCGAGATCGGCGACCAGGTCGACCCGCTGCGCGACAAGATCACCGTCCGGGGCAAGCCCGTCGTCCCCGTGCGGGAAAAGCTCGTCGTCATGCTCCACAAGCCGCGCGGCTTTGTGACAACGCTCAAGGACGAAAAAGACCGCAAATGCGTCGCCCAGCTCGTGAAAGACGCGCCGGTGCGGCTCTTCCCCATCGGGCGGCTCGACCGCGATTCCGAGGGGCTGCTGCTCATGACGAACGACGGCGCGCTGGCGAACCGGCTGACCCACCCCTCGAGCCACGTCAACAAGACCTACCGCGTGACGGTCGGCGGCGCGGTCGATGCCGAACAGATCGACCGGCTGTGCAGCGGCGTGCCGCTCGACGGGACAGACACCCTGCCCTGCGACGTCTTCGTGCTCGAGCGCAAGCCCGACCGGACGGTGCTGCAATTCACGCTGCACGAGGGGCGCAACCGGCAGATCCGCCGGATGTGCGAATTCGTCGGGCTGACGGTGCTGCGCCTGAAGCGCACCGAGATCGCCGGGGTCAAGCTCGGCATGCTGCCCCGCGGCAAATGGCGGGAGCTCAATGAACGGGAACTGCGGCGGCTCGAAGGCGTCAGCAGCGAAAGAAAGGAGACTGCCGAATGATCGAAGTCCATCCCATTGACGACGCGGCGCGCACGGCGGCGCTTTATGCCGAGGCGGGGCTGCCCTGCGGCGACGACTGCTTCGGCGTCGCGGCCTACGACGGCGAGACGGTGCTCGGGCACTGCCTGTTTTCGCTGAACCGCGCCGGCATCACGGTTTTCGCCCTCACGCCCGCGGACGACCCGCCGCTGGCGGACGGCATCCTGCGCAGCGCGCTCTACGTCGCGTCGATCCGGGGCGTGCGCGACGCGTTCTATGCCGACAGCGCCCCCGTTCCCCTGCTGCGCGCCCTCGCCTTTATCAAAGACGAGGCCGAACGCCGCCTCGACATCGACAAGCTGACCGAAGGCTGCGCCTGCGAAAAAGCGCAGCCCTGACCCCGTGAATTCCTTTTCCGTTAGAATTTGCAGGAGGAAAAAGCAAATGAAATGCAATAGTTGCAACGAAGAAATGAAAATGAATTATCAGTTAAAAATACACCGCGCCTCCTTATTCGCTTCCGTTTCGTTGAAAAACGGAACAGAGGAGAAACAAATCAAGGCGGCTGTCTGTCCGAAATGCGGCAAGATCGAGTTCTACACGGAATCCTGAATTCGGAATTTTACTCAAAAACGCGAAAGCGTGTAAAAAAGGTGCGCACCCGGAAAACGGATGCGCACCTTGCTGTTTCTATTTCTTTGAATTCCCGTTCCAATTTCATCCGAAAACGGAAATATCTCCTCGGAAGGGCGACAAGGGCTCCGATTCCGTTGCCGGTCGGGGATTTTTATTTTTTCAAAAAGTCGCAGTAACGCTCCCAGTCGTCGCGCCGGAAAGCGTGTTTGCCCGCGCGATAATGATAGGCGATCCTACCGTCGTCGAAGCTGTCCCCGACGCACGGCGCGCGATCGGGGGCGACAAGTCCTGGCAAGCCCAGCTTTTCGTAGACCTCGTTTGCCAAAACGCAGCTTTGGTACTCCTGAAGCGGCCCCGACCATCTGTCCTCCTCCGCGCTGCCGACGCACAGCCGCGCGGGGGCGATGGCGCCCAACAGGAAATGCTGATCGAAAGGCAGCTTCTGCTCGTTTCCCGCATACTGCCAATAGGTGTCGCAAAACCAGTAGTCGAAATTTTTGCAGATATCCGCGATCGTCTCGCCCTCTTTGTCGCGGCTGAGCGCGGCGCCCGAGCAACCCGATTCGTTGCAGAACACATGGGTAAACCGGCTGTCCGACGCGCCCGCAAGCAGGGCGGTCTTGCCGAGGCGGGAGTGCCCCGCGACAGCCGCCCGGCTTTCGTCGAGCGTGTCGAGGTGCAGCGCATAATCCAGCACGCGCTGTGCCGCCCACGCCCACATCGCAATTTTGCCGGCTTCGTGTGGGCGGCGTTTGCCGTCGGGATACAAAACCCCCGCGAGCCCGTTTGTAAAATCGCCGTCGTCGGAGGTGACGTCCCGATAGCACAGATAAAAGACCGATATCCCTCTCTCGCAGAACAGCTCCGGCTCGAAATACC
>CANQSG010000182.1 GCA_947626485.1 uncultured Clostridia bacterium | reverse complement strand
TCAACGCCGCGATGAAGGCCGCCTCCTCCGCCTCCTTCGGCTACACCGAGGAGCCGCTGGTCTCGTCCGACATCATCGGCATCACCTACGGCTCGCTCTTCGACGCGACCCAGACCATGGTCAGCAAGCTCGACGACGACACCTATCAGGTGCAGGTCGTTTCGTGGTACGACAACGAAAATTCCTACACCAGCCAGATGGTTCGCACCATCAAGTATTTCGCCGAACTCGCCTAAAAGCTTCGGACTGTCCATCCGCCGCGGGGCGCTTCCCATTTCCGGGAGGCGTCCCGTTTTTTTGCGCGCCGTCCGTATTGACATCGCGCCGCCCGTTTTGTATAATGAAGAAAAATGCATGGCCTTTCGTCGCAGGGCGAAAGACCGGCAGGGAGGGAATCGTATGAAATGGTGGAATCGGATTTTGGCGCGCGGCATTTTGCAGGCGCTGCTCTGGGTCGCGGTCGGCGTTTTGCTGCTCTGCTGGCCGCAGTCCGCCGCGCGGCTGCTCTGCTACGTGATGGGTTCGACCCTCATCGCGCTGGGCGTCGTGCAGAGTATCGGCGCCTTCCGCAAGGAAAACGGCCGGTTTTATATGTCGGTCGACCTGCTTTCCGGCGTCGCGGCGCTCGCCGTCGGGCTCTGGTCGGTGATCTCGCCCGACACCGCCAAGGGGCTTATCCCGGTGCTCCTCGCCGTCGTGATTTTGATGCACGGGGTCGAGGACTGCGTCGCGGCGTGGCGGCTGCGGGGCGTGGGATACCGCAAGTGGTGGCTCTGCCTGCTGTTCGCCTTGCTGACGCTGCTCGCCGGGGTGCTGATCCTCTGGAAGCCCGGCGCCGTCGCCGACGTCCTGCTGCGCGTGACCGGCTTCCTGCTGCTGTACGACGCCGTGACGGATTTCTGGATCTATCTGCTGCTCGGCAAATGGTTCAAGGACGTCGAAAAGGCCGCCGAGGACAAATAACGCTTTTTTCACCGCGCAAAAAAGCCGCCGACTCCCGAAAAAGGGAACCGGCGGCTTTTGCCGTGTGATGCGGATTTTTTGTTTACTGCGCGTCGTCCTCGCCGCGCTCGAGCGCCGCTTCTGCCTCCGCCTGCAACTCCGGGTCAAAGGAGAGCAGCGGCTTTACTTCCTTGTGCCGGATGCGCCGGTCGACGTAGTTCGCGGTGATCCTGTGCACCAGGCCGCAGAGGGCGAGCACGCCAATGAGGTTCGGGATCATCATCAAGCCGTTGAAGGTGTCGGAAATGTCCCACGCGAGCGACGAGGTCATCAGCGCGCCGGAAATGAGCATCAGCACAAAGAAGATCTTGTAGCCGATGGTCGACCGGGTGCCGAAGAGGTATTCCCACGCCTTCGTGCCGTAGTGCGACCAGCCCAGCACGGTCGTAAAGGCAAACAGGAACATCGCGATGGCGATAAACTTCGAGCCGATCCCGCCGAAGGAGAAGACGGTGTCGAAGGCCTGTCCCATCATCGTGGCGTCGTTCATCTCGGCGCCGGGCTGATAGACGCCCGAGGTCAAAATCACGAGGGCGGTCATCGTGCAGACGACGATGGTGTCCATAAAGACCTCGAAGATGCCCCACATGCCCTGCTTGACCGGCTCCTTGACGTTGGAATTGGAGTGCACCATGACCGAGGAGCCGAGCCCCGCCTCGTTCGAAAAGACGCCGCGCCGGAAGCCAGCGGTCACGACCTTGCTGATGAGGGCGCCGATCGTGCCGCCGGCGACCGCCTTCAGGCTGAAGGCGTTGACGAAGATCGCGCCGAAGGCGGGGAGAATGTTCGCATAATGCACGCCGATGACGATAAGGCTGCCCGCGACGAAAAGCAGCACCATAAAGGGGACGACCTTCTCGGCAAAGGCGGCGATGCGCTTGAGCCCGCCGAGGATGATCAGCCCCGCGAGGATCATGATGACGACGCCGATGACGACCGCGTAGACCGAGACGCCGCTGTATAATTCCTGCCCGAGCGCGCGGACGGGGAAGGCGGCGACGATCTTATTGACCTGCCCCATGTTGCCGATGCCGAAGGAGGCGAGGATGCAGAAGATCGAGAACAGCACGGCGAGCACCTTGCCGAGCTTGCGGCAGCCCTTGCGGCCGCCGAGCCCGTCCTGCAAATAATACATCGCGCCGCCCGACCATTCGCCGTCGGGGTTTTTACGCCGGTAATAGATGCCGAGGACGTTCTCGGAAAAGTTCGTCATCATGCCGAAAAAGGCGGCGAACCACATCCAGAAGACCGCCCCCGCGCCGCCCGTGACGATGGCGGCGGCGACCCCGGCGATGTTCCCGGTGCCGATCGTCGCGGCGAGCGCCGTGCAGAGCGCCTGGAAGGGCGAGATCGAGGCGCGATCCTTCGTGTGCCGGATCACGTCCTTTTTGAACAGACTGCCGACCGTGTTTTTCAGCCAGTGTCCCAGATGGGAGACCTGGAAAAACTTCGTCAGCACCGTCAGCAGGATGCCGGTTCCGATGAGCAGCACTAGACCGATCCGCACCCAGATGAAGTCGTTGACGACCCCGTTGATGCCGGCGAGCTTGTCGAAAAATGCTTGCATAACGTTTTCCCTCCGTAAAAAAATCCCGAACCCGACAAAAAAACGGACCGCGCGGCGGCGCGATCCGAATCGGGCAAACGGGAACCGAAAAAAGAGGGTACTTTGTCCTTTTGCCTGAGAGTTTAGCGCGCACGCTTTGCACCTTCGGCACTCAATTCAATGAGCTTCTCCAAAGTTCTGTCGACCCGCAGTCGGCCGCGCCTTCTGCGAGCGTCATACAGCTGTCATTCACTTGTCCGACCCGCAATTCCGGGTTCTGCCCCCATTATACCACGCCTTCCCCCAAAAAACAACCCCCGCGCAAAAAATCCCGCCGCACAAAATGTAGGATTACAATAGATGTGTTACAGCAAGGGATAAAAAAAGAGGTGACGAATCGAAGAACCTGTGTTACAGTTAA
>CANQSG010000181.1 GCA_947626485.1 uncultured Clostridia bacterium | reverse complement strand
AGCGCCGCCGCGACGTCGTCGAGGGTGATGGGGTTGTGGTAGTGCGCGCTGCAATATTCGAGAATGCTCCGCACGGTGTCGGTGTTGTGGCGGTTGACCGGCACAAACTCCATGCGGCGGAAAAGCTCGCCGAGCAGCACGAGCAGATACCCCCGGGCGACGGCGTCGGAATAGGGCTGCTTGTGGGCGCCGGCGCGCAGGATCTGCTCGAAAAGCGTGTGCAGCTGCCCATCCTCGCCGCCGTCCGAGACCGTCGGGTGCAGCGGCACGCAGCGGTCTAAGATTCGGCGGTATTCCGTGCAGAGCTGCTGCGAAAAAATGCAGATCATGGCGTTGACCGGCTCGAGGTCGCGGAAGGAGTGGAGCTGGTTGGGGAAGGCGAGAAAGAAGTCGCCGGGGCGGAGCACGACCTCCTGCTCGTCGGCGGTCGCGCGCGTGCGGCCGGCGTAGAGATAGACCAGCTCGAGCTGGGTGTGAAAGTGCATACTGCAGTTCAGCACGCTCTGGGTGCGAGCCGTGATAGGCTCTTTCCGATTTTCAAAATAGCTTTGCATCGGCTTGCCTCCATGTGCGCAATATTTGGCTACAAAAAAGTGTTCTTTGACTTGCATTATAACACGGTTTTTTATAAAATGCAAGAGAACGGAGCATTTCCGTCCCCGCCCGCGTTTCGGCGGCGCAGGACGCAGGAATTGTCTGCTCGTCAACCGCCGCCGCGCCGCCCGTTTTTGCACTCGGCGACCCGACCGCGGCGGGCAGGCGGACGCCCGCCGGATTCCCGGTGCCGTTCCCGTTTGGATTTGCACGCCCGCCAAGGGTGAAAGAAAGGATGCGATCTCTTTGAAAAAATTCCCGATTGCGTTGCAGCTCTATTCCGTGCGCGACGACCTCGCCGCCGATTTCGACGGTACGCTGGCCGCCGTCAAGGCCATGGGGTATGACGGCGTCGAATTCGCCGGGCTCTACGGTCACAGCGCTGCCGAGGTCAAGGCGCTCTGCGAAAAGCACAACCTGACCCCCATCTCGGCGCACGTGCCCTATCTCGAAATGATGGGCGACCCCGACGGGGTGCTCGCCGCCTACGCGCAGATCGGCTGCCGCTTTGTCGCGATCCCCTACCTCAACGAGGATCTGCGCCCCGGCCAGCCGAAGTTCGCCGAGGTCATCGAAAACGCCAAAATGCTCGGCGCCGTCGCCAAAAAGCACGGCATGACCCTGCTGTATCACAACCACGATTTTGAATTCCAGAAGATCGACGGCGAGTATGCGCTCGATATGCTCTATCGCGAGGTGCCCGCCGATCGGCTCGAGACCGAGCTCGACACCTGCTGGGTCAACGTCGGCGGCGAGGATCCGGTGAAATACGTCCGCAAGTACGCCGGCCGCGCCCCGGTGCTGCACCTGAAGGATTTCGCCGGTCAGAAGGGCGGCAAGATGTACGCCCTCATCGGCATCGACGACGGCGCCCAGAGCGAAGCAGCCGCCGGCGCCTTCGAATTCCGCCCCGTCGGCAAGGGTCTGCAAAACTTCCCCGCGATCCTCGCCGCCGCCGAGGAATCGGGCGTCGAATGGGTCGTCGTGGAGCAGGATTCCCCCAGCATGGGTCTGCGCCCGCTCGAATGCGCCAAGTGCAGCATCGACTATCTGAAATCGCTCTGAAAACTCCGCGCGAAGAAAGGACGCGATTTCTTTGAATCGACTCCCGATCGCTTTGCAGCTCTATTCCGTGCGGGACGAGGTCGAAGCCGATTTTGACGGCGCCCTCGCGGCGGTCAAGGCCATGGGGTACGACGGCGTCGAATTCGCCGGGCTCTGCGGTCATACTGCCGCCGAGGTCAAGGCGATGTGCGAAAAGCACGGCCTCGCCCCCATCGCGGTGCACGTTTCCTACGGGGAACTGGCCGCCGACGCCGACGGCGTGCTCGCGACCTACGCGCAGATCGGCTGCCGCTACGTCGCGATTCCGGCGATCGACCGCGCCATGCTGCCCGGCCAGCCCGATTTCCCCGCCTTTGCCGCGGACGTCAGGCGCATCGGCGCCGCCGCGAAACAGCACGGGATTCAGCTGCTTTACCACAATCACGATTTTGAATTCGAACCGGTCGACGGGCAGCTCGCACTCGACGTGTTCTTCCGCGAGATCCCGGCCGACCTGCTCGCCACCGAGCTCGACACCTGTTGGGTCAACGTCGGCGGGCAAGACCCCGCGGCCTACCTGCGCAAATACGCCGGTCGCGCACCGGCGATCCACCTGCAGGATTTCACCGGCCGCAGGAACGACAAGACCTTCGCCCTGCGCGGCAAGCAGACGGACGACGCCTTCGATTACCGCCCCGTCGGGCAGGGATTGCAGGATGTGCCCGCCATTCTTGCGGCGGCGCGGGACGCGGGCGTCGAATGGATCATCGTGGAGCAGGACGACCCTTGCCTGGGTCGCACCGCGATGGAATGTGCCAAATGTAGCATCGGCTACTTAAAAAACCTTTCATTTTAGGAGGAAGCAAAACATGGCAGACGAAGTATTGAATCAATTCACACAGGCCAAGGACGCGGCGGGGATCGACACCAGCCGCCGCCTGAAGATCGGTTTCATCGGAACCGGTTGGATCGCGGAGTCGCACGTCCAGTCCTTCAAGAAGATGCCCGACGTCGACATCGTCGCGGGCGCCGACCTCATCCCCGGCAAGGCGGAGAAGTTCTTCCAGAAGTGGGAAGTCCCCGGCGTGCGCTGCTATCCCGACCACAAGTCGATGATCGACGCCGAAAAGGACCTCGACGCCGTCACGATCTGCACCTACAACGCGACCCATGCGGAATGCGCCGTTTATGCGCTGGAGCACGGGCTGCACGTCCTGCTTGAGAAGCCGATGACCGTCACGCTCGACGAGGCTGTCGCGATCGTCCGCGCCGAGAAGAAGAGCGGCAAGCTCGTTTCGGTCGGCTTCCAGCCCCGTTTTGACGCCAACATGCAGATGAT
>CANQSG010000180.1 GCA_947626485.1 uncultured Clostridia bacterium | reverse complement strand
GCTCGAGGGCAGCGCCGGCGCCGTCTTCACCGGCAACACGATGAAGGTCGGTATGGGCGAGCTGCAGCGCACCATCACCCCGGATTACGGCATCATCCTCGCGGGCTGCGAAAGCTGCCTTGTGCGCGACAACGTCATGCGCAACGGCGCGATGAAAGAATTGTTCCAGCAAAGCGACGACTGCGTCGACTGCATCGTCGACGGCAACCTCGGCAACGTCGCGCATTTTGAGGAATAAACCATTCGCCCGCAGAGGGCGTGAAAACGGAAAGAGAGGTCTTTCTTATGTGGAAAAAAGGACTGGCGATTCTCGTCGCCGCGCTACTTGTCGGCTCCACCGTCCTGCTGACGATGGGCTCGGATGAGCTGATGACCGTCGCGTCGGCGGAGACGGCGGTGCCGTCGTACCTGCCGGGCGACACGCTGTACGAGAACAATTTCGCGAGCGAGGCGGTCGGCACGCTGCCGTCCGGCTGGCAGGTCGGCTACAACGGCCACGGCGCATCCTTCGGGTGGAATTCCTCGGCAGAGACCGGCGTTTCGGCGCAGATCGTCTCGACCGCGGCGGGCAACGCCCTCGAATTCAGCGCCAAAAATAACGACGCGTTTCTCTCCCTGCCCGAGGTCAAGACCCGCAACTACCTTTATGAAGCGGAGCTGACCGTCAAGCATTCGGGCAACAAGTCCATCGGCGTCGCCAACAACATGTGGCTTGCCGCCGACCCGACGAAGGGCGGCGTCAACTACGGCGACGGCGTCATGTACGTTTCCTCGCCCACCAACACGACGGGTTCCGCCTCCTTCCGCTATCGCGGCACGGGCAGCAACTCGGCGACCTTCAACCTGCCCGGCGCCCTGCCAAAGACCGATGAAACGGTCAAATTCTCGATTTTGAGCATCGACGGCTGGTCGTACCTCTTCTATAACGGCACCTATTTCGCCACCGCGCAGCACCGCCCCGAAAGCGGCGCGAGCGACTGGGTCGGCTTCTACACCTATGCCGGCACGATTCAGATCAACAGCGTCAAGGTCACGGAAGTGCTTTTCCCGACCCTCAACGCGCAGGGCAGCTCCCTCGCCGTTTCGGATGAGGGCGCGGTCTCGATCACGGCGGGCTTCACCTTCGACAAGACCTCGAAAATTTATCAGAAATATTATAACGCCGCCGATTACACCGCCGCCGAGGATCAGCCGCTGCGCTTCGGCACGATCGTCTACGAGGCCGACGTCCCGACCTACAGCGACCTGACGGCAGAGACGGCGGGCGCGCAGGTGCGGTATTTCACCGCCGCCGAGCTCGCCCAGAACGCCGAACTGCTTTCCTTCCGCCCGCAGCAGAGCGTCGCCGCCGACAAGCTCGACAAATACTATAATTTCCGCCCCTTCGCCTATGCCGAAGGCACCTATTTTTACAGCCCCGGCTTCTCCGCCAACGCCGCGACCCTCGCGACCGGCAGCTTCCGGCAGGGCGACGCGGGCAAGCAGGCGCTGCTGCAAAAGACCTTCGCCGACAGCAAGCTCTTTTTGAACGACAGCGCGAAGACCCTGACCTTCACGGTTTTCTCGGATTTCCATTATAAAGAGAAGAAGTACATCTCCTCGCCCGCCGACCTGACGGCGATCTTCCAACGCGCCGAAAAGGCGGGGTCGGCGTTCGTCCTCTCGGGCGGCGACTTCTGCAACGATTTCAAGGGCTCGCCCGAGCTCATCGACACCTTCAAGAATTACAAGCGCGCCGACGGCACCGTCATGCCGGCCTACAACGTCTACGGCAATCACGAGCTCGAAACGGCGGGCAACACGATGGCGATCGTCACCCCGGCGCTGACGAACGACAGCGACGTCGTTTGGGGCACGTCGGACGGCAAGATCGCCCCCGACGGCTCGATCGGGTACTATTATTTCGAGCGCGAGGGCTACCGCGTCATCGCGCTGGACACCTTCTATTACACCGATAAATCCGGCAACTGGCACCACAACGAGTCCGGCAGCTACGGCGCCCCGAGCGACGCGGTCATCACCAACGCGATCGGCCCGACCCAGATGGCGTGGTTCGAAAACGTCCTGACCGACGCCGCCGAGAAGGACGTTCCCTGTATCGTCCTCATGCACTGCGGCGTCTCCGGCCTGTTTAGCACGAACTGCCACGAGGCGCAGGAGGTGCGCGACCTCTTCCGCAAGATCAACAATCAGAACCCCGGCACCGTGCTCATGTGCATCAACGGGCACGCCCACCTGAATCACCGCGGCTATAACGACGGCGTCTTCTACCTCGACGTCAACGTCACCCGCAACACCTGGTGGGGCGACGACGTGCCGCACTATTCGGCCGACCAGACCTTCACCTATTATCAATATGACGACGCCGGCAACCTCGTTTCGACCGAGCAGGCGCCGCTGACCTCGCTGCAGGAGGCCTATCGCACCTGCTTCTCGACCGATCCGCTCAGCGCCGTCGTCACGATCGACGAGCGGGGCGTCGTCACGGTCAACGGCATGCAGACCACCTGGCTCTATAACATCGCCCCCACCGTCGCCATGCACGACGGCGCCGGTCCCGAGATCACTTCCGGCACCTATTGGGATTGCGACATCCTCGGCCACGATATGCACTATTCGCTGACCGCGGACGGGCATATCGCGACCTGCGCTAACCCGCTCTGCGAGCGGGGCGGCGTCACCGAAGCCCACGTTTTTGACCGCGAGGTCGCGGATGACGCCTTTCTGAAAACGCCGGGCAGCTGCATCACCAAGACCGGCAACGTCTATTATAAGAGCTGCGTCTGCGGCGCGAAGGGCGAGGAGACCTTCGTCTCCGGCACCTATACCCACGCCCACACCGTGACCGAGGGCGCCGAGCCCAACACCTGCGACACCCCCGGATGGACGGGGCAGGTCAAGTGCCTCGACTGCGGCGAGATCGTGCAGGAAAACACGCCGATCCCCGCCGGGCATCAGCTCAAGCAGGTCGACGCCAAAGCCCCGACCCACACCCAGCCCGGCAACCCCGCCTAT
>CANQSG010000179.1 GCA_947626485.1 uncultured Clostridia bacterium | reverse complement strand
CCCTTCCAGGGGCTAAGCCAGTAGGCGCCCCTTTTAGGGGCTGTGCAAGCCACCGGTTTCACCGGTGGTCTTGACTCCCGTCGATCTTGCCGCATACTTTCCGGCAAAACCGCATACAATGAGGGTGTGAACTTGTCCCTTTCTTTTGTCGTAAGCGGCAAAAGGACCGGAATTTGTGGTAAACCTATAAAAACGCAAGCCGCGATAATTGTCGAGTTTTACAATTCTTACAAAAACCTATTGCATTCCTGGGGCGGATTTGGTAGAATAAAAGAAAAGGAAAAGGGTGGGAATGCGAATGATGACGGAGGAGCAGACGGCGGCGTTTTTGACGCGCTTTGCCCGGGAGCCCGTGCGGGACGCCTACCGGTATCTCGGCGCGCACCTGTCGGGGGAGGACGCCGTTTTCCGCGTCTGGGCGCCGAACGCGCAGCGCGTTTCGCTCGTCGGGGATTTCAACGGCTGGGACGAACACGCCGACGAGATGCGCCGCACCGACGGCGGGGTCTGGGAGACCGCGCGGACGGGGCTGCACAATTTCGACGTTTACAAGTTCGCCGTCACGGGGCCCGACGGCCAGACGGTGCTCAAAAGCGACCCCTACGCCTACCATTACGAGACCGCGCCCGGCACGGCGTCGAAGCTCTTCGACCTTGCGGGGTACGACTGGCAGGACGGCGACTGGCGGGCGGCCAAGGCGGCGCGCAGCGTCTATGAATCGCCGATCAATATTTACGAGGTGCACGCCGGCTCCTGGCGGCGGTATGCCGACGGCAACTGCCTCGATTACGTCGCCCTCGCCGAGCAGCTCGCCGCCTACGTCAAGGAGATGGGCTACACCCACGTCGAGCTCATGCCGCTCTGCGAGCACCCCTTCGACGGCTCGTGGGGCTATCAGGTCACGGGGTATTACGCGCCGACCTCCCGCTACGGCACGCCGCACGATTTCATGCGGTTTGTCGACTGCATGCACCGAAACGGCATCGGCGTGATCCTCGACTGGGTGCCGGCGCACTTCCCGAAGGATCAGCAGGGGCTTTACCGCTTCGACGGCACGCCCTGCTACGAATACGCCGACCCCCGCAAGGGGGAGCACCGCGAGTGGGGCACGGCGGTCTTCGACTTCGGTCGCACCGAGGTCATGAGCTTTTTGATCTCCAACGCGGCCTTCTGGATCGAGACCTATCACGTCGACGGCCTGCGGGTCGACGCCGTCGCCTCGATGCTCTACCTCGACTATAACCGCGGTGACGGCGAGTGGGTGCCCAACGCCTACGGCGGCAAGGAAAACCTCGAAGCCGTCGCCCTGCTGCGGCAGGTCAACGCGGCGGCCTTCGCGGTCGACGGGCAGGTGCTGATGATCGCCGAGGAATCGACGGCGTGGCCGCTCGTGACCCGGCCGGGCGAGGTCGGCGGGCTGGGCTTCAACTTCAAGTGGAACATGGGCTGGATGAACGACATGCTGCGCTATGCGTCGCTCGACCCGATCTACCGCAAATACAACCACGATTGCCTGACCTTTTCGCTCTATTACGCCTTTTCGGAAAACTTCGTCCTGCCGATCTCCCACGATGAGGTCGTGCACGGCAAGGGCTCGATGATCGGCAAAATGCCGGGCGAGTACGACGCAAAATTCTCCGGCCTGCGCGCCTTTTATGCCTATATGACGGCGCACCCCGGCAAGAAGCTGCTCTTTATGGGGCAGGAGTTCGCCCAGTTCGCCGAGTGGGATTACGCGAAGGAGCTCGACTGGCTGCTGCTGGAATACGACCGCCACCGCCAGATGCGCGACTTCGTGCGGACGCTCAACGCCTTTTACCTCGAGCACCCCGCGTTTTGGGAGATCGATTACAGCTGGGACGGCTTTTCGTGGATCGCGCACGACGACAACAGCCAGAGCGTCATCTCCTTCCGGCGCATCGACCGCAGCGGGCGGGAGATCATCGCCGTTTGCAACTTCGTGCCGGTCGGCCGCTCGGACTACCGCATCGGCGTCCCGTTCGCCGGGCAATACCGCGTCCTGCTCAACACCGACGACCCGGCCTTCGGCGGCACGGGCTTTGCGGTGCCCGCCGCCTTTGCCAGCGAGCCCGTCCCGGCGCACGGCTTTGCGGATTCGATCTCGCTCGAGCTGCCGCCGCTGGCGGTGCTGTATTTAGAAGGAAAGCGGCGCGCCCCGCGCGGACGGCCGCGCAAATCAAAAACGGAAACCAAACAGACAGGAAGGCAGGGGTAACGTCTTGAAAAAGCACGAATGCGTCGCAATGCTGCTCGCCGGCGGACAGGGCAGCCGGTTGGGCGTGCTGACGCAGAACATCGCCAAGCCCGCCGTGCCCTACGGCGGCAAATACCGTATCATCGATTTCCCGCTCTCCAACTGCGTCAATTCCGGCATTGACACGGTCGGTATTTTAACGCAGTATCAGCCGCTCGCCCTCAACGATTACATCGGCAGCGGCAAGCCCTGGGATCTCGACCGGGCGGACGGCGGCGTACATATCCTGCCGCCTTACCAAAAGAGCAAGGGAGGCGACTGGTACACCGGCACCGCCAACGCGATCTATCAGAACATCGCCTTTATCGAGCGCTACAACCCCGCCTACGTCCTCATTCTCTCGGGCGACCACATCTATAAAATGGATTACGCCAAGATGATCGAGCGGCACCGCACCGCCGGCGCGGACTGCACCATCGCCGTCATTCAGGTGCCGGACGAGGAGGCCTCCCGCTTCGGCATCATGAACACCCGACCCGACGGCACGATCTACGAATTCGAGGAAAAGCCGGCGCACCCGAAAAGCAACCTCGCCTCGATGGGCATTTACGTCTTTTCGTGGGCGAAGCTGCGCAGCTACCTCTGCGCCGACGCGGCCAAGCCCGATTCCACCAACGATTTCGGGCGGGACATCATCCCCGCGATGCTTTCATCGGGGGAACGCATGGTCGCCTATCATTTTCAGGATTACTGGAAGGACGTCGGCACCATCGACTCGCTGTGGGAGGCCAACCTCGACCTGCTCGACCCCAAGACCCGCTTCGACCTGTCCGACCCCGACTGGCGCATTTATTCC
>CANQSG010000178.1 GCA_947626485.1 uncultured Clostridia bacterium | reverse complement strand
GTTTGCCCCCGCGCCGCGCCTGGCTCGTCCGGCGTCAGATCGTCGAGAAAGACGACGGGCTCGGCCTGCGCCGCGTTGGGGTCGCCGCCTTTCAGCCCCGTCAGGCTGATGAGCTGTTCGACGGCGCGCAGGTAGGCCGTCAGGTTCACGCCGCCCGTCTCGCTCTCGTCGAGCAGACCCTGCGCCGCGTCCCGCGCCCAGAGCAGGTCGGAAACCGCCTGCTCGTGCGAATAGGCGGGCTTCGCTTTGCCGTTCGCCTTCGGTTTTCGCCTTGCTTCGTTTGCCATGCCGCGCCCTCCTCGCGTCTTTTTTTCGACAAAATTTTAAAGGAAATCTCTGAAATCGCCGGATTTTTCGGAATTTCGGCAATTTTTTAAGAGACGGCAAGCGGTGCATCGGTGCGGTCCCATTTCGGTGTCCGCGCCTGCAAAAGCGCTTATCGTCTCTCTGCTTCTATTTTAAGACCCGAACATTTGTTTGTCAATCCCCTTCTTGAAAGAAGTGCGAAGGGGCGAAAAAAACCGCGCGGCGGCTTGATTTTCCCACGCAAAAATGCTATCATAAAGAAAAGGCCGCCCGCGCGGACGGCCGACCATTTTATCAGACGGGACGGTAGGATTATGACACAGCTTTCCCCCTCGGTTCTGACCTCGGATTTCTTAACGCTCGGCGACGCGCTGCGGAAGATGGAGGACGCCGGCGTCGACATGGTGCACCTCGACGTGATGGACGGCATTTTCGTGCCCAACATCTCCTTCGGCGTACCGGTCATCCGCTCGATCCGCGCCCACACCCGGCTGCCGCTCGACGTCCACCTGATGATCGACCGGCCGCACCGCTATCTGCGGGACTTCGCCGCCGTTTCGGACTGGCTCGGCTTTCATTACGAGGCGGGCTCCCCCGTGCGCGAGACGCTGCGCGAAATCCGTGCGCTCGGCTGCCGCGCCTGTTTGACGATCAAACCCGCGACCGACCCGGAGGTCGTGCTGCCCTATCTCGAAGACTGTGATATGGTGCTCGTCATGTCGGTCGAACCCGGCTTCGGCGGGCAGAAATTCCTGCCCTCGGCGCTCGGCAAGCTGTCCTTTCTGCGCGACGCCGTCGCCGCGCGGGGGCTGAACGTCGCGCTCGAGGTCGACGGGGGCATCAACGAGGAAACCGCCCCGCAGGCCGTGGCGGCCGGCGCGACGGTTCTGGTCGCCGGGAGTTATCTCTTTTCCGCGCCCGATCTCGCGGCGCGCGCGCGGGAGATTCGCGCCCTGTAACGAAAAAAACGCCTTTTTTCGGGACGTTACGCGCCCGGGTCGGACGGTTGATTTCGCCCCTTCCCCCGCGTCAAATACCGCCCGATCTCGCGGACGGCGTAGCCGTCGGTCAGGCGGCTGCCGTATTCCTCGGTATAGGCGAGGTCGACGTTTGCATGCAGGACGCGGTCGCAGTATTCCCGCAGGTGGGGCAGCACGGCGTGTACTGCCGGCGTGGCGGCGACGGCGAGGCGGTAGCCCCGCTCCATTCGGTAAAGCCGACTGGGCACGCACCGCAGCAGCGGGTCGTCGTACAGCGCGGCGACCGTCTCGAGCAGGCCGGCGCCGTCGGCACATTCCAGCAGGTAAAACCGCGGGCGGCCGCCCCGACGTAATTTCGCCTTTTTGCGCAGCGGCGCGGCGGATTTTGTGAAATAGATCGCGCAGCCGCCCACCGCCGTCGGATAGACCTCGATGCGCACCTGTTCGCAGTCCAGCGCGAAATCGGCGTCCCCCGCCGCCTGCCGCAGCAGGGCGCCGAGAGCGCAGCGCGTCGCGGGGTCGGCGTAGTCGATTTTGCGGTAATCGCCGAACAGCGCGCGCAGCTCCGACGCGTCCAGCGTGATTTTCAATTTATTTTCGGAAAGCAGATTCACGGTCATAAACGGACCCCCCCATGGGAAAATCGTATCACGTTTTCCCCGCCGATGCAACAGGTGAAAAAAGGAAGATGCGGCGGCGCATGACAAAACCCGGCGCGGGCACACTGAAAACGGCAAACTGCCCCTTCTCAGGGCTAAAAAAGGAGGCGTTTTCGGTGGAACGAATCAAGCGGTCGACCCGGCGGGGCAGCCGTTCGGCGCGGCTTTATTTTCGCGCGGCGGCGCTCACGGCGCTCGGCATGGCGCTGATCGTGCTGGGATTTTTCGCTGCCGCCTATTTTACCGGGGCGCTGCGCTGAAACGGCGCGCCGGATGAAGGAGAGAGCTTTTCTTATGGCAAACAACTATCAGGCGCTCAAAAGCGGGACCGACGTGCGCGGGGTGGCGATCGACCTCTTCGGCGCGCCCGTCACCCTGACCGACGCGGCGGTTTTTGACATCACGGCGGCGTTTGTCTGTTTCCTCGCCGACCGGTGCAAAAAACCGGCGTGTGAACTTCGCGTCGCGCTCGGGCACGATTCCCGCCTTTCCGCCGACCGGATCGCGGCGGGATGTCGGCAAGCGCTGACGCAGGCGGGCGTCACGGTGCTCGATTGCGGCCTTGCCTCGACCCCGGCGATGTTCATGACGACGGTGCGGCTCGAGGCGGACGGCGCCGTGCAGATCACCGCGAGCCACCACCCCGCCGACCGCAACGGGCTGAAATTTTTCACCCGCGACGGCGGGCTCGACGGCGCGCAGCTTTCTTCTCTGCTTGCCGACGCCGAAGCCGGGCGCAGGGCGCCGGACGCCGCCGGAACGGTCGAGCCCGTGCCCTTTATGACGACCTACGCCGCCGATTTGCGCCGCATGATCTGCGCGTCGCTCGGCAAGACAGAAGCCGAGCAGCCGCTCGCGGGGTACAAAATCGTCGTCGACGCCGGCAACGGTGCGGGCGGGTTTTACGCGACCGACGTGCTCGCGCCCCTGGGCGCCGACGTGCGCGGCAGTCAGTTTTTAGAGCCGGACGGCCGCTTCCCGAACCATATTCCGAACCCCGAAAACCCCGACGCCATGGCGAGCATCTGCGAAGCGGTGCGGGCGAACGGCGCCGACCTCGGCCGTGAGATCACCGCCGCGGACACGCTCAAGAACGTAATGCTCAAGGTGCGGGAGCCCGGCAAGGACTGGGAGCTGCTTGGCGTGGGC
>CANQSG010000177.1 GCA_947626485.1 uncultured Clostridia bacterium | reverse complement strand
GGTTCGCGCCGCGGTCAAAAAAGCCGAGGATCAGCGCCGGTAGGCGCCCGAGAGCTTTTTTGGGCACCGCAAGAGTGCAGAGTGGCGGTGTCCGCGTTGCGGACAACATTACAAAAAAAGGACGAGGGATTTAGTGATGAGTGAAGAGTGATGAGTGAAGAGTGAAGAACTTTAGATTAGGGCTAGGAGGGCGGGTAGGGTGGTGATTTCGTAGGTTACGGGGAGGGTGGCGGGGTGGCGGCGGGGGTTGTACCAGCAGACGTCGATGCCGGCATTGCGGCCGCCCTGCATGTCGGAGGTCAGGCTGTCCCCGACGAGGAGCACGCGGCGGCGGTCGACGGGGCCGATGCGGGAAAAAACGTAGTCGAAATAGGCGGGGTCGGGCTTCTGGCTGCCCGCCTCCTCCGAGACGAAAACGCCCCGCACCCAGCGCGTCAGCCCCGCGTCGGCGATGCGGCGGTATTGCGTGCGCGCGACGCCGTTCGTGACGATGTAGAGGTCGCAGCGCTCGGACAGTGCGCGGCAGGTCTCGGCGGCGCCGGGCAGCAGCGGGTGCTCGCGCGAGAGGGCCTCTTGATAATCCCGCGCGAAAACCTCCGGGTCGTCCGGCATGCCGCATTCCTCGAACAGGGCGGCAAACCGCCCGGCGAAGATGGCTTCCTTCGGAATTTCGCCGCGCTCGAACCGCTTCCAAAAGCGCAGGTTGATCGCGCTGTACCGGGCGACCAGCGCATCGTCGGCGGGGTGGCCGTGGGCGGCAAAGACCGCGCGGATGGCGGCGGATTCCGCCGCGCCGAAGTCGAGCAGGGTGTCGTCGGCGTCGAGCAGCAGCGTCGTGTAGCGGCTCATGACAGCCGCGCGGCGAGCTCTTTTAAATAGGCGCGCAGCGGCGCGGCGACCTCGGGATGGCAAAGCCCGACCTCGATGTTCGCCTGCAAAATGCCGAACTTGTTGCCCATGTCGAAGCGGGTGCCGGTGAAGTCGACGCCGACGACACCGCTGCGGTTCGCCAGCGTTTTCATGGCGTCGGTCAGCTGCAATTCCCCGCCCGCGCCCGGCGGCGTCTGGCTGAGGATGTCGAAAATTTCGGGCTCGAGCACGCAGCGGCCGAGGATGGAATAGAGCGAAAAGATCTGGTCGAGCCGGGGCTTTTCGATCATGTCGGTGATTTCATAATAGTTGTCCTGCAAGGGCGTCAGCTTCATCGAGCTGTATTTCTGAATTTGCTCCTCGGTGACGGTCTGGATGCCGACGGCGCTCTTGCCGTAGCGCTCGTAGGCGCGGATGAGCTGGCCGATCGCCGGGTCCTCGCCGAAGATGACGTCGTCGCCGTAGAGCACGGCGAAGGGATCGTTTCCGATGAACTCGCGGGCGCGCAGCACCGCGTCACCCAGCCCCCGCGTCTCCTTCTGGCGGATGTAATAAATATTCGCGAGGTCGGCGGTGGCGGCGACGGTGTCGGCGAGCTGCCCCTTGCCCCGCTCACGCAGCAGACCCTCGAGCTCGACCGCGTGGTCGAAATGATCCTCGATGACGCCCTTGCCGCGGTTGGTGATGATCAAAATGTCGGTGATGCCCGCCTGCACGGCCTCCTCGACGATGTACTGAATCGCCGGCTTGTCGATGATGGGCAGCATCTCCTTCGGGACGGCTTTGGATGCGGGCAGCACGCGGGTTCCCAGCCCGGCTGCCGGAATGACGGCTTTTTTGATCTGCATAAAGGACCTCCTCAAGGATGATATCAACGCAGCAGCGACAGCGCGGTGAAAAGCGGCGCCAGCGTCAGCGCGAGGGAAAGCAGGATATAAAACACGATCGAGAGCGCGAGCGCGCCGCCCGACGTCCCGCCCAGCGCGGCGATCTGGTAATAATCGTAGCCCTGCGCGGCGTTGCGTTCGGTGAACTGCCGGATGTTTTGCTCGGCGGATCGCAAATAAATGTAGAAGGCGAAAACCGAAACGAGGACGACGGCCGTCAGGTTGAGCAGTCCCGTCAGCGTGCGAACCGGGCCGCCCGCCTGCGCCAGATTGTCGATGGTGCCGTCGATGGCGTCGAAGATTTCGTCGAGCGTCGCCTCGTCCCCCGTGAGCATCGCGCCCGCCATGTCCTGCGTGACGGAAAAGACGGTGGCGTAGGCGCGCACCGCCGGGCGGAACGTGACGGCGGTCTGGACGCCGAGCAGCAGCACGCCGGCGGCGGCGAGGATCAGGCCGACGCGGTACATTTTCCGATAGAAAAACCAGAAGCTCTGGCCGATAAGGCCGAAGAAAAAGCCCAGCACAAAGACCGGCCAGCACCATGAGGCGCGCCGCCCCGCCTGCTTCATCCGGGCGAAGACCGCGAGAAAGCGGTTTGCGTTTTTGCCGACGTAGGCCTGCATTTCGTCCGCGCCGACGCCGTCGAACCCGTCGCCCTGCGCCCCGTTCGGCGTCTGCCAAGCCGGCGTCGCATAGGGCGGCGGTGCGCCGGGCGCAGAATTCTGCGGGGCGCCGTCGGGCGCGCCGAGGGCGGCGCCGCAGTTTTTGCAGAAGCGGTAATCCGGTTCGTTGCGGGTGCCGCAGAGATAACAGGTTTTCTGTGCACGAGGTTCCATTTTTTTCAGCCTCCCAAAAAAGATGTCCCGATCAGGACAGGAACAGCAGCAGGATGTTCGGCAGCCAGGTCGCCGCCATCAGGGCGACGGCGAACATCAGCGGGCTGACGTTGCCCCGGCGGCTGAATTCCGCCCCCGGGTCGTCGAGCTGTTCCTCCTTGATCTCGCGAATGCGCGACAACGTAAAGCTGCGGTAGATCGAATCGCCGAACAGGCCGCAGAAGATGCGCAGCAGCAGGTCGAGCGCGCCGCCGACGGCGTACATCACCAGCGGAAAGGCGCCGATCTGCCCGAGGTTGCGCATGAGGAAATTGGCGATTTCCAAGGCGCCGCCGCCCTGATTCGAGGTCGCAAAGGCCTCCAGCGCCAGCAGCAGCGGGAAGGAGCAGACCGTCGCGGCGATGTGCAGCAGCATGACGAGCACGCCGGAACGGTACATTTTGCGGAAGAAAAACCAGCCGTGCGGCAGCAGGAACGCCGCCCAGTTCCAAGAAAGCCGCTTTTTGCCCG
>CANQSG010000176.1 GCA_947626485.1 uncultured Clostridia bacterium | reverse complement strand
CGAGCCCTTCTGTCGGCAATTCGGTGACGCGCGCCTCGTGTACCGTGATATGCGGGTGGGCGCGGATGCGGGCGGTGATCCAGTCCGAAAAGCGGTCGCGGTCGACGGCGAGCGCCCCGCCCGCCGGGACGGGACAGACGTCGGCCGCCTGCATACAGAGCGAGCCAAGGCGCCGCATTTCGGCCTTGAGCAGACCGGCGGCGGAATCGACCCGGGCGGCTTTGAGCGAATTCGAACAGACCAGCTCGGCGAATTGCGGCGAGCGGTGCGCCGGGGTGCGGGTCGTCGGCTTCATTTCGTAGAGGTCGACGTCCTCGCCCGCGCCGGCGATCTGCCACGCGGCTTCGCAGCCGGCGAGCCCCGCGCCGATGACCGAAATGCTCATGCGTCCTTCGCGCCGTCCTTGTCGGATTTTTTGGAGGCGGATTTCTTGCGGGTCGGGCAGTCGGCGTTCAGGCAGTAGCTTCTGCCGCGCTGACCCTTGATGAGGAAGCCGCCGCAGACCGAGCAGCGCTCCCCCGTCGGGATACCGGGGGCGGCGAAATCGCAGGCGGGGTAATTCGAGCAGCCGTAAAATTTCTTTTTGGTCTTTTTGGAGACGCGGCGCAGCAGCTTTCCGCCGCATTTCGGGCAGGGCTGCTTGACCTCGTCTTCGGGCGCCGGCTTCGTGTTTTTGCAGTCGGGATAACCCGGGCAGGCGAGGAATTTGCCGAACCGGCCGGTTTTGAGCACCATTTTTCGGCCGCATTTCTCGCAGATGACGTCGGTTTCGACCTCCGGCACCTTGACGCGCTGGCCGTCGAGCGAGTGCTCCGCCTTTTCGATCGTCTTCGAAAATTCGTCGTAGAAATTCGAGAGGGTCTCGACCCAGTTGCAGTTGCCCGCCTCGACGCGGTCGAGGTCGCTTTCCATGCCGGCGGTGAATTTTACGTCGAAAATTTTCTTGAAATATTCGACCATCAAATCGCAGACGGCGATGCCGAGCGGCGTGGGCTTGAGGGACTTTTTCTCGCGCTCGATATACTCGCGCTGGAGAATGTTCGCGAGGATCGAGGCGTAGGTCGAGGGGCGGCCGATGCCGTTTTCTTCGAGGGCTTTAATCAGCGTCGGCTCAGTGTAGCGGGCGGGCGGCTGGGTGAAGTGCTGATTCGGGGTCAGGGTCTTGCACTTGACGGCGTCGCCGACCTCGAGGACGGGCGGGGCGTTGTTCTCGGCGGCGGCCTCGTCGCGCCCCTCCTCATACAGGACGGTAAAACCGTCGAACCGCACGGTGAAGCCGCTCGCTTTGAAGAGATAGTTCCCGCCGACGATGTCCATCGCGACGGTGTCCTGCACGCAGGCCGCCATCAGGCTGGCGACGAAGCGATCCCAGATCAGGCGGTAGAGCTTCTGCTGTTCGGGCGTCAACGCGGCGGCGACCCGCTCGGGCGGCAGCGCCATCGAGGTCGGGCGAATGGCCTCGTGCGCGTCCTGCGCGTTGCTGCGGGTCTTGAAATAGCGCGGCGTTTTGGGCAGATAATTCGCGCCGTAGCGCTCGGCGATATAGGCGTTGGCGGCGCTGCGCGCCTCTTCGGCGATGCGCAGCGAATCGGTACGCATATAGGTGATCAGACCGGTGGGCCCCACGCCGGGGATGTCGACGCCTTCGTAAAGCTGCTGGGCGATGCGCATGGTGCGCTGGCCGGTGAATCCCAGCTTGCGGGAGGCCTCCTGCTGCAGCGTCGAGGTGATGAAGGGGGGCGCGGGCTGGCGGTTGCGCACGCCTTTTTTGACGGCGGAAACAGCGTAGGACGCGCCGTCGAGCTCGCGCAGAATCCGGTCTGCCGCTTCGGCGTCGGCGATTTCGATTTTTTTGCCGTCGGCCGTGCCGTAGAGCGCGGCATCGAAGCTGCGGCGGCCGGCGAGGAATTTCGCGTCGATGCTCCAGTATTCCTCGCTTTGGAAGGCTTCGATCTCCTTTTCGCGGTCGACGATGAGGCGCAGCGCGACGGTCTGCACCCGGCCGGCGGACAGCCCGCGGCGCACCTTCTTCCAGAGGAAGGGGCTGAGCTTGTAACCGACGATGCGGTCGAGCACCCGGCGCGCCTGCTGGGCGTCGACCAGGTTGCGGTCGATGCAGCGGGGGTGCGCCATGCCGGCGCGCACGCCGGAGGCGGTGATCTCGTTGAAGGTGACGCGGTTGACGTCGTTGAGGTCGAGCGCCAGCAGCTGCGCCAAATGCCACGAGATCGCCTCGCCCTCGCGGTCGGGGTCGGTCGCGAGGTAGACCTGCTCGCTCTCGGCGGCGGCGGTTTGCAGGGCGCGGATCAGATCCTTTTTATCGGGCATGTTGACGTACTGCGGCTCGAAGCCGTGTTCGATGTCGACGCCCATTTTCGACTTGGGCAGGTCGCGCACGTGTCCCATGGACGCCATGACGCGATAGTCTGCGCCGAGGTATTTTTGAATGTTTTTGACTTTGGTGGGAGACTCCACAATGACGAGCTTTGCCATTCCATCCGTTCCTTTCTGTGTTAAAGGCAGGTGTAGCGGCCGCCGGGGACCGCCGCGATATAGCCGAGCAGTTCGAGCTCGGTCGCCGCCGCGAGCAGCCGGTCGATCGGCAGGTCGGCGGAAAGGGATTCGAGGGCGAAGGTCGGCGCGTCGATGGCTTCATAAAGCCGGCGCGCGTCGGGCGAGAGGCCGTCGGTCGCGCGCTTTTGCGGCGCGGCGTCCGGGGCGGGTTCGGGCTTCGGGGTTTGCCGCGCGGGCTGCCGGGGCGGGTCGTTTTTCGGCGCAGGCCGGGCGGGTCGTTCGGGCGGCGGGGTCGCCTCACGCTTCGGCGCGGGCGGCGCTTCATAGGCGGCGCCGGGGTCGATGCGGTGGGGATAGCGCGGCGCGTAGGCCGCGAAGAGGTCGACGGCGTCGAGCAGCGGGTGCGCCCCGTCGCGCAGCAGGCGGTTGGAGCCGGCGTACTGCGGCAGGCCGGGAATGCCGGGGATGACGTAAAGATCCTTGCCCTGATCGAGGGCATAGCGGGCGGTGATGAGGGTGCCGCTGTGCTCCGGTGCTTCGACGACGACGGTCGCGACGGCGAGCGCGGCGACGAGCCGGTTGCGCAGCGGGAAGGTCGC
>CANQSG010000175.1 GCA_947626485.1 uncultured Clostridia bacterium | reverse complement strand
GGTCGAAGGTGCAGCACTCGAAATGCTGTAGACCGAAAGGTCTCTAGGGTTCGAATCCCTAACTCTCCGCCAAAAAATCGGCAAGGGCAAATGCTCCTGCCGATTTTTTACAAAGTAAGGAAAAAGTGAAGTAGTGCCATGATTATTACAAAAACGCCGTTTCGCATGTCGTTTTTCGGCGGCGGGACAGATTTGGAATCCCATTTCCGGGCGCACGGCGGGGCGGTGCTTTCCACCACCTTTGATAAGTATTGCTACGTCACGGTGCGGCGGCTGCCGCCCTTCTTCGACTATGCGACCGAGCTCTGCTATTCGCAGACCGAGCGGGTGACCGACGTCGCGCAGATTCGCCACCCGGCAATCCGCAACGCGATGCAGATGCTCGGCATGCGCGACCTGCGGCTGACGTATGAAGCCGACCTCCCCGCCCGCTCGGGGCTCGGCACCTCGTCATCCTTCGCAGTCGGGATGCTGCACGCCTTTCACGCGATGAAAGGCGAGGCCGCCGACAAAAAGCAGCTCGCCGACGAGGCGATCTACCTCGAACGGGTGCTTTGCGGCGAGTCGGGCGGCTGGCAGGATCAGATCGCCGCCGCCTTCGGCGGGTTCAATAAGATCACCTTCGACGCGCAGGGCTACACGGTGCAGCCGCTCGCCCTCTCGCCCGAGCGCAAGCGCACCCTCAACGACCGCCTGCTGCTCTTTTTCACCGGCTTTACCCGCTTTTCGTCCGAGGTGCAGGACCTGAACGCCAAGGACGGGCGGGACAAGACCGCGCAGCTGTGCGAAATGCGGGGTCTGGTCGACGAGGCCGAGGCGATCCTGACAAACCCGCGCGCCGATCTCGACGGCTTCGGTCGGCTGCTCGACCGCACCTGGCAGCTCAAGCGGCAGACGGGGGCGGCGATCTCGACCGACAGCATCGATGCGCTCTATGCGAAAGGCGTCGCGGCGGGGGCGCTGGGCGGCAAGCTGCTCGGCGCGGGCGGCGGCGGATTTCTGCTCTTTTACGTCCCGCCCGAGCGGCAGGAAAGCGTCCGGCGGGCGATGGACGACCTGCTGCACATTCCGTTTGCCTTTGAGGACGGCGGCACGCAGATTCTCTACCGCGCACCCGAAAGCGGCCCCGCGGAGGCGCGCGCATGAAGGCGGTGCTCTCGGCGGGCGGACGCGGGACGCGCATCGCCTCCCTCACCCGCGACATCCCGAAACCCATGATCCCGGTCGACGGCAAGCCGGTGCTCGCGCGGCAGATCGAATGCCTGCGCGCGCAGGGCTTCACCGATCTTTTGCTGACGGTGGGCTATTTAGGGCAGCAGATTTGCGATTATTTTGGGGACGGCTCCGCCTTCGGCGTACACATCGACTATTCTTTCGAGGCCGAGCCGCTCGGGACGGCGGGGGCGCTCTTCCGGCTGCGCGACCGGCTGACCGACGATTTCCTGCTGCTCAATGCCGACGCCGTCTTCGACGTCGATCTCCACCGGTTCGCGGCGTTTCACCGCGCCTGCGGCGGACTGGCGACCCTTTTCACCCACCCCAACGACCACCCGTTCGACAGCGGCCTGCTGCTTGCCGATGAAACCCACGCGGTCACGCGGTGGCTCACGAAAGAGGACGCGCGGCCGCAGTGGTATCAAAACCGCGTCAACGCGGGGCTGCACATTCTCTCGCCGCGCCTGCTCGAACAGGAGTTTTCGACGCCGAAGGTCGATCTCGACCGGCAGATTTTGAAGCCCCTCGCCGGCACCGGGCGGCTGTTTTGCTACGACAGTCCCGAATATGTAAAAGACATGGGCACGCCGGAGCGTTTGGCGGAGGTCAGCCGCGACCTTGCGAGCGGGCGGGTGGCGGCGCGCAGCCTGACCCGGCCGCAGCGCGCCGTCTTTCTCGACCGCGACGGCACGATCAACCGCTACGTCGGCTTTCTGCGCGATATCGACGATTTCGAACTGCTGCCCGGCGCGGCGCAGGCCATTCGCAGGATCAACGAATCCGGGTATCTCGCGATCCTCGTCACGAATCAGCCGGTGCTCGCCCGCGGGGAGGTCACGGCAGCGCAGCTGCGGGAAATTCACAACAAAATGGAAACGCTGCTCGGGCAGCAGGGCGCCTATCTCGACGGAATTTATATCTGCCCCCACCACCCCGATCGGGGCTTTGCCGGCGAGGTGCCGGAGTTGAAAATCGACTGCGACTGCCGCAAGCCGAAGCCCGGGCTGCTGCTGCGCGCCGCGCGGGAATTTCACATCGACCTCGCGCGCTCGTGGATGGTGGGCGACCGCGACAGCGACGTTGCCGCCGGCATTGCGGCGGGCTGCCGGACGAAGCAGATTTCGACCGACGGCGACCTGCGGCGGGCAATCGACGAAATACTGGAGGAAGAAGCATGACAGAACCAATCCGCACCATTCTCGACCGACTGATCGAACGGTATGAGCAGCTCGAGGGCTGCAAGGCCGATATTTCTGCGGCATACGGGCTGCTCGAGGCGTCCTTCGCGGCGGGCGGCAAGCTGCTCGTCGCCGGAAACGGCGGCAGCGCTGCCGACGCGGAGCACATCGTCGGCGAGCTGATGAAGGGCTTCGTCCTGCCGCGCAAGCTGCCGCGTGAGGAGGCGCAGTGCCTGATCGCCGCCGACCCCGAACTCGGCGCGACGCTCGCCGAACAATTACAGGGCGCCCTGCCCGCCATCGCGCTGGACGGACACCCCTCGCTCTCGACCGCCTATCTGAACGACTGCGAGCCGCGGCTCTGCTTTGCCCAGCAGGTCAACGGCTTCGGCAACCCCGGCGACGTCTTCCTCGGCATCTCGACGAGCGGCAACAGCCGCAACGTGCTCTACGCCGCCGTGACCGCCAAAGCGAAGGGCATGCGGATAATCGGCCTGACGGGCGCGAAAGAGAGCGAGCTGACGGCGCACAGCGACGTCTGCATCCGCGTGCCGGAGACCGAGACCTATCAGGTGCAGGAATTGCATTTGCCGGTGTATCATGCATTGTGCCTGATGGTCGAAGAACGGTTTTTCGGGGAGCCGAAAAACCGTTAGTGAAGAACTAAGAGTGAAGAGTGAAGGAACGTCGCCGAGCGCGCCCGGTGGGCGATGCAGCGAGGCGAGGTTCGC
>CANQSG010000174.1 GCA_947626485.1 uncultured Clostridia bacterium | reverse complement strand
AACTGTAACACAGGTTCTTCGATTCGTCACCTCTTTTTTTATCCCTTGCTGTAACACATCTATTGTAATCCTACAAAAACCGCCGTCGACCGCTTTCGACACCCCTTGACAAATCCCGACGGGCGCGCTATTATAGTATCATAGGATAGTCAATGCGATCAGGGTGAAATTCCTTTTGCGCCGGGGGACAAAAAGGCGGTGAGCGACGGCATGAATCTCTTTTTGACGTTATCGTTCCTGTTTTTTCTCGGCGCCGTTTCGGGCTGGGTGCTCGAGCTTCTGTTCCGGCGCTTCTTTTCCTCCGCCAACCCGGAGCGCAAGTGGATCAACCCCGGCTTCTGCACGGGGCCCTACGTCCCGCTCTACGGCTTCGGTCTCTGCCTGCTTTACCTCATCGCCTCGTCCGAGACGCTGGTCTTTCCGGACGGATTCCGCGGCAAAAAGCTCGTCCTTTTCCTGCTGATGGCGGTCTGCATGACGGTCATCGAATACGTCGCCGGGATTTTCCTGCTGAAATTCGCGCACCTGCGGCTGTGGGATTACAGCGGCGAATGGGGCAATTTGCAGGGGCTGATCTGCCCGAAATTTTCGCTGATCTGGGCGGCGCTCGGCGCGCTGTATTATTTCGTCGTACACCCGCGGATCTTGCACCTCCTGCGCTGGTTCTCGCAAAATCTCGCCTTTTCCTTCGTGATCGGCCTGTTTTTCGGCGTTTTCCTCATCGACGTGGCGCACGCCATGCACCTGACGGCGAAGCTGCGGCAGTTCGCAAAGGAAAACGACGTCGTCGTCCGGTACGAGCATTTGAAGCTCCAGCTGCGCGCCGCGAAAGAGGCGCAAAAGCAGAAATACCGTTTCTTCTTCCCGCTGCACTCGGAGCGCCCGCTCGCTGAATTTTTGAAGGAAAAGCGGGACGCGCTCGAACAGAAAGCCCCGCGGGCAAAACGCGAAAGGGGGCGCACGCCGTCATGACCCGCACCGAACGACCCGCCGCGCCCGCCGCACGCAGCCGCCTGCGCGAGCGCCTGCCCTCCCTGCGCGCGCTGTTCTGGCTCTTTTTGTTCGGAAGCGTCGCGGGGTTCCTGCTCGAAGGGCTTTACTGTGTCATCCGCCGCGGGCGGTGGGAAAACCATTCCGCCACGGTGGTCGGCCCGTTCTGCATCATCTACGGCATCGGCGCGGTGGCGATCTGCCTGCTCTGCGCCCTGCTGAAGGGCAAAAGCCTGCTGCTGCAATTTCCCGTCTTCGCCCTGACCGGCACGGCGATCGAATACGCCTGCAGCCTTTTCCAACAGCTCGTTTTCGGCTCGTCCTCCTGGAATTACACCGGCAGCTTTTTGAGCATCGGCGGCAGGGTCAACTTCCGCATGACGCTCATTTGGGGCGTCCTCGGGGTCGTCCTCGGCCAGTTCCTCACCCCGCTGCTGCGCCTCTTCGACCGGGCGGACGGCAGGTTCTGGGAGATCTGCCGCATCGTCCTCACCCTCTTTTTGGCTGCCGACCTGCTGCTCTCGGCGGCGACCGTCCTGCGCTGGCGCGACCGGGTGGAAACCGCCGGCCACCCCACGACCCAAAACGCCTTCGTCCGCTTTCTCGACGAGAAATACGGCGACGACGCCATGCAGCGCATCTACCCGAACATGACCTTTTATTCCGGGAAATAGCCCGCACGCGAAAACTCCCTCTGCCGCAAAAGCAGGGGGAGTTTTTTCGCGCAAAATTTTCCGTTAGTCAACGGTTTTTTCGAGCAGGCGGGACATGACGTCGGGGCCGTGCTCGATTCTTTGCCCCGTCGCGGCGGCGGTTTTTTCGTTGAGGCTCTCGACGCCGGGCAGAGAGACGCGGCTGTCGTAGAGCAGATAGGGCACCGGGTCGCCGGAATGGGTGCGGGTGGAGAGCGGCGTCGGGTGGTCGGGCAGGAGCAGCAGACGAAAATCGCCCCGCGCGCGCAGATAGTCGACGAGCGGCGCGACGATCTCGCCGTCGATGCGCTCGATGGCGGCGACCTTGTTCTGCGCCTCGCCGCGGTGGCCGCACTCGTCGGGCGCTTCGAGGTGGACGTAGACGAGGTCGCAGCCCGTCTCGAACAGGCGGACGGCGGCTTCGGCCTTGCCCTTGAAATTCGTGTCGAGATAGCCCGTCGCGCCCGGCACGTCGGGCGTTTGCATCCCGGCGCAGATGCCGATGCCTTTCAGCAGGTCGACGGCCGAGACGATGCCGCCCTTCACGCCGTATTTCTCGCAAAACGGCGTCAGCTTCGGCCGGACGCCCTCGCCCCACAGCCAGATCGAGTTGGCGGGGCGCAGTCCCCGCGCGCGGCGGGCAGCGTTGACGGGGTGATCGCGCAGCACGTTCCAGCTTTGCTCCATCAAATCGAGCAGCGGCGCGGCGTTGGGGCTGTCGCTCAAATAGGGCGTGATCACACGGTCGCTGATGTCGTGCGGCGGCGTCATTTTGCCGAGGTCGATCGTGCCGTTTGCGACGACGAGGCAGTGGCGATAGGCGACGCCGGCGTAAAAATGATAGGTCTTACTGCCGAGCGCGGCCTGCACGGCCTCGATGAGCTGCGCGGCTTCGGCGGTCGAAATGTCCCCGGCGCAATAATCGACCATCGTCTTTTCGCGGTAGGGCTCGTCGTCCGACAGGGTGACGAGGTTGCAGCGCAGCGCGACGTCGGTCGGTTGCAGGTCGACGCCGATGCTGGCGGCCTCGAGCGGCGAGCGCCCGGTGTAGCAGACGGCGGGGTCGTACCCCAGCACCGAGAGATTCGCGACGTCGCTGCCGGGCTTCAGCCCCGGGGCGACGGTGCGGCACAGGCCGACTTCGCCGCATTTTGCGAGCGCGTCGATGTGCGGTTTGCGCGCGCATTCAAACGGCGTTTTGCCGCCGAGCGCCTCGTTCGGCAGGTCGGCAGCGCCGTCGCACAAAACCACCAAATATCGCATGTTTGCTTTCCGCCTTCCTTTCCTCGCCGCCGTTTTTCGCGGCGGCGCGCTTTTCCCGGGCAAGATTGCCGGGGCGTTTAATAAACCAGCTTTTCGCGCAATTTGTCCGCGAGCGCATCGATCGGGACGCGCTCCTGCGCCATCGTGTCGCGGTCGCGCACGGTGACGCAGCCGTCGGTCTCGGACTCGAAGTCATAGGTGATGCAGA
>CANQSG010000173.1 GCA_947626485.1 uncultured Clostridia bacterium | reverse complement strand
GGATGCGCTTCAGCGAGGGCAGCAGCTGTTCATAAAAGGTCTCGTAGCACGCCGAGCAGCCGACCTTGCCGGTCTGGGCGATGTCCGAAAAGGAGGCGCCGCAGACCGGACAGCGCACCGTCTCCTTCTGGGCGTGCGCCGTCTCGCCGAAGAGCGAGGAAAGCAGGTGGCTGATGCTGTCCTGCCCGAACTTGGGGTAGCCGAGCAGCGCGGCGCAGTAGCCGCAGAGGTTTTTTTCGGTCGCGACGCCGTTCACCACCGTGTGAATGTGGGTGGTGGCGGGGTGCTTGCCGCAGTTTTCACACATCATAAAAAGCAACTCCTTTCGGTTCCGGTTCGGTTACAAAAGCGTGAGCAAAAGCTGTTTTAAAATCGCCGCGCGGACGCGGTCCTTGCGGTCGGCGGGCACCTCGTGCATCACCGCAGGCGAGACGGCGGCGGTCATCAGGCGGGCGGCCTCGCGGGAGATCAGCCCGGAATGGGCGCTGTTTTCGATGACGACCCGCGCCGCCATCGGGTCGATGGCATCGCCGACGGCGTTGACGAGGTGCATCAGGGCGCTGGAGCGGTCGAGCTGGACGCGGGTGATGCGGATGTACCCGCCGCCGCCCCGCCGACTTTCGATGATGAAGCCGTGCTCCGGCGTGAAGCGGGAGGACAGGACGTAATTGATCTGGCTCGGCACGCACCCGAGGCGGCTCGCAAGCTCGTTGCGCTGGATCTCCGCGATATTTTGCCCCGATTCGTCCAGCATTTGCAGGATCTGCTGGGTGATGAGATCGCTCATTCGCATCGGATTCACCTCTTTTTGACTTTTCCTGACTATTAGTATACCACAAAGTCAGGGAAAGTCAATATTTATTTTTTCCCGAAGTGGAATCGTTTTTCGGCATGGCGTCTGCGAAACGCAAAATCTCCTTTTATTTTCTTCCGTTTTCTTTCATTTTCTTCCGTTTGCTGCGTTTTGCAGAAGAAAAAGCAGCGGGCGGAAAATTTTTCGTTCTCTTCCCTGCCGGCGCGGCGGTATTGCGAAAAACGGACGGGCGGGACAAGGAACGGATTTTTGCCGGCGCACATAGTATGGAATGAAGGCAGGAAAGGAGGTTGGCGCTATGTGTAACAACGTGTTTGGCCCGAACAGCTGCACCTGGGTTCTGATCCTCGTCGTGCTGCTGCTCTGCTGCGGCGGCAGCAACAACGATGCGGGCTGCGGTTGCGGCTGCGGCGACGACTGCGGCTGCTGACGGAACTCCCATCCATAGCGAAGGCGCGCCGCCCACCCGGGCAGCGCGTCTTCCGTTTTTTGCTGCAAAAAAGCGCCCCGAAAAATTCGGAGCGCTTTTGCGGTATGTTCTTTGTTATTTATTAAAGATGTCAAGAACCGTGGTATAGTTGGTGTCGTCGTCTTCACTCGATGCGAGGAAATCGGGCAGCTCGACGCCGGCTTCCTTCTTCTTTTCGTCGCCCAGACCCGTGGCGACGACGGTGACGCGGATGGTATCCTCGAGGGTGTCGTCAAGCTGCGCGCCCCAGATGATGGTCGCGTCGGGGTGCGCCATGTCGGCGATAATCGACGAGGCGAGCTCGACCTCTTCGAGGCCGATGTCCTCCGAGCCGGTGATGCTGATGATGACGCCGCGGGCATTGTCCATCGAGGTCTCGATGAGGGGGCTGGTGATGGCGGCGCGGGCGGCCTGTTCGGCCTTGTCGCGGCCGGTGGCGACGCCGACGCCCATGTGGGCATACCCGGCGTCCTTCATGATGGCGGTGACGTCGGCAAAGTCGAGGTTGACGAGCGCGGTCACGTTGATGAGCTCGGAAATGCTCTGGACGCCCTGGCGCAGGACGTCATCGGCAATCGCGAAGGCGTTTTTGAAGGTGATTTTCTGCTCCGAGACGAATTTCAGGCGCTCGTTCGGGATGACGACGAGGCTGTCGACGTGCTCGCGCAGCGCGGCGATACCGGCTTCCGCCTGATCCATGCGGCGCTTGCCTTCAAAGGCGAAGGGCTTCGTCACGATGCCGACGGTCAGAATGCCGAGCTCCTTGGCGATCTGCGCGACGATCGGCGCCGCGCCGGTGCCGGTGCCGCCGCCCATGCCGGCGGTCAGGAAGATCATGTCGGCGCTGCGCAGCGCGCCCGCGATCTCGTCCTTCGACTCCTCGGCGGCGTTCTTGCCGGTTTCGGGATTGGCGCCGGCGCCTTTGCCCGCCGTCGTCTTCTCGCCGATTTGAATTTTCTGGTTGGCTTTCGACTGATAAAGCGCCGCTTTATCGGTGTTGATGGCGATAAACTCCACCCCGCGGACGCCGGCGTCTACCATGCGGTTGACCGCGTTACCGCCGCCGCCGCCGACACCGACGACTTTGATCTGTACGACGTTTTCCAGTTCGTTTGAGACTTCGAATGACATTTGCATTTCCTCCACTTTTCAAAATCACCTGCAACTCGGTTACGATGTGGTTTCCCTATTTTTATACATCTTTGATATTACCATAGTCCGCTCGAAATTTCAACTGTTTCTTTGCAAAATATGTATTTTTTCGCGGATGTATCAGGTCAGAGCGAAAAAATCGGGCATTTTGCCTATTGCGACGCGGTCGAATCGGTCGCATCCGTATCGGAATCCGCGCTCGAATCCGTACCCGACGCGCTGTCGGACGAGGCGTCGGGCGCGGGGGTCGACGCGGCGGGGGCGGAGGACGAATCGTCTTCCGTGCCGACGATCTGCACGTCGCGAAAATAGGCCTCGGGGCGGTCGCTTGTCCAGGTTTTCAGGTCGACCGTCCCCTGCCGGTCGGGGTCGATCTCGGCGAGCATCCGCTTTAGGTGCGTCAGCTTGTCCGCAAAGTCGGTTTTCGTGCCGAAATAGGCGCGGAAGCGGCCGTCGACGGTCAGATTCAGGTCAAGCGGGTCGCGCAGGTCGAGCACGGTGACCTGCAAATCCGCCGCGCGGCAGAGGTCGCGCAGCTCCTCGAGCAACGCCTGCTCGTCCGGGTCGGAAAAAACAGCGTCCTCGCCCGGCTCGCCCTGTAACTCCCCCGCCAGCAGATAGAGCGGGACGTGATCGGGGCGGCTTTCGGGGCGGTCGAGGATGCGGCCGGCCTCGTCGGTCAGGACGTAGCCCTGCGGCGTGCGATAACAGGCCGTGGCGGCAGTAT
>CANQSG010000172.1 GCA_947626485.1 uncultured Clostridia bacterium | reverse complement strand
GTTTTTTTGTCGGGGGCGCGCATCAGCGCCTCGCCGACGAGCACCGCGTCGACCCGCAGCCCGCGCAGCGCTGCGACGTCGTCCGGCCCCCGCACGCCGCTCTCCGAGACGAAGAGCACCCCCTCCGGCACGAGCGCCCGCAGTCGCCGGGCGTTGTCGAGGTCGACCGAAAAATCCTTTAAGTTGCGGTTGTTGACCCCGATCATCCGCGCCCCCGCCCGCAGGGCGGTCTCGATCTCGCGCGGGTCGTGGGCTTCGACGAGCGCCGACAGGCCGAGCGCGTCGCAGCAGGCGAGATAGTCGCGCAGCTGCGCCTCGGACAAAATGGCGCAGATCAGCAGGACGGCGGCCGCGCCGAGCAGCTTTGCTTCATATATCATATAGGGGTCGACGGTGAAATCCTTGCGCAGGCAGGGAATGCGCAGCACCGCGGCGATCTCGCGCAGGTCGTCGTCGCGCCCGAGGAACCATTTCGGTTCGGTCAGGACAGAGACCGCGTCGGCGCCCGCCGCCTCGTAGTCCCGCGCGATGGCAAGGCAGGGGTAATCGGGGGCGATGAGCCCCTTCGAGGGAGACGCCTTTTTGCACTCGCAGAGAAAGGACAGTCCGGGCTTTCGCAGGGCGGCCTCGAGGGCGAACTCCCCCTTCGGCAGGCTTTCCGCCCGCGCGCGCAGTTCGGCGAGCGGGACGCGCTGTTCGGCGTTTCGGACGCGCTCGCGCGCATAATCGGCGAGTTGGTCGAGGATCGTCATGTTACGCCTCCGGCCGGTTGCTGACCGCGATCAACTGCTCGAGGGTCTGCATCGCCTTGCCGGAATCGATCAGCGCCGCCGCCTGCGTCACGCCCGCCTGCATGCTCTCGGCGACGCCGCAGAGGTAGAGCCCCGCGCCGGCGTTGAGCAGTACCGCGTCGCGCTTCGCCCCGGGCTTTCCGCGCAGAATTTCGCGGGTGATCTCGGCGTTTTCCTGCGGCGTGCCGCCTCGCAGATCGGCTTTTTCGCAGCGCTTCAGCCCGAACTGCTCGGGCGTCAGCTCGTAGGATTTGAACCAGCCGTCCCGGAATTCGCAGACGGTCGTCGGCGCGCTCAGCGAAATTTCGTCGAGCTTATCCTGCCCGTAGACCACCATGCCGCGCTGCACGCCGAGCTGGATGAGCACCTGGGCGAGCGGTTGGGCGAGGTAGGCGTCGTAGACCCCGAGCAGCTGATAGCGCGGGGCGGCGGGGTTCGTCAGCGGGCCGAGGATATTGAAAACGGTGCGGAAGCCGAGCTCCTTGCGGATGGCGCCGACGTATTTCATCGAGGCGTGGTACTCCTGCGCGAAGAAGAAGCACATGCCGACCTCGTCGAGCAGGGTGCGGCAGCGCGCCGGGCTCTGCCGAATGTTCACGTCCAGCGCCTCGAGGCAGTCGGCCGTCCCGCACAGGGAGGAGGCGGCGCGGTTGCCGTGCTTGGCGACCTTCGCGTCCCCGGCGGCGCAGACCAGCGCGGCGGTGGTGGAGATGTTGAAGCTGTGGGCGTTGTCGCCGCCCGTGCCGACGATCTCGAGCAGGTCGAAATCGGTCTCGACCGGCGTGGCGTGGGCGCGCATCGCGGCGGCGCAGCCGGCGATCTCGTCGGTCGTCTCGGCGCGGGCGCTCTTGGTGGAAAGCGCCGACAGAAAGGCGGCGTTCTGGGTCGGCGTGGTCTGCCCGCTCATGATCTCGTTCATCACGGTGTAGGCCTCGTCGTAGCTCAAATCCTCTTTGTTTACGATTTTGACAATGGCTTCTTTAATCATCGAAGCGACACTCCTTTCGGTTCGATCGTCAGGAAATTTTCGAGCATCCGCCGCCCGTCGGGCGTCAGGATGGATTCGGGGTGAAATTGCAGGCCGAACAGGGGGAAGGAAACGTGCTGCACCGCCATCACCTCGCCGTCGTCGGTCTCGGCGGTGACGCGAAGCTCGGGCGGCAGGGTGGCGGGGTCGACCGCGAGGGAATGATACCGCCCGACCGGCGCGCGCGCGTGACAGCCGGCAAACAGCGGGCAGTCGGGCGCAAACCGGACGGTCGACTGCTTGCCGTGCATCAGCCGCTTTGCGTAGGTGACGGTCGCGCCGAAGGCGGCGCAGATCGCCTGATGCCCGAGGCAGACGCCTAAAATCGGGGTGGTTTCGGCAAGGGTGCGCGCGACCTCCATTGTGACGCCGGCGTCCTCGGGGCGGCCGGGGCCGGGGGAGAGCAGAATGCGGTCGGGGCGCAGCGCCGCGATCTCGCCGACCGTCAGCGCGTCGTTGCGGATCACGCGGATATCGGGGTTGATCGCCCCGACCATCTGATACAGGTTATAGGAAAAGCTGTCGTAATTGTCGATGAGCAGGATCATGTCAATCGGCCTCCTTTGCCAGCGCGAGGGCGCCGAGCACCGCTTTCGCCTTGTTGAGGCATTCCTCAAACTCCCGCTCGGGGACGGAGTCGGCGACGATACCGGCGCCGCTGCGCACGAAAACCTGCCCGTTCTTGCGGTAGGCGATGCGAATGGCGATACAGGTGTCCATGTTGCCGGTGAAATCGAGGTAGCCGATCGCGCCGCCGTAGACGCCGCGCTTGTTGCCCTCGAGCGCGCCGATGAGCTGACAGGCGCGAATCTTGGGCGCGCCCGAAAGCGTCCCCGCCGGCAGGACGGCCTCGATCGCGTCGAGCGCGTCGCAGTCGGGGCGGATCTCCCCGCGCACCGTCGACCCGATGTGCATGACGTGGGAATAGCGCTCGATGAGGTGCAGCTTTTCGACCTCGACGGTGCCGAAGCGGCTGACCTTGCCGAGGTCGTTTCGGCCGAGGTCGACGAGCATATTGTGCTCCGCCAGCTCCTTTTCGTCGGCGAGCAGCTCGCGCTCGAGCGCCTTGTCCTCGGCCTCGGTCTTGCCGCGCGGCCGGGTGCCGGCGAGGGGGAAGGTGTGCAGCACGCCGTCCTCCAGCTTGACGAGGGTCTCGGGCGACGCCCCCGCGATCTCGACGTCGGTGCCTGAAAAATAGAACAGATAGGGCGAGGGGTTGAGGGTGCGCAGCACGCGGTAGGTGTCCAGCAGGCTGCCGGTGAAGGGGGCGCTGAAGCGGTTGGAGAGCACGATCTGAAAGAGGTCGCCCTCGCGGATATAGTGCTTGGCGCGCTCGACCATCGCGCAGTAGGCGGCGCGGTCGAACAGCGGAGTGACGGGACCGGTCATACCGCTTTCCGGCTCCTGCTTTTCCGCCCCGTGCAGCAGCAGCTCGCGCATGTCCGCCAGCGTGGCGGCGGCGCGTTTGTAGTG
>CANQSG010000171.1 GCA_947626485.1 uncultured Clostridia bacterium | reverse complement strand
GAATGACGGTGTCGATGCCCTTGAGCACCTCGTTTTTTCCGAAGCTCTTGCGCAGACCCTCCACTTCGATCAGCGCGTCGCCCTCGGCGACCGGTCGAATTTGCTCAGTGTCCACTGTTGCGCAGCCTCCTTTCCAGATGGTTGACGCCGGCCTGCAGCAGCAGCACCACGGCGAGATAGATCAGCGCGACGGCAATGAGCGGCATAAAGGCGTCGTAGGTGCGGCCGAGAATGACGTATCCGCCCTTCGTCAGGTCGTGGATCGCGATGTACCCGGCGACGGAGGTCTCTTTGAGCAGCACGATGAGCTCGTTGCCGAGGGCGGGAAGAATGTTCTTGAAGGCCTGCGGCAGCACGATGCTCCACATGGTCTGCCGGTAGTTGAGGCCGAGACTGCGCCCCGCCTCGAACTGCCCGTTGTCGACCGACATGATGCCCGACCGGAAGATCTCGGCGACGTAGGCGCCCGAGTTGATGCCGAAGGCGATCATCGCGATCACGAGGTCGTTGAGACCCAGCGGCGAGAGGATGACGAAATAGGTGATCATCAGCTGGACGACGACCGGCGTGCCGCGGAAAACCGTCAGATACAGCTTGCAGATCGCGTTGAGAAAGCCGAGGCGGCCGGTTTTGTCATAGGTCGAGCGGACGATCGCGACGAGCACGCCGAGCACAACGCCGATAAGCAGGGCGAAAACCGTAATCAGCAGGGTGGCGCCCAGCCCGTCCAACAGGTATTTCCAGCGGTTGTCCGTGATGAAGTTGTTGACAAAGCGATCGGTAAAATCGTGCCACCACCCGACGGGATCCCGGAAGAGCGAAACGGCGAACCGGGCGGGGGAGAGGAGAAGTGACATAAGCGGCTCCTTTCAAAGAAAAAGGGGCACCCGAATCAGATGCCCCAGTCCCGACAGTGCGTCTTATTTGCCTTCCGGCGGGATGTATTTGTCGATGATTTCCTGAATGGTGCCGTCTTCCTTGAGCTCTTTCAGGGCTTTGTTGATCTTCTCAAGCAGCTCGTCGTTGTCCTTCGAAACCGCGATGGCGTACTCCTCGTTGGCGTATTCGGTCTCGACGATTTTCAGCCCTTCGTTCGCGCGGACAAAGGCTTTGGCGGGTTCGTTGTCGATGATGACGGCGTCGATCGTGCCGTTTTTCAGCGCCAGAACCGCGTCCGAGCCCTTCGAATAACGCTTCACATGGTCGTCGCCGAAGTCGTCGGTCGCAAAGACGTCGCCGGTCGTGGCGTCCTGCACGCCGATCTGCTTGTCTTTAAGGTCGTCGGCGCTCTTGATGTCGGAATCCTCGCGGACGATGATGACCTGGATACCGTTGGCGTAGGTGTCGCTGAAATTGACCGATTTCAGGCGCTCTTCATCGACCGTCATGCCCGCCATGCCCATGTCGACGGTGCCGGTCTGCACCGCACCGAGGATCGAGTTGAATTCCATGTCGCGGATCTCGAGCTCGAGGCCGAGCTTGTCGGCGATCTTTTCGGCGATCTCCGCATCGATGCCGACGATTTTTTCGTTCTCGTAATACTCATACGGCTCGAACGCGGCGTTGGTCGCCATGGTCAGCTTGCCGGAATTCCCGCCGCAGCCCGCGAGGACAGCGGTCATCAGGAGCAGCGCCAGAAGCAATGCGATGGATTTTTTCATAGTCAGTCCCTCCGATAAAATGATTTGTAGTTATTTTATCACTTTTCGGAACAAATTGCAATCTTTTTTTGCGGCTTTGCTGATTTTCGTCGGAAGCGCGCCCTCGCAGGTCGACAAGATTCGCCTTGACCCCTTCGCGCGAATATGCTATAATAGGAGAGCCGGAGGTGACGCACCCGTGGAGCAGGGGACAAAGACCATTGCGACCAACCAAAAAGCCTATCATGAATATTTCGTGCTGGAACAGTTGGAAGCCGGCATCTCCCTTTGCGGCACCGAGGTCAAATCGATCCGGAAGGGCGGCGTCAACCTGCGCGACGCCTGGTGCGCCATCGAGGACGGCGAGCTGTATGTGAAGCAAATGCACATCAGCCCCTACGAACAGGGCAACATCTTCAACCGCGACCCGCTGCGGGAGCGCAAGCTGCTGCTGCACAAGCGGGAGATTCTGCGCCTGTTCGGCACCATTCAGGAGCAGGGGCTGACCCTTATCCCGCTGGCGCTCTATTTCAAGGGCTCGCGGGTGAAGGTGCGGCTGGGGCTTTGCCGCGGCAAAAAGCTCTATGATAAGCGCGCCGTCGCGGCGGAAAAATCCGCCAACCGGGAAATCGAGCGGGCGCTTAAAGAGCGCAACCGCTCCGGGTGAGCGTCTGCCGCCCGAAAAACACAGACAGGGGGACGTAAAGGTTTCGACAGGGAATTCGAATGACGGGAAGCGAGTAGCGGTGCGGAACCGCTCTAAAATCCGCAACCTTAAATTAACTGACAACAATACTGTTGCCTTAGCGGCCTAACTTAAGGCCCTCGTCCGGCCCCGAAGCACCGCGGTCGGGGATCCGGGCGTCATTTAGCGGTGAACGTGAACAGAGCGCTGCTCCTCGCTCTGTCACGGCTTGGGAGCTACCAACCCGGCAAGTCTGACGACTGACGTGCCGGCGCGGGAATCTGAAAAACTCGTCTGCACTCGGAGAAACCCATCAGGAAGACTCTCTGGACGCGGGTTCAACTCCCGCCGTCTCCACCAAACACAGGAAAAACCCGCTGATTCAGCGGGTTTTTCTTTTTGGTGTGCGAAAAATGTACGAATTTTTCGGGGTTGGTGGGTGGAATGGCGGTTCGTCTTGTATTGCTTTCGAGAAAACTGCCCGCTCGGGTTTGGCGGGCGGGCAGTTTGCGGTTATGCTTATAATTTACGCCTTAAAACAGATCGCTGGACGAAATATAGGCGCGCAGATCGGCCTCTGTCGCGCAGCGTTCTTTCGGCACTTCTACGCAGACCGACAATTTGCCTTCCTCCCGTTTTACCGTCCATTTCTTGCCGTACTCCGCCACGGTGTAAATTTTCCCGTTTTTGGTGACTTTCATTTTTTCACTTCCTCTTGAATTTTGAAAAACGCCGTGATATAATGGGACTTACGGGGGAGCTTCTGCTCCCCCTGCCCGAGAGCTTACGTGCTCTCTTGGCTTGCCTTGCCTGCCTTCGGCTTTACAAGTGTTATTGTGATCTTGACTCTTTCGGCTGTGTCATTGTCAGCAATCGCTTTTGCCAGGTCTTGCAAGGCTTTTTCTATGCCTTTGACTTCCATGTTTTTCACCTCCTTTCTGTATTCTATTATACGCCTTTTTCGGCGTATTGTCAAGCCTTTTTTCAAAAAAATTTTGATTTTTTCAAGAAAAATTTTCAAAAAAAGCGTCCGCCGTGGTGGCGGGCGCTTTTGGTTTGCCGGGCGGGGTTGGGAGCCGCTCGGCGGGACGGGTTGGTTGGGGCTGGGTTGGGAGCCGCTCGGCGGGGGTGTTTTTGGCGGGTCAGAGGTACGTGACGATGGAATCGCCGTCGCTGCGAAGG
>CANQSG010000170.1 GCA_947626485.1 uncultured Clostridia bacterium | reverse complement strand
GACGGTGACGGTGTGCGTCCCGGCGGTCAGCCGGAACTGATAGGGGGCGCATTCGATGCCCTCCGGGTCGGCGACGGTCTGGCAGGCGGTCGTGTCGGAATGCTTCTGCAAGGGGTTGACCTGATCGCCGTTCGTCAGGGTGCGGATGTCGCCGTCATCCTCCCACCAGGCGGAAAGCGAAAGCGTTTCGCAGGCGGCAAAGGGCGCCGCACCGTCGATGGAAAGGGAAAAATCGTACTGTTCGCCGACCGCGTCGAGCGGCCGGAAGTAAACGTCGAGACAATAGGAGCCGTCGGCGGGCAGGGTGGCGGAAAAGGTCGCGCTCTTCCCTTTTTCGAGGGAAAAGCCCGTGGTGACCGGCTTGCCGCCGGCGACGTGCGCCTGCGCGTCCAAGGTCACCGCCTGTGCGGCGGCGGGGAAATTGTTCCGTTCGAGATAGCGCGCGTAATCCGCCGCGTTTTGGCTGCCGGTCGACGCCGACGCGACGGTCTGTGCGGCGTCGGTCTGCGGGGTATCGGCGAAGGCTTGCCACACCGGCAGAGCCAAAAGAAGCGCCGCCAGTAACGCTGCCGGGCGCCGCATCAGTTTTGTTCGTCTGTTCATCCGGTTGCCTCCCGCCTTGTGTTCGTGCCGATGCCAGCCCGCAGCGTTTGCCGCGAGCCGGCATCGGATTCGGTTGGGTTATTTTTTCGCCTTGAGGGAATACTGCCGCGAGTTGAGCTGATAGAGCCGGACGAAGTCCACGCTCTGCTCGATGCAGAAGTCGTTGACGTTGACGACGCCGTCGCCGTTTGTATCGAAGAGGCAAGCCGCCTCGTTGGGCTTGACGTCGCCGCCGGCGAGCATGTTGCCGGGGTTATAGTACGCGTAGGTCGTGCCGGGGGCGGAATCCTGGAGGATCACGTAGGTCGTCTCGCGGAAGGCGAACCAGGTGTCGCTCGAGATCTCCTGCGAGAGATAGAGCTCCCCGTCAAGGTACATATTGAGGAAGTCGGGCGTCCATTCGACGGCGAGGTGATGGAAGGTGTCGTAGAAATGCTCGCCCTCTGCCGGGTAGCAATCGTCGATCATCTGGATCATCGCGCCGTGATTGGTGTGGCCGCCCTGCGCCTCCGACGCCCAGGTGTGGAGGTTCGAACGGATGTAATCCTTGCCGAAGTTTTCGATGATGTCGATCTCGTTGACGACGTTGTCGCCCGCGTCCTTCGAGCGCGTCCAGAAGCCGGAGGCGCCGCCGTTGCCCGTCGCGGCGATCAGGCGGGCTTCGAGGATGCCGTAGCGGAATTCCATCTTGCCGTCGGTGCAGAGGTAGCTGCTGGAATAGCCGTCGGCTTCCTTGCGCGCCGTCTGCACGAGGAGGTTATCGCGGATCACGGCGTTGGAGCCGAGATTGTGGATGAGCCCCTCCTGCACGTAATTATCGTCGGACGCCGGAAGCCACGGACCGCCGAAATCGTTGGTCGGGTCGTCGTCCTCGAGGGAGGCCTTCGACGCGAGGTAATACGGGTCGTTCTTGCGATACCAGGGACCCTTCGCCTCGGTGTAGCCCTTTTCCATGACCTTCCAGTTCTTCGAGCTGAAGGAAGAGCCGGCGGAGGAAAGGAACTCGTCGCCCCAGGTGTAGGCGTAGTCGTCGAGCAGGGTGTATTCGCCCTTCTGATAGCTGCCGCGCAGGTCAAGGCTGCTGCTGACCGAGCCGGATTTCTCGAGCTGTTCGATCAGCTTGCGCACCGCAAGGCCTGCGGCATAGTCGCTGCCGGCTTCGAGGAAGAGCTTGCCGCCGTCGAAGAACATGCGGAAATCGTCGGCCGTGTACTTGTCGCCGCGCTTGCCCGACAGCAGGTCGAGCGACGCGGATTTAAAGGTCTCGGCGGAGATGCCGGAGCGGGTCGTCAGACCCAGCAGGATCTCGTTCTTCGTCGTCGTGGTGTCCTTTTCGATCTTCAGCTGATAGCCCGTCTTGTTGACGACGTATTCGACCAGTGTCTGCGCCGCCTTCACCGTCATGAGCGAGGGGTACTTTTCGGTGCGGATGGTGTAGGAGGCGATGTTCGCGCCGTCGAGCAGGATTGTCGAGAGCTGCGGCCGATGGGCATACGACAGGTTCGAGGCGAGCTTGTCGCGGTCGGTCTTGCAGTAGTTCTTCATGAAGTAGTCGGTCGCCGCCTGCAGGGCGGATTCCGTGCCGCCGGCGATGACGAGCTTGGTGCCGTCCATGCGGATTATAAAGTCGGCGCCGTTGTTGACGCGGTACTGCCGCAGGTCGTTATAGGCGCGCTGCGATTCGGGACGGTCGGTCAGGCCGACGAGCAGCTCGTTCGGCTTGACGGCGGTGTTGTCCATGCGGGTGGTGACGTCGGCTTCAAAGACGCCGACCATCGACTCGCGCAGCTTGACGGCGATCTGCTTTTCCTTGACCGAGGCGCCCTTCGGATAGACGATCTCGAAATGAGAATCGTAACCGTCGAGCAGCGGGATCTCGGTCACGGCGGGGGTAGACGGCGCGGGAGAACCGGTCGCGTTGCCGCCCGTGGGCTGCTGCGTCGGGTTGCTCGGCGTCGTCGGGTTGGAGGCGGGCGGGGTCGGCGTCGTCGTGCCGACGTCCTCCTCGCGGTTATAGGTCGCGTCGAGCTTGACGCTCATAAAGAGCATATCGCCCGCGTGGACGGTCAAGCCTGCCAGCTCCGGGTATTCGAGCTCGGTGACGGCGGTGCCCTCCCCCGCCGTGCTGTTGCAGAGCTCGCCCGCCCAGATCTCGCGGGTGTTGAGGACGAACTTCACGACGGCGCTACGTTCGGTGTTGTCCTCCGCCAAAAAGCCGGTCTTGACGCCGCCGACGCTTTCGATCGCCGTGATTTTGCCGGTCGGAAAGCCGAGCGTCGCGTCCTGCGTGAACTGATAGCAGAGGGATTCCTCCTCGGTGCCCGCGACCGAGAGCAGCAGTCCCGCCGCGGCGGGCGTCTCGCCCTGATAGGTCGTCAGGGCGGAGGCCTGCGTGGTGTAGGGCATCAGGGAGATGGTGCCGTCGTTGCTGAAGGAATAGGCGTTCAGGTTATCCGTCGAAACGGAGGCGCCGTTGCGCCATTTCGCCATGCCGTAAATGCCGCGCTGCTTCCAGTCCTCCCCGAGCTTATACGCCCAGGTCCAGGCCGTGGTGTCGGCGAGCGAGGTGAGGGACGCCGCCTCGCGGTCGGCAGACATCGCGTTTTTCACGTCGTTGAAGGCGATATCGGTCGAGCCGTCGCCGAAGACGAGGATGGGGTTGAAGGCGACGACGACCTGCGGTTTGCGGGGCTGCGCTTCCCCGCCGTCGGGGGTTTCGGTCTCCTGCTGCGGGGCGCAGCCCGAGAAGGCGGCGAGGACCAGCGCGAATACCGTCAGGAGGGCAAGGATTCGTTTTTTCATCGTTTACAACTCTCCTTTTCGGTTAATTCTGCCGCTTTTTGCGGGCGAGGACGAGGAAGACCACCGTGCCTGCCGCGAGCAGCAGCGCCGCGCCGACGCAGATGAGCAGGATCACCCACCAGGCAAGT
>CANQSG010000169.1 GCA_947626485.1 uncultured Clostridia bacterium | reverse complement strand
CGGAAGCGCCCAGCGGGTCGGGGGTCGCCGCGTCGTGGGGCGCGCCGATGCGCGGAAAGGTGACGGCGCGCGCCGAAAAGTCGAAGCGGCGCATCGCCGAAAGATAGCAGACGCCGAGGGTGTTGTTGGGCGCGTCGAGCAGCGCCGCCATCGCGTCGCCGCCGAGGTCGCGCAGGGCGTGGCTGCGCGCCGCCGCATAAGTCTCGCCCAGCCGCAGGTGCTGCCGCGTCAGGCGGGCGAGCGACGCGTCCTCAAGCCGTTCGGCGCATGCTTGCAGGGCGGCGAGATCGCCGCACTCGCTGCCGAAGGCGACGACGTCGACCGCGCCGGTGTCCTGCAACAGGCCGATCGCGCCGTCGGCGAAGTTCTGCGCCGTGGACATCGCCCAGGGCAGCGGCAGCAGCAGACAGAGGTCGACGCCGCACGCCAGCGCCGCTTCGACTCGGACGGAAAGGGGCAGCAGCGCCGCGTCGCCCCGCTGAACGAAATTGCCGCTCAATACGCAGACGACGCAGGTTTCCCCGTCTGCCCGGAGCCGCCGCAGCAGCGCCGCATGCCCGGTGTGCAGGGGGTTAAATTCCGCAATCACGCCGACCGTTGTCAGAGAAATCACTTTCTTTCGCGAAAAAACCTTGAAAAATCCGGAAAAATCATGTATGATAAATACGCTGCAAACCTGCAGACAGGTTGTTTTATAATGATACATGATTTTGCATCGGATTGCAACCTGTTTTTGCGAAAAAAAGAAAGAGAAAGGGGAAACAAGTATGAAAATATTTGTTGTGAATGCAGGCAGTTCTTCGCTGAAATATCAGCTCATCGACATGGACGACGAAAGCGTTATCGCCAAGGGGATCTGCGAACGCATCGGCACCGGCGGCGTCATCAAGCACAAGGCGTCGGACGGCAGGGAATACCGCGCCGAGACCGACATGCCGACCCACAGCGAGGCGTTTGCGCAGGTCGTCTACGCGCTGACACAGAGCGAAGCGAAGGTCATCGATTCGCTGGACGAGATTTCGGCGATCGGCCACCGCGTTGTACAGGGCGGCACGCTCTTTTCCGAGTCGGTTTTAGTCGACGAGGAGGTCATTCGCAAGGTCGAATCGCTCGGCGAGCTCGCGCCGCTGCACAATCCCGCCAACGCGCTGGGCATCCGCGCCTGCATCGCGGCGTTCGGACCCGAAAAGCCGCAGACCGTCGTCTTCGACACCGCCTTCCACCAGACCATGGAGCCCAAGGCCTACATGTACGCCCTGCCGTATGAATATTACGAGAAATACGGCATCCGCCGCTACGGCGCGCACGGCACCTCACACCGCTTCGTCAGCGACCGCGTCGCCGAGCTGCTCGGCAAGCCGAAGAAGGATTTGAAGATCATCACCTGTCACCTCGGCAACGGCTGCTCCATCACCGCCATCAAGGACGGCGTCTGCTGCGATACCTCGATGGGCTTCACGCCGCTCGACGGCTTTATGATGGGCACCCGCTCCGGCGCGGTCGACCCTTCGGCGCTGACCTACATCGCCGAGAAGGAGCACATGTCACCGCAGGAAATTTCCGATATGTGCAACAAAAAATCCGGTGCGCTCGGCATTTCCGGCCTCTCGAACGACAACCGCGACCTCGTTGAAGCCGCCGAGGGCGGCCACGTCCGCGCCCGCCTCGCCCTCGATATGCAGCGTTACCAGATCGTCAAATACATCGGCGCCTACACCGCGGCGATGAACGGCGTCGACGCGATCGTCCTGACCGGCGGCATCGGCGAAAACAACCCCGAGCTGCGCGAAAAAATCTGCAATGAGATTTCCTATCTCGGTATCACCTGCGACACCGCCGCCAACCACTGCCGCGGCAAGGAAGCCCGCATTTCGACGGCCGATTCGAAGGTCGCCGTCTACGTCATTCCGACCAACGAGGAGCTCGTTATCGCCCGCGACACGCTGGCGCTCATTTCCAAATAACAACCGGGAGGAACCCTGCATGAACCTGCAAACGGTCAAAGAACAACTGCTTGCCGGCGGCTTTTCCGACAGCCTCGCCCGCCTTTACGGCGAGACGCAAACTGCCGCCGCGCGCTATGCCGAGGCCTGCGACGCTTACGCCGCGCTCTTTTCCAACACCGACGACATCGCCCTCTTCAGCGCGCCGGGACGCACCGAGGTCGGCGGCAACCACACCGACCATCAGCACGGCCGCGTGCTGGCGGGCAGCGTCAACCTCGACGTGATTGCCGTCGTCGGCCGCAACACCGACGGCGTCGTCCGCATCCAGTCAAAGGGCTACGAGATGGACGTCATCGACCTAAACGATCTCGACGCAAAGGACGCCGAGGTCGGCCGCGCCGCCGCCCTGATTCGCGGCATGTGCGCCCTGTTCCGCAAAAACGGCTACGAGATCGGCGGCTTCAACGCCTACACGACCTCGAATGTGCTCAAGGGCTCCGGGCTTTCGTCCTCCGCCGCCTTTGAGGTGCTCGTCGGCTTTATTCTGAACGGCCTGTTCAACGGCGGCAAGGTCTCGGCGGTCGAGATCGCGAAGATCGCCCAGCGCACCGAGCGCGATTATTTCGGCAAGCCCTGCGGCCTGATGGATCAGACCGCCAGCGCGGTCGGCGGCTTCACCGGCATCGACTTCGCCGACCCCGCCAACCCCGTGATCGACAAGGTCGATTTCGACCTCCGCAGCCACCGGCACCACCTCTGCGTCGTCAACACCGGCGGCAACCACGCCGACCTGACGGGAGATTACGCCGACATCACTGCCGAATGCCGCGAGATCAGCCGCGCCATGGGCGAGGAATTCCTGCGCGACGTCGATATCGACCGGTTTTACGGCGAGATCGCCCGCCTGCGCGAGAGCTGCTCCGACCGCGCGATTTTGCGCGCCATCCACTTTTTCGCGGACAATCAGCGCGCCCTCGACGAAAAGCGCGCCCTGCAAAACGGCGATTTCGACGGCTTTTTGCGCCTGATCAACGAGTCGGGCGAATCCTCCTTCCAATACCTGCAAAACGTCTATTCGACCTCCAACGTCGCCGAGCAGGGGCTTTCCCTCGCCCTCGCGCTGACCCAGCGTTTCCTGCGCGAAAACGGCGGCCGGGGCGCCTGCCGGGTGCACGGCGGCGGCTTCGCCGGGACGATCCAATGCTTTATTCCCGACGACCTGCTCGACGCCTACAAGGCCATGATCGAGGCGGTTTTCGGCGCCGGTTCCTGCTATGTGCTGAACATCCGCGCCGTCGGCGGCTGCGCCGTTCTGCCGAACGCCTGACCGCAGCCCGCAAAATATAATCCGCAAAGAAAGCGCGGCAGCCGGGGAAATTCCCGTGCTGCCGCGCTTTTGTGCGCTTAGATTCAGTTTTCTTCGCTCTGCTCCGGCTCCGGCTCTGCTTCCTCGGAAACCTCCGCAGGGGCTTCCGGTTCGGGCACGGCGGTAGGCTCTGCGGGCGCGTCGGCCGGCGCGGGAGGCGGAACGGTACCTGGAAAGCTTGATGGCCGGGAACGATTCGGCGGGCGGCGTCAAGCTTTCCAGG
>CANQSG010000168.1 GCA_947626485.1 uncultured Clostridia bacterium | reverse complement strand
ACGCCGTCGCCGACGCCTGCCGGGTCAGCGAGACGACGCTGTATCTCGCCTTCCGCAACGAGCTGCACCGCACCCCCAACGCCGTCCGGCAGGAGCTGCAATGCCGCGCCGCCGAGGATCTGCTCCGCACGACCGAGCTGTCGGTCGAGGAGATCAGCGACCGCGTCGGCTTCAGCTCCTCCTCCTATTTCCGCAAAACCCTCCGCGCCGTCACCCAAAAAACCCCCCGCCAAATCCGCAGCGAGGCGAGGTTGATTTGAGGGGGCGGAACGGCACCTTTTTCCTATTGACAAATGAGAAATTTGACATATAATAGAATTGGAAGGTATTTTCCTTCCGGTGTGACCGGCACCTAAAATCCGATATTGATGCTGGGTGCAAAGACCAGAGCGTTGGCAGGCAACAGAAAAACCTGAAGTGATGCTGGGTGTAAAGACCAGAGCGTTGGCGGACAACAGAAAAACCGGTCATAATTAAGGGGGATGCGTGGCGCTGCGGCGTCGCAATCTCCCTTAAACTTTACTTTAAGGAACGTCGAACTATGGGATATACGAAAGAAAAAGCCATTTCCGTGGTCACGTCGTGCGCGCAGGCTTACCGCGACAACCTGGTTGACAAATCTTTGCTGCTCGTTTATTTGGACAAGCACAAAAGGACCGCCTGCGTAGAGCTCACCTTTGACGCAGGCAATTATTTACATCTGACGGGATTAAAACCGATCCCCGTTGCCGATAAAGACGGAAAACCATACCAACTCAGCGCTTTAGATTTTTACCACAAATGCCTGGATAGACGGCTGCGCGCCTGTGAATTTGAATTCGATGCAAACGGGACAACGCCCCTGAAATTGGATGTGCTCCCCTCTGTAATCAATAAAAATCTTTCCGCACGTATGATCGGAAACTGTGATTCCCCGAATCCGCAACTGTATACCGAAAAATTAGTCGGCGGGGTCAGGGCTTGCGTCGGTTTCGTCCTCGCCGCGCCGGGCGGACGATATGTACCGAACACCGTCTTGAAGGTAGATATCCGCGACTATGCGTCCGACGTCGCGCGCGTGATCGCCGTTTTCCGAAAGAACAAAACGGATAGTCAATGCAATCAGGGTACAATGCGCCCGAAGCGGGCGGATTTCCCCGCCGGACTGCGTCAAAAGTCCTTGAAATACGCCAGTATTCCTGCGTCCTTTTTCCTTGCCGGACAGAAAAATCCGACCACTTCGGGTCGAAGATTTTGCGCGAGGAGGGCGGTCGTGTCCCGCGCGGCGCGCGGGCGCAGGCATATTGTAATATGGCAAGAACGCGCAACAATGCGGGCGCGGCCGCCATTCCGCGCAAAACGCATTGTACCCTGATTGCATTGACTAAGCAATACGCCGAACTTACTTATAAGGCGAAAAACGTCGACTGGCAAGCCGTCAAATATCCGGCGGCATTTTCCTACCTACCGCTTTTTTCCGATTGATTCGCAAAAAATCCACGATTCGATTTACCGAAAGCCGTCCGAAACCGGGCGGCTTTTTCGCGTTTTGAGGGCTCCTCCCCGCCCCGCAAAATTTTTTTCGAAAAAATTTTGAAAAAGGGGTTGACAAACGGGGGATTGCGGCGTATTATATGAATAGATGTTCATATAATTGAATGAAGGAGTGATCCCATGGAAGAATATGACGATCGGATGCCGCCGGAGGAGACGTTGTATGATCTGGCGGAGCTGTTCAAGGTGTTCGGCGATTCGACGCGGGTCAAGATATTGTACTGCCTGTTCGACACCGAGCTTTGCGTCGGGGATATCGCGCAGGCGCTGGGGATGACACAGACCGCCGTCTCCCACCAGCTGCGGGTGCTGAAGGCCAACAAGCTCGTCAAATGTCGGCGGGACGGCAAAAGCATGTTCTATTCCCTCGCGGACGACCACGTGCACAGCATCCTCGGCCAGGGAATGGATCACCTGATGGAGTAATCCCACCGCAACCGCAAGCAAAAATCGCCAGTTCGCAAGTATAAAGGAGTGCATAAATATGGAACAGGTTTATCATTTGGACGGATTGGATTGCGCCGCCTGCGCGCAGAAGCTGGAGGACGCGCTGAACCGGCTCGACTGCCTGACGGCGGCGCGGGTGCAGTTTCTGACCGGCAAGCTGACGCTCGAATACGACGACGACGCCGAGCGAGAGGTGCTGCGGCAGGTCAAAAAGACCTGTCGGCGGGTCGAGCCCGACTGCACCCTCACCCGGTGACGCGGGAAGGAAGGCGTTTTTTATGTTGCCCAAACAAAAGCGCATGCTCGTCCGCATTTCGGTCGGGGCGGTCTGCTTCGCCGTCCTGCTGTTTCTGCCGCTGCCCGGGCCGTGGCGCGCCGCCGCCTTTCTCGTGCCCTACGCCGTCCTCGGGTGGGACGTCGTCTGGCGCGCGGTGCGGCACATCGCCCACGGGCAGGTTTTTGACGAAAACTTCCTGATGCTCGTGGCGACGGTCGGCGCCTTTTGCGTCGGCGAATTTCCCGAGGGCGTCGCCGTCATGCTGTTTTACCAGATCGGCGAATGGTTCCAGAGCGTCGCCGTCAGCCGCTCGCGCCGCTCGATCGCCGCGCTGATGGAGATCCGACCCGACACGGCGCACCTCGAACGCGACGGGCAGATCGTGACGGTCGCGCCGGATACGGTTGCGGTCGGGGACTGTATCGTCGTGCAGCCGGGCGAACGGGTGCCGCTCGACGGCGTCGTCCTCGCGGGGGAATCGACGCTGAACACCGCCGCGCTGACGGGGGAATCGCTGCCCCGCGCCGTCGCACCGGGCGACGAGATTTTGAGCGGCTGCGTCAACGAGACGGGGCTGCTGCGCGTCCGGGTGGAAAAAACCTTCGGCGCGTCGACGGTTTCGAAAATTCTCGACCTCGTGGAAAACGCGAGCGCGAAGAAATCGAAATCGGAACATTTTATCACAAAATTTGCGCGGTATTACACGCCCGCCGTCGTCTTTGCCGCGCTGGCGCTCGCCGTTTTGCCCCCGCTGTTCGCGGGCGGGTGGGTCGTTTGGATCCACCGGGCGCTGACCTTTCTTGTCATCTCCTGCCCCTGCGCGCTGGTGATCTCGGTGCCGCTCAGCTTTTTCGGCGGCATCGGCGGCGCCGCTCGGCGCGGGATCTTGGTGAAGGGCGGCAATTACCTCGAAACCCTCGCCGGGGTGCGGACGGTCGTCTTTGACAAGACCGGCACGCTGACGCGCGGCGTCTTTCGGGTCACGCAGCTGCACGCCGTCTCGGGCGACGATGCGGGGCTGCTCGAAGCCGCGGCGCTCGCCGAAAGCTATTCGACCCACCCGATCTCCCGCTCGATTCGCGACGCGTGGGGCGGCGAGGTCGACGAGAGCCGGATTGCCGACGTGCAGGAGCTCGCCGGGCAGGGCGTGCGCGCGCGGGTCGACGGGCGCGACGTCTGCGTCGGCAACGGGCGGCTGATGGCCGCGCTCGGCCTTAAACCGGCATCTGTCGACGCGGGCGGCACGACGGTGCACGTCGCGATCGGCGGGCAATACGCCGGCTATCTGCTGATCTCCGACGAGCCGAAGCCGACGGCGAAGGCCGCGCTCGACA
>CANQSG010000167.1 GCA_947626485.1 uncultured Clostridia bacterium | reverse complement strand
CCTGCTGTCCCACACCGACCTGCTGCTGCGCGCCGGCGTCGTCATCGCCGTCGCCGGGATGGAGGGGGCGCTCGCCAGCGTCGTCGGCGGGCTGGTCGAATGTCCCGTAATCGCCATCCCGACGAGCGTGGGCTACGGCGCGTCCTTCGGCGGGCTGTCGGCGCTGCTCGCCATGCTCAATTCCTGCGCGGCCGGCGTCGCGGTCGTCAATATCGACAACGGCTTCGGCGCCGGCGTGCTCGCGAGCCGCATCAATCACACGGAGGGAAACCGATGAAAACGCTCTATCTCGATTGCGGCATGGGCGCGGCGGGGGATATGCTCGCCGCCGCCCTGCTCGAACTGCTGCCCGACCCCGACGGCTTTCTCGCCGAGCTCAACGCGCTCGGGCTGCCGGGCGTGACCTTCGCGCGCGAACGGACGACCCGCTGCGGCGTCGTCGGCACCCGCTTTTCGGTGCGGGTAAACGGTGTCGCCGAGGGCGAACCTGCTCCGGCGCACGACCACGAACATTCTGAATATCATGAACACGAACACGCACACGAGCACGGACACGAGCACGCGCACGAACACACCCACGCGCACACCCACCGCGGCATGCCGGAGATCACGGCGCTGATCGAACAGCTGCCGCTGCCCGACGCGGTGCGCGCCGACGCGCTGGCGGTTTACGGGCTGATCGCCGACGCCGAAAGCCAGGTGCACGGGCGGCCGGTCTCGCAGGTGCATTTCCACGAGGTCGGCGCCCTCGACGCCGTCGCCGATATCACCGCCGTCTGCCTGCTGCTGCACCGGCTTTCGCCCGACGAGATCCTCGCCTCCCCCGTGCGGGTCGGCAGCGGGTTCGTGCGCTGCGCCCACGGCACCCTGCCGGTCCCCGCCCCCGCGACGGCGCTGCTGCTGCGCGACGTCCCGATCTTCGCCGGCCAAATCGCCGCCGAGCTCTGCACCCCCACCGGGGCGGCGCTGCTGCGGCATTTCGTCACCCACTTCGAGCCGCTACCGGCGCTGCGGGTGCGCGCCGTCGGGTACGGCATGGGCGCGCGGGAGTTCGAGACGGCAAACTGCCTGCGGGCGCTGCTCTGCGAGACGACCGACGCCGTCGAAACGGTGACGGAGCTGTCCTGCAACCTCGACGACATGACCCCCGAGGCGGTCGGCTTCGCGGTCGAACAGCTGCGGGCAAGCGGCGCGCTCGAGGTCTTCACACTGCCCGCCGCCATGAAAAAATCTCGCCCGGGCGTCCTGCTGCAGGTGCTCTGCCGCCCGGACGATCGGGAAAAACTGCTCGCGCAGCTCTTCCGCCACACGACGACGCTCGGCGTGCGGGAGGCGACGCTGCGCCGCTACACCCTGCAACGCGAGACCGTCGAGCTGCAAACGCCGCAGGGTCCGGTGCGCTGCAAACGCGCGCAGGGCTACGGCGTCACCCGCGAAAAATTCGAATACGACGACCTCGCCCGCCTCGCGAGCGAAAAGAACATCACCCTGCAAGCGGCGCAAACCCTGGCGGAAGCGGCTTTCCGAACGGACCCCGGAGAAGTGGAAGAGACCCGATAAACGCCGCCGACCGACCCTCCCGCGCGATTGAGCAGGCGGGCGGAAGAAACCGGAACCGTGCCCGCCCTCGCCCGGCCGATACCCCCGCTGCCGCGTTCGGGGAAAAGCCGGTTTGCGATACTGTTCGCCGGACGCACCCTTCCGCAGCCCGCCCGAAAAAAGCCCGTTCGCGTCAGCTTTCACCGGGCGCCTGTGCGGTCGGGCACGACGTTGCAACGTGAGAATGCAAAGGAAAACGCATCCGCAATCGCAACCGTAACCGCGAACGCGAACACAACCGTAACCTCAACCTCAACCGCGAGCACAACCGTACCCGCGAACGCAAACGCGAAAACAATCCGTTTCCCGTTTAGACAATCAAATAGCAGGTATGCGAATACCTGTGAATTGAAGGGAAGAAAAAGTTTGACAAATCGGGTGCGGGGTGGTATGCTTAAGACGATGAGATGGGGCGGTTGGGTTGCCGCGTCGGTTTGCGTGATCGGGCGGACGGTATGACGATCGCGCGGTTTCGCCGGAATAGGGCGGAAACGGGTGAAATGCCGGGTTTCCGGTTGGCCGGCGGGGGAGCGATAATTCTGCAACGCCGAAAGTAGATTCACAATAAAAGGTATTGAAATACCTATTCCATTTGAGGGTTTGAGGGTTGAGGGCTTGAGGGCTCGATTTGGTTTGAGGGTTCGATTTGAGTTGGGGGGCTCCATTTGAGGGCTCGATTTGAGTTAAGGGCTCGATGGTTGAGGACTTGGTTTGAGGGCTCGACGGAAGAAATTTATATCACAAGGGTTCAAGGAAAGAACCTATAAAGCAAGGAGAAATTGCGATGGATTGGGAAACGGCTTGGATGCGGTTTTTTCGGGCGCAGGAGCGGCGGCTGCCGGCGCGGGGCGGGCGGATTCTGGTGCTGTATCTGTCGCTTGTGCTGCGGTTTTTGCAGCGGCGGCAGGGGGCGGCGCCGGGGGTGGTGCAGGCGGGAATGCTGCCGGCGCTCTTTCGCGAGGTGCCGGGGTATCGGATCAAGGACGCCGCCTTCGCCCTCGACGCTGCCGTGCCGTGGGGCGTGCTGACGAACGACCCCGCTCTGTTTGGCGAGTGTGACGCGCTGTTTCAGGCGATGCACCGCGCCGGGTGCGCGACGGCGGATTGGCTGCGCGCGCAGGTCGCGCAGGTTTTCTGCGGCGAGGACGACCTGCCCGGCGCGACGCCTGCGGGGGTGCGGGCGCTGGTCGCGGCGTTGGCGGCGCGGCGGCAGCCCCGGGAGATGATCGATTTGTGCTGCGGCGGCTTTTCGCTGGGGCTCGAGGTCTGGGCGGCGCTGGGTTCGCCCGCGTCGGTCGCCTGCGTCGGGCTGGAGCAGGACGCGTTGCTTTGCGCCGTCGCGCGGCTGGTTCTCTTCCTCTGCGGCGTGACGGAGGCGTCGGTGTTCGAGCGCAGCGTGACGGAGCCGTTCCCCGCCGACCTTGCCCGAACTTCGCGCCCGCGGCTGTTCCTCGCCGACCTGCCGCAGACGGGCAGCAAGACCGTCGAAGCGCCGCCGGAGGGGCGATTTGTGCCGCTGCCGCAGGGCAGGAGGCTTTACGCCGACTGGTTCGTGCTGCGCGAGGTGCTCTCCTGCATGGAGGCGGGCGACCGCGCCTTTCTGCTCGTGACAAAAGGGGCGACGGTGCGGGGCAACGAGCGGGCGCTGCGCGAAGCGCTCCTCGAAGCCGATTGTCTGGACGCCGTCTTTCGCCTGCCCGCCGGGCTGTATCCCGGCAACCGGCGGCCGATGGAGCTGCTCGTGCTCGAAAAGGGGCGGTCGGTCGACCGGCGCGGGCGGGTGCTGTGCTGTGATTTGAGCGGGCAGCCGCTGCTCGACGGCGCCCTGCCGTCCGAACGGCTCGCAAGGCTTGCGAAGGATTTCGATCGCTTTGTACCGACGGCGGGGCTGTCCCGCTGTAGGTCCCCGGCGGCGGGGGCAGGCCCCGCCCTACCGGATATTCAGCTCTTTTTCCACGTCGTTGAGGTTGATGGTGAGCATCCGGGACACGCCCTGC
>CANQSG010000166.1 GCA_947626485.1 uncultured Clostridia bacterium | reverse complement strand
CGCCGACCTCGGCGTGATTTTCGACACCGACGTCGACCGGGCGGGCTGCGTCGACCGGACGGGCGAGGAGATCAACCGCAACCGGCTCGTCGCGCTCGCGTCCGCCATCGCCCTGCGCGACCACCCGGGCGGGACGATCGTCACCGATTCCGTGACCTCCGACGGGCTCAAGCGCTTCCTCGAGGGCACGCTCGGCGGGGTACATTACCGCTATCGCCGCGGCTACAAAAACGTGATCGACAAGGCCATCGAGCTGACAAAGCAGGGCGTCGACTGCCCCCTCGCCATCGAGACCTCGGGGCACGCGGCGCTGCGCGAGAATTATTTTCTCGACGACGGCGCCTATCTGATGACGAAGATCATCATCGAACTCGCGCGGGGCAACCGGCCGGGCGACCTGATCGCCGCCCTCGAAAGCCCCGCCGAGACGGGCGAATACCGGCTCGACATCCTCGCGCCCGACTTCGCCGCCTACGGGCAGAACGTCCTGCGCGAGCTCGAGGCGTTCGCGAAGACCCAGCCCGATTTCCGCATCGCCGACGACAACCGCGAGGGGCTGCGCGTCTCGGTGGGCGACGGCTGGTTCCTGCTGCGCCTGAGCGTGCACGACCCGGTGCTGCCCCTCAACATCGAAAGCGACACGCCCGGCGGGGTCGAGCGCATCGCCGCGCGTCTGCGCCCCTTCTTCGCCAAATATTCGGAGCTGAACGCAAAAGCCCTTTTGCAGGCTTAACGGTTCTGCCGCTTTTACAAAAACGTCCCGCGTTTCCCACGCGGGACGGCCTTTTTTGGGCGAAAACCGCTGCTTTCTGCCCGGAAGCCCTTACCGTTCGCCGTCGGCGCAGCCGCAGCCGAAGAGGCGGTCGTCCCCTAAATCGCCGGGGCGGGGCGGGAAGAAATCGTCGGTCGGGAATTTAATGCGGCGGAAGAGGTCGCAGGGGTGGTCGGTCGTGTCGTCGCACTGCTTTTCCGGAATGCAGAAATCGTAAACCGGAATGAGCATCTGGACGTTGCGGATGAGCTGGACGATCGTGAAGAGCCCGAGGGTGACGTAGACCGTCGGCGTGCCGCAGCAGGCGTCGGTGACGACGGGGCCGCCCACGCACTGCTGACAGACGCAGTTCGGAATGCAGCACATGCCGTCGTAGCAATCCCGGATCTCGCCGAGCCGCGCCGAGAGCGGGATGGGGTCGACGCTCTGGACGATGCACTTCGGGCTGTTGCTGGTCTGCCGCATCTGGCGGTCGGTCGCATCCTCGAGCGTCGCCTCGTTCGAGAAGATGCGGACGCTGCCGTCGCTGCCGAACAAGATCACGCGCTTATTGAAATAGGTGACGCCGCGGATGGTCTTGGGACAGCTGTGCGGCGCGACGTAGACGTCGAACTCCACGAGGAAAAAGAAGGTCAGATCGCAGGAATAAAACCCGCGGTTGAAGTTGACGGGTTCCACGTCGATGTATACGTTGGCGACCTCGGCGGAGCGCACCCGGACGCTGACGGCGGTGTTGACGATCTCCTGACATTCGGGCGTGAAGAAACAGCGCAGGTCTTCGAGACAGTCCCGGTCGCAGCAGGAATCGTAGACCCGGCCGGCGTCGATGCAGACCGCCTCTTTGAAGGTGTTCGGCGCGGGGGATGAGCTTTTGATATCTGCCATGCAAATAGCCTCCTGATCAAAAATAGGGGTCGGAAAGCGGTGCGGAACGCTTCCCCGCCCTCTGCTCCATTCTATGTCCGACGGCGCAAAGGGTTCCGGCTCCCGTTATCAGGATATGACGCGGCGGGCGGGTTTGGAACCGCCGCGCGGAAATTTTTCGGCGCAAAACGCAAAAAAATGCGCCGCGCCCTTGCAATTCCGGCGCGAAAGGAATATAATAACAACAGTGTGCGCCGACCGGCGGTCGGCTGACCCAACTGTGCGAAAAAAAGGAAGATGAAAATGAATACACCCGATATGTCCGCCCTGCGCCCCAACCCCGGCAAAAAGCTGCTGGTCGACACCGATTACGGGCGCTACGCGCGCTATCCCGTCCGCACCTGCCTCGTCAAAAAGGGCGACGATCTCAAAGAGATCATGGACACCTACGTCCGCCCCTACCTGACCGAGGGGGACGGCATTTTTCTGAGCGAAAAGATGGTCGCCATCAGCCAGGGGCGCGCCTGGGACATCGACGAGATCAAGCCCTCGTGGCTCGCCCGCTTCCTTGTCAAATTCGTCACAAAATCGCCCTACGGCATCGGCCTCGGCAGCCCCTACACGATGGAGCTCGCGCTGCGCGACATCGGCTGGCCTTTGATCCTTTGGGGCTGCATCTGCGCCGCCTTTACGAAGCCTTTCGGCATCAAGGGCGTGTTTTACAACGTCGTCGGCCCCCGCGCCCGCGCCATCGACGGCCCCGGCGAGTACGTCATTCCGCCCTATAACCACTATGCGAAGATGGCGCCGCTCGAGCCCGACAAGGTCTGCCGCGAGCTCGCCGAGCACACCGGCTGCTACGTCGTCATGCTCGACGCGAACGACATCGGCCTCGAAATCCTCGGCAAATCGACCGACGAGATCACGCTGCAAATGGCGCGCCAGATGTTCGGGGACACCCCGACGCCCCCGCCCCCGCCGAGGCACCGGAGCCCGCGTCCGAAGCGCCCGCCGACGCGCAATAACGGAAAAGAAAGAAAACCGGTTTTCCCCTGCCGATTTGGGGAAAGCCGGTTTTTTTGTGCCCTGCGGGCGGTCAGATGGGCAGCAGCGCGGTGGCGATCCAGAAATAGATCGCCAGCGAGATGGCGTCGACGATCGTCGTGATGAAGGGGCTCGCCATGACGGCGGGGTCGAAGCCGAGCTTCTGCGCGAGGATCGGCAGCGTGCAGCCGACGAGCTTCGCGACAAAGACGGTCAGCACCAACGTCAAACAGACGACGAGGGCGACGGTCAGCGAAATGCCGCTGCGCAGCAGCAGGTTATCGAACAGCAGGATTTTGAGGAATCCGGCGGCGGCGAGCGTCACCCCGCAGAGCAGCGAGACGCGCATCTCCCGCCAGACCACGCGCGGCAGGTCGGAGAAGGTCACCTCGCCGAGCGACAGGCCGCGGATGCCCGTCACCGACGCCTGGCTGCCCGAATTGCCGCCGGTGTCCATGAGCATCGGAATAAACATCGTCAGCGCCGCCTGCGCCGCCAGCGCCGTCTCGAACGAGGAGATGATCATGCCGGTGAAGGTCGCCGAGATCATGAGCAGCAGCAGCCACGGCACGCGCGCCCGAAAGGTCGCGAAGATGCCGGTTTTCAGGTACGGCCGGTCGGTCGGCGTGATGGCCGCCATCTTCTCGATATCCTCGGTCATTTCCTCCTGCAACACGTCGATGGCGTCGTCGACCGTGACGATGCCGACCAGCCGCCCCTCCTGATCGACGACGGGCAGCGCCAGCAGGTCGTATTTATCGAACTGCCGCGCGACGTCCTCTTTATCGTCGAGGGTCGTGACCGAAAGCAGGTGGGATTCCGGCTCCATGATCGACTCGATCACGGCGGAACGATCGGCGAGCATCAGATCCTTCGCCGAGACGACGCCGATCAAATGCAGCGAGGCGTCGGTGACGTAGCAGGTGTAGATCGTCTCCTTGTCGGGGC
>CANQSG010000165.1 GCA_947626485.1 uncultured Clostridia bacterium | reverse complement strand
TGAGCTATAGCGACGTATATGAAATTGTAGGAATATGACCTCTCGCCTTTTCGGAAAAGGCGTGCGTCCGAGTAAACACTTAGGAGGCGTGTGCTCTATCCAACTGAGCTACTGGGACGTGTGTATAAAGTATATCAGAAAGACGCCGTTCATGCAATGTTTAGACTCGAACCATCTACCGCTTAGGAGGCGGCCGCTCTATCCGGCTGAGCTATAGCGACGTATATGAAATTTTATGAATATGACCTCACGCCTTTTTGGAAAAAGCGTGCGTCCGAGTACACACTTAGGAGGGCGGTGCTCTGTCCAGCTGAGCTACCGGGACAGATGATAAAAGAAACGCGCGCGGGAGAGCACCTTACTCAATCGTGCTGATATCGTAGGGCGTGGTTTGATAGACGAAATAGTTGAGCCAGTTGGAAAACAGGAGGTTGGCGTGGGCGCGCCAGGTCACGCGGGGCGGCTTTGTGTCGTCGTCGTCCGGGAAATAGTTGCAGGGCAGCGGCACCGGCAGGCCGCTCTGCTTGTCGCGCAGGTATTCGCGCAACAGGGTGTCGCCGTCGTACTCCGAATGGCCGAGCACGAAGATCTGGCGGCCGCGGTCGGTCGAAATCGCGTAGACCCCCGCCTGCGGCGAGCTCGCGAGGATTTTTAAGGCCGGTTCGCGCTCGATGGCGGCGCGGTCGACCGTCGTGTGGCGGGAATGGGGCGCCAAAAACACGTCGTCAAACCCGCGGAACAAAATCGAACCCCGGTGGTCGACGGTGTGCTCGAAAACGCCGAACAGCTTCTGCGGCAGCGGCTGCTTTTCGATGCCGTAATGATAATAGAGCGCCGCCTGCGCGCCCCAGCAGATGTGGAAGGTGCTGGTGACGTTGTGCTTGCTCCACGCCATGATCTCGGTCAGCTCGCGCCAGTATTCGACCTCCTCGAAGGCGAGATGCTCGACCGGCGCGCCGGTGATGATCATGCCGTCGAATTTCTGATCTTTCAGCTCGTCGAAGGTCTTGTAAAAGGCGAGCATGTGCTCCTCGGAGGTGTGCTTCGGCTGGTGGGTCGAGGTCTTCATCAGCTCCATTTCGACCTGCAGCGGCGTGTTGCCGAGCAGCCGGGCGAGCTGGGTCTCGGTCGTGATCTTGGTCGGCATCAGGTTGAGCACGACGATTTTCAGCGGGCGAATGTCCTGCGTGACGGCGCGGGTCTCGGTGATGACGAAAATATTTTCCTCGTGCAGCGTTTTGGTCGCCGGCAGGGAATTCGGAATTTTGATCGGCACGGCGCACCCTCCTTTCCGGACGTTGTTTGGGAATACCGCCATTATACCGCGTTCCGGCGCGGTTTGTCAAGCCCGCCGGGCGTCAGGGGCGGCGCTTTTGCACCCTGCGTCGGGTGCCGTCCGGCTCGACGACGGTGATCTGTTCGAGTTGGGCTTCGAGATTGCGGCGGTAGACGTCGAGATATGCCCGGCGCAGGCGCTGCTGTTCGCGCGCTTCGTCAGGCGTCAGCCCCTCCTCCCGCTGCTTGCGGGCGAGGGCGTTGATGCGGGCGACGGTCGCTTCGTCCAAGGCGATTCCTCCGTTCAGCGCGGGCGTCAGCGTCCGCTGCGAAAGGTGAAGAGCTTCACCATCAAAAAGGTGATCGGCACGCCGAGCAGGGCGGCGAGCGCCGTCGCGAGGAACTGCGGCCAGCCGAGCAGGTTGATGGTGAAAAAGCTGATGACGGTGTAGAGGGCGAAATTCGGCAGATAGGAGATGACGAACCGCAAAAACGCCGAAAACTGCGGCTTTTGCCGGAACACGACGGCGGCGTTGAGCAGATAGGCGATGGACAGCGAGACCGCGTAGCCGAGCGTGGAAGCGACGTTGTCCTGCAAAAAATGCGCGAAAAGGGTCGAATACAGGGCGGTGTGGAAGGTGTTGAGGAAGCCGATGGCGGAATAAAGCAGGAATTTCCGGGTGAAAAATTGCCGCTTCACCCACTGCCACAGCCCCGCCCTCACGAGTCTTCCTCCGCGTCGGCGCGGGGCAGGGCGCCGACGACCTCGACGATGCCGCTGCGCTGGTAGAGCGAGGGCGTCACGCGGATCGTATAGCCGCAGCCGTCGTCCGCCGTCCATTCGAGCATCTGCCGGCGCGGCAGGGCACAGGCGTGCAGCAGCGTCATAAGCGCGCCGCCGTGCAGAACAGCGGCGGCCGAGGTGACCGACCGCGCCATCATCTCCCGCACGATTTTGTGAAGACCGAGGCATAGCCGCTCGGTAAAGGCGCGCGTCTCCTCCCCGCCGGGCGGCGCCATGCGGCCGGAGATCCAGGCGACGTAATCGGGGCGGCCGTCGAGCTCGGCTGCCGTTTTGCCCTCGAACACGCCGAAATCGTATTCCCGCAGCTCCTCGACCGGCGTCGCCTCGCGGCCGGGATAGAGCAGGGCGGCCGTCTGGCGGCAGCGCAGCAGCGGGCTTGTGAACAGGGCTTGTACCTCGGGGTAGCTCGTCTGCTCCCTGCGGTGCTTTAACGCCTGCCGACCCTCGGGGGAAAGGGGCAGATCGGTCGCGCCGATATACCGCCCGTCGCGGTTTGCCGCCGTCAGGCCGTGTCGGATCAAATGAATTTGATAGGTCAGCATCGGTCTTCTTCCTCCCAGTCCGCCAGCAGCGCGGCAAGGACAGCGTTCGAGACGAGAAAGCCCCGCCGCGTCAGGCAGAGGGCGTCGTCGGTCAGGCGGCAAAGCCCCGCCTCGGCAAAGCGCGCCGCCGTCGCGCGGACGCGTTCGGGCAGCGGGCGCGAAAAGCGGGCGCGGAATTCCCGCAGATCAACGCCTTGGCAAAGGCGCAGGCGCAGCAAAAGATACTCCTGCGCGTCGCCGCCCGTGCCGTCGTCGACCGGGCGGGCGCCCCGGCAAAAGGCGCGCCAGTCGCGCGGGTAGTAAAAGCGTTTGCCGCCGAAAAACGAGTGCGCCGCCGCCCCGAAGCCGAGGTAGGGCGCGCCGAGCCAGTATTTCAGGTTGTGGCGGCTCTCCCGCCCCGGCCGGGCGAAATTCGAAATTTCGTACTGCCGCAGGCCGAAATCCTCGAGCGCCTCGCAGGCCTGCATATAGAGGGCGCAGACGGCGTCCTCGTCGGGCAGGCGCAGGGATTCGACCGGGCGGCGGCCGAAGGGGGTGTCGGGCTCGATCTTCAACAGGTAAACCGAACAGTGCTCCGGGTCGAGCGACCGCGCGAAGGCGAGGCTTTGCGCCGCCGAGGCCGCCGTCTGCCCGGGCAGGCCGAGCATCAGATCGACCGAAAGGTTTTCGATGCCCGCCGCCCGCGCGTCGGCGACGGTGCGCGTCACGTCGGCGTTCGTGTGCCGACGGCCGAGCACCGCCAATTCTTCCGGCAGGGCGCTTTGCACCCCGAGCGACAGGCGGTTGACGCCCGCCGACGCTGCGGCGGAAAGCAGCTCCGCGAGGTCGTCGGCTGGGTTGGCTTCGAGCGTAATTTCGACGTCGTCGGTCAGCGAAAAGGTGCGGCGGACGGTGTCGAGCAGCCGGACAAGGCGCGTCTTTCCGAGCAGCGAGGGCGTGCCGCCGCCGAAATAGACGGTATCTGGCCGGCGGGTGTTTTTGGCAAGCTCGCGCAGCAGCGCCGCAGCGTATTCTTCCGGCACGCCTTTGGCGGCG
>CANQSG010000164.1 GCA_947626485.1 uncultured Clostridia bacterium | reverse complement strand
GATTTTCAGCGTGCCGCTGCCGCCGGAGCCGCCGCAGCCCGCGAAGCAGGTCGCAGCCAGCGCGGCAGCCAGACCGACCGCCGCCAGTTTCCGAAATGTTTTCATAGCGTTCAACCTCTTTCTGGTTTGGTTCGCGCCGATTTCGACGCCAACCGATTTTTCCCGAAAACGGCGTCCCGTCGCCGGTCTGCCGTTGTTCAGTCCGTGGTGTTTGCGGGGAAACCCGCCGTGCGAAAAAGAAAAAGGCAAAGCCCCGTACCCGTCGGCGCCCGCCCGATCAAAAGGTCTGCGAAAAAAGGCGCGGTCGCGGGCAAAATCGCGCCGCCGCACGGATCGTTTTGTCTGCCTTTCGGAATCGGCGCGCCGCGTCGCTTCCGCCCATGGTGCACTTTGCTTCATTATAAAATAGAACAAAATCTTTGTCAATCTTTTTTTGAAAAAACGGGGAGAATTTGCCCGCAAAATTGCAATCATCGACCGAAACCGTTGCGTCGGCCGACGAATCCTATTCAACGGTATGACGGCGGTTCTCCTCACCACACGTTGATTTTCTCGATACCGAAGCCGCAGCAGCGCAGCCACTTAATCAATTTTTCAATCACCTTCGGATTGCAGTTTCCGAAATCCACGCCGATTTGCACGACCTTTTCGTCGTCGATCCTCCCCGGAAAGTCGGCGATCTCTTTCAGGTTCATGAAATCGTGGATGTTGTTGACGTGATTGATATTATAATCTGTCATAAATTCCTGAAAGGCGGCTTCGATTTGTTTTTCTTGTTCATCGCTGCATGGATTGCGTAAATAGATCGTAAAGGAGGTATCGGGATAATCACAATCCGGCGCGAAATCCACCGGAAACTCGTCCGCCGCCGTTATGCGATTTTTCTTTTTCACACGAGGGATTTCGTACTTTATCATTTCGATCCACTTGTTACAGTCGCCCTGCTGTGCCGAACTTTCGTAAAAGCGCATCACCAGATTTTCCGGAATCTCGGCGCGGATCTCATCCAGAATCTCTGTGCAGATTTCAAACGTAATATCCCGTTCGGTCAGATCAAGCTCGTCGTCCGGCTCGATGTATTCGTAATCCGGCAGGTTGGATTTCCAACGAATCCACAACTCTGCGGGATCGCGCACACAGGTTTTATCATCCACGAGGAGTTTTCCGTATGCATACCCGTCCTTATGAAGCTTTACTAATCGCCCCCTGTATTCCGTGCTGACGCGGTAGGAAGGAGGAAAAATTTCACTTTCAGTCCGCTCGACGTATGGCTCTCCGTCGTATTCCACACATTCTACCGTTGCTACGATAAAGTCGAAGCGACGCAACGACTTTTTCGCCGTGATCGCGACGATCTGCTTTGTAATTTGAGCGGATAATTCTCTGTAAAACGGAAGCCACGTTTTTCGAAACGGATGTACCGCTCTGGAAAGAGTGATAGAGCCTTTGAAAAATAAATGATGACTTTTATCAAACTCTGCATGACTGCTCAAAAAAAGTTCTGCCGGCAGGGGTTCTTGCATAACTATTCCTCCTTAAAATAGGATAGCAAGGGCTCCGGACGCAAAAACATTTAACGAGACGGAAAAGTTGCAATCATTCTTTTTTCGTCCACGTCAACGGCATATCCTCTGTCCCAGCCACTACAGATTAAAATTTGATGACCTTTTATTGCGCCTTGATAGGGATAATCGTCTTCCGGCGCTTCTACAACACTGGCATATAAGTAAGTTTGGCTTTTCGGAACGACAGCGCCAATATCATACAGGTGCTCCCCGGTAAAAAGATCATAAGCTGAGATATTATTGTTTATGGAATTGACCTTTCCGGTTTCGTTTCTATCCGTAAAAACCAGGAAAAGCACGTTTTTCCCGATTGCAACGCCGCATATTTCATGTTCGTAATTGATAATAAAACCATTCATCGTCAAGGCGTGACCGTGAATGTATATACTGCGCTGCTCTCCGTTGATACATGCGTTAAACGTTATGAATTGAGAATTCATTTTTTATTTCCCTCTTTTCTTAGATTCAACCCTGCATTTTTGAAAAAGCGGGGTCAGGGTTGCGCGTTGTTTGGCGGGGCGGGCAGGCGGCGAAAGAGGCGGCGCAGCACGAGGACGGCGGCGAGAGCCAGCACGACCTCGGCGGCGAACTGGGCGTAGGCGAGGCCGTAGAGCGGGAAGAGGGCGCCGAGCAGGTAAAGCGCCGGGATTTCGAGGACGATCTTGCGGGCGACGGCGAATGCCAGCGCGTTTTTGCCCAGGCCGCAGGACTGAAACACCCCGACGCCGAGGAAATCCATGCACAAAAAGGGCATCGCGAGGCACAGCCCGCGCAGGAAGCGGGTGCCGTAGGCGACGACGGCGTCGTTTTTCATAAAGGCGGACAGCAGCGCCCCCGCGCCGCAATAATACCCGACCGAGACGGCGAGCATCGCGCCGACGATGATCTTGCCGGCGAAGAAGACCGACTGCTTGAGGCGGGCGGCGTCGCCCGAGGCGTAATTATACCCGACGAGCGGCATGATGCCCTGCGAAAAGCCGAGCGCGATCTGCACCGGCACCATGTTGAGCTTCTGGGCGATGCCCATGGCGGCGACGGCGTCGGATCCGTAGCCGGAGGTGAAATTATTGAGCACCGTCATGCCGGTGACGTTGAGCAGGTTCTGGATTGCGGCGGGCACCCCGACGGCGCAGACGCCGAGCAGGACCTGCTTTTGAAAGCGGAAATACGCCGGGTGCAGGCGGATGTGGGTCTGCGCCCGCCGGACGAAGAGCAGCACGAAGAAGTACCCGCAGGCGACGCAGTTGGACAAAAAGGTCGCGAGCCCCGCGCCCGCCGCCCCGAGGTTCAGCCCCTGCGGCAGGATGAAGAGCGGGTCGAGGACGATGTTCAGCAGGCAGCCGCTCATCGTGCCGATGCTCGCGTGGAGCGACGCGCCCTCGCTGCGCACGAGGTAGGCGAGCACGACGTTTAAAATCGAGGGCGCCGCGCCGAAGGAGACCGTCTATTTGAGATAATCTGCCGTACCGGCGGCGGTCGTCCCGTCGGCGCCCAAAATCTGCAAAAACTGCGGCCGCAGGGCGGTGTAGACGCCCGAAAAGAGCAGCGCCGAAACCAGCGCGCAGTAAAACCCGAAGGCGCCGCAGCGGGTGACGGTCTCGTAATCCCGGCGGCCGAGCGCCCGGCTCATCATGCTCGACGCGCCGACGCCGAAGAGGTTGTTGACGGCGTTGAAGGCGAGCAGCAGCGGCGCCGCAAGCGTCACGGCGGCGTTCTGGACGGGGTCGTTCAGCATGCCGACGAAATAGGTGTCGGCGAGGTTGTAGAGCACCATCACGAGCGAGCTCAAAATCGTCGGCACGGCGAGCGTCGCCACCGCCCGCGGGACGGGCGTCTGTTCAAATAGCTGGATCTTTTTCGCGTCTTCCATAAAGCTGTCCTGTCAAGCTGTCCCGCGCCGAAAAAGCGACGGGTTTTTCTTTTATTTTACCCGCCGGCGGACGCTTTGTCAAGCCGGGTGCGCTTGACAGAAAGGGCGGCACATGTTAAAATGACAATATCACACAAGTCGGGGAAAACCGCGCGCGGTTTTGTCCGGCTTTTTGCAGGATGGGAAGGTATGGACAGGACAAACCGAAACGATTTTACCACCGGCGCGATTCTGCCCCGGCTGCTGCGATTCATGCTGCCGGTGCTCTGCGCGATGTTTTTGCAGGCGATGTACGGCGCGGTCGACCTGCTCGTCGTCGGGC
>CANQSG010000163.1 GCA_947626485.1 uncultured Clostridia bacterium | reverse complement strand
CGGCACGAAGGGCGGTCTGCGCATTCCTTCGACCGACTGCTGGAACGGCACGCCGGGCGGCGCCATGACGATCTACAAGCAGGTCGCGGGCTCCTCGGTCGAGACCGTCATTCCCATGAAGAAGAACGACCCCAGCATCACCGGGTTTGCCGGCCTGTTTGACAACAAGGTTCGCTCCTTCCTCGACGCGATCAAGTACAACAAGCCGTCTCCGGTGCCGACCAGCCAGATCCTCTACAACCAGGCGATCATCGACGGTATCGCCAAGTCGGCGGCGCTCGGACGCGAGATCGAGATCGAAATCCCGGAGTGCTGACAACAGCCGAATCACCGTGCAGGGGTTGACCCTGCGCATTCCGACAAAACGGGCGTCGCGGCGACAAGGTCGACCCGCGGCGCCCGCCACGCAAAGGGGAAATCAAAAGTGACTGAAAAGCAGATTGGCGCCGCCGTCATCGGATATGGCGGCATGGGCTCCGCCCACGCAAAGGAATTGATCCCGGCGGTGGACGCCATTCATCTCTGCGGCGTTTACGATATCGACCCCGCCCGCAGCGAGGCGGCGGAGAAGGACGGCATTTTCGCCTATCCTTCTTTTGAAGCCGTGCTCGACGATCCGGCGGTCGATTTCGTCGTGGTCGCGATCCCGAACGATCAGCATCTGCCGGTTTGCAAACGGGCGATGGAGGCGGGCAAGCACGTCATCTGCGAAAAGCCGGTCGCCCTCTCGCATGAGGAGCTGGCGGAGATGATCCGCACCGCCAAGGCGCACAAGGTGCTCTTCACCGTGCACCAGAACCGCCGGTGGGACATCGACTTCGTCGCCGCGAAGAAAATCTTCGACGACAACGTCCTCGGCCCCGTCTTCTGCGTCGAGTCGCGGGTGCACGGTTCGCGCGGTATTCCGGGCGACTGGCGCAACAAAAAGGCCTACGGCGGCGGCATGGTGCTCGACTGGGGTATCCACCTGATCGACCAGGTGCTGCAGATGATCGACCGCCCGATCGCAAAGGTCTACGCCGAGCTTTCCTTCGTGACGAACGAAGAATGTGACGACGGGTTCAAGATCTTAATCAACTTCGCCGGCAATTTGGTGGCGCAGATCGAGGTCGGCACCAGCAATTTTATCAGCCTGCCGCGCTGGTATATGCTGGGCGAAAACGGCTCCGCGCAGCTCGTCGGTCTGGGCAGCACAAAGGGCTACATCAACATGGTTTCCGACTGGGAGAACCGCGCCGCCGTTCCGGTCGTCGCGGGCGCCGGCCTGACCAAGACGATGGCGCCGCGCGACTTCGATTCGATCAAGGAATACCCGATCCCGGAGGTCACGGCCGATCTCCGCGATTATTACGAGAACATCTGCGACGTGCTGCGCGGCAAGGCCGAGCCCTTCGTCCGGCACGAGGAGCTGATGCGCTCCATGCTCGTCATGGAAGCCGCCTTCGAATCCTTCGAGCGCAAGACCGTCATCACCGATTTCGAACAGCGGTATCAGGCCGCTCTCGCGAGCTGCTGACGCGAAATCGGCACAAATTCCAAAACGCAAAACGGCGACACGGAAAAGCTCCGTGCCGTCGTTTTTTTCTGTCTGTTCAGTTGTCCTGTGTGGGCAGGGCGAGCAGGACGAAGTCCTCGGCGCCGACGGTCAGCGTGTTCCCCGTCGGCGGGGCGCCGTGCGCGGCGTCGGCCTTTTCGAAGCGGGACGGCACCTGTAACACGGCGGGGTCGCACCAGCGGTTGACCGCGACGAGGATTTCCTCCTTTGCGTTGCGCCGCAGGTAGACGAGATGCCCCATCTCGCCGTGCAGCGGCAGGAATTCGCCGTCGGCAAAGGCGGTGTGGGCGCGCCGGAAGGAGCCGAGCATGCGGTAGAATTGCAGCAGGCCGCGATCCTCCCGCCCCCACGGGTAGGCGGCGCGGCAGAACGGGTCGCCCCAGCCCTCCATGCCCGCCTCGTCGCCGTAATACAGCGAGGGCACGCCCGGCAGGGTGTATTGCAGCACGGCGGCGAGCCGCAGCAGCCGCCGCGCCCGGGCACGGTTGCGCTCGTCGAGGTGAGAGACCGCCTGCGCGGCGCGGTCGCCGGGGATTTCCCCGGTCGCCCCGAGGCGGGTCAGGGCGCGCGGGGTGTCATGGGTGCCGATGTGGTTCATCAGCAGCCGGACGGCCTGCGGCGGGTAGTTCGAGAGCAGGTCGAGGATGCGGTCGAGCAGCACGCGGGCGTTTTCACCCTGTAAAAATTCGAAAATCCCGTTCGCCAGCGGGTAATTCATGACCGAATCGAGCTGTCGCCCGAGCAGAAAGCGGCGGCGGCTGCCGTAGCTTATCTTATTCGTCGCGTCCTCCCAGACCTCGCCGAGCAGGAATCCGTCGGGGTTTTCGGCCTTGATCGCGGCGCGCGCGGCGTCGAGAAAGGCGTCGGGCAGCTCGTCGGCGACGTCGAACCGCCAGCCCATGGCGCCCCGCCGCATCCAGTAGCGCAGCACGCCGTTTTCCCCCGTGATGAGCTTGAGAAAGCCGGGGTCGGTCTCGTTGACCTCGGGCAGGCTCGGCACGCCCCACCAACAGTCGTATTCGTCGGGCCAGCGCGAAAAGCGATACCACCCGGCGTAGGGCGAGGCGGGCGACTGATAGGCGCCGCAGTCGTCGTAACGGCCGAAGCGGTTGAAATAGCGGCTGTCGTCCCCCGTGTGGGAAAACACGCCGTCTAAAATCACGGCGATGCCCTTTTCCCGCGCCGCTTCGCAGAGCCGGACGAAATCCGCTTCGGTGCCGAGGTGGGGGTCGATGCGGAAATAGTCGGCGGTGTTGTAGCGGTGGTTGGCGTGCGCCTCGAAGATGGGGTTTAAGTACAGGCAGCGGACGCCGAGCAGCGCGAGGTCGTCGAGCTTTTCGGTGATGCCGGCGAGGTCGCCGCCGTAATAATCGTTGCCGAGCCGGCGCTGCCCCGTGTCCTGCCGCCAGGCGGGCTGCGCGTTCCAGTCGGTCTGGCAGAAGCGGTCGGGCGGCAGCGCGGCCTTCGGCTGTCCCGACGCGGCGTAGCGGTCGGGGAAAATCTGGTAAATGACGCCGCCCGCCAGCCAGTCGGGCGTGCGGAAGTCGGCTTCGCAGACCGTCAGCTGCCAATTTTCACCCGCCTGCCGCGAGACGACGCCGAGATCGTGCGGCGCGCGGACGACGAAAAAGGGACCGTGCGGGCTTTCATAGCGAAAATCGTACCAGTAAAGCCCCGCGTCGGGCGCCAGCTCGACCTGCCAGTATTGATAGGCGCCGAGCCATTCGTCGCAGGGGGCGAGGGGCAGTTCCCGCAGGCTGTCCGGCGCGTCGGTGCGCAGCCGGAGGAAGGCCGCCGTCGGCGCGGCGTCGCGGTGGAGCAGCAGCCGGAGCCGCAGCGTTTGCCCTGCCGACAGCGCCGTGCGCACCGAGCGGTGACGTGGGCTGCGGGCGTCGTAAGGGTAGCATTCCATTTTTTTATTCCAGCGGCGCCGCGTTCCAGATCTCGCGGGCGTAGTCGGCGATGGCGCGGTCGGCGGAGAAGCGGCCGGATTCCGCGATGTTGACGAGCGACATCCGGTTCCAGACCGTCGGCTGCGCATAGAGCGCGGCGGCCCTTTCCTCGGCGGCGCAGTAGTCGGCGAAATCCGCGAGCGCCATATAGTGGTCGACGTTGCGGAAGGTCGAGGCGAGGTCCTCGAAATTCTGCCCGGCGATGCCGTGCGCCATGAAATCGAGGGCGGCGCGCAGGCGAGGGTTGTTTTCGTAATAGGGCTGGGGGTGATACCCGGCGGTGCGCAGCCGCAGCACCTCGGGCGCCCGCATGCCGAAGATCAGAATGTTGTCGTCGCCGACGGCCTCGTGCATTTCGACGTTGG
>CANQSG010000162.1 GCA_947626485.1 uncultured Clostridia bacterium | reverse complement strand
GTGCAGCAGCGGCTCGCCCATGCCGCCGAAAAAGACGGTCTGCACCCGCTCCTCGCAAAAGGTCGCGCGCAGGCGGTCGATCAGCGCACTTGACGCGCTGCCGATGGGCTCGGAAAACCAGTTGTTGCGAAAGCACATTTTGCAGTGCAGATTGCAGGCGGAGGTCAGCTCCACGTACAGCTTTTTCATGCCCGCGCCTCCTTCGCACCCGGTTTTCTTTTATTCTACCCCGCCGCCGCGCTTCTGTCAACCGGGAAGGGAAGAGGCGTTTGTTCCCGAACTGTAAATCTTTGTTTTCGAAAAAAACTTCCGCCCGCAACCCCTTTTTGCTTGCGCGGCGCGGTGCGCTCTGCTATAATAGACAAAGCCGCCCGGACAGACCGGGTGATAAGCCGAAACGGAGGAACTGAATTCATGTCGGAAAACCATTTGATCGAATCCGCTTTTTGCCACCCGCCGGTGCTCTGCGCATCGTTTGACGGCGCTCACAGCGAAGGAAACGAACTGCGCGCGGGCGAGTTGTCCGCAACGCTCGAAACCGAATTGCAGGGCGACCGCTGCCGCCTGCGCGTCCGGCTGCGGCGCGACGGCGACGTCGCGGGCGTCGCGCTCGGCGTCCGGCTGGGCATCGACGCCTACATGGCGGGCTATCCCGATTGGAACACGAAATTTTTCCCGACGATGCTGCGCTGCGAGCCGACCCATTTCTGGGGCTATTTCAGCGGCCCGACCGGCAAGGTCGTCGGGCTGTACGCCCAGCAGCCCGTCGCCGCCTATCGCTTCGATTACAGCCGCTTTCAAAAGAGCCAGGGGCACCGTATTCACGAGGTCACGCTCGAGCTGCTCCAGCCGCTGCTGCCCGACAAACAGCGCGAGCTGTGCGATGAACTCGCGCAGACGGGTGAAGCGACGGTCGAGATCGAGCTCTTTTTCTGCGATTCGCTCGCGGCTTACCTGCAAACCCTCTGCGCGCGGGTCGATTTTCCCGTGCTCGAGCCGGCGCGGACGCTGCTCTGCCCGGGCGACGAGGTCGACTGCGCCGTCAACAGCAAGACCGAAATCACCTGCTCGCTGCGTGCCCCCGACGGCCGACCCTGTTCCTCGAACCGCGTGCGCGCCTCCGGCGTTTACACCCTGACGGTGCGCAACGCCGCCGGCTTTGAGAGCGTCGCGCAGTTTTATTGCCGCCGCCCCTGGGGCTGGTATCTGCGGGCGGCGCGGCAGGCGGCTGCCGATTGTCCGCCGCGCGCGACGACCCACTGCGAAAGCTGGTACGGCTTTTTCAGCGCCTTCGCCGCCGCCAAGGCCTATCCCGACCCGGCACTCGACGCGAAATTCGCCGCGCAGTTCGAGGAAGTCATGCCGCTGATGTTCGATTTTGACCGCGCCGTGCCGGTCGTCCACCCGCGCCGGGTGCAAAACACCTCCTCCCTCATCAGCCTGCTCGTCGCCCGGTATCAGGCGGACGGCGACCTTGCGCACCTGCGGGCGGCGGGGCGCTTCGGCGACTGGCTGATGACGCAGCAGGGCGACGACGGCGCCTATTACCGCGCCGGTACCCAGCATTACACCTGCGTCATTTACCCCGCGAAATCCATGCTCGACCTCGCGACGGCAGAAAAAAGCGCGGCGAAGCTCGACCCGGCGTTCAAAGAGGCGTCCGCGCGGCATTATCAGTCGGCAAAGCGCGCCGTCGACGACCTCGTCGCCCGCCGGGAGGACATCGGGACGGAGGGCGAGAGCACCCTCGAGGACGGCATGCTCTCCTGCGCCGCGCTGCAGCTCGCCTGCTTCGCCCGCACCCTGCCCGAAGCCGACCGCGTGCCCTATCTTGAAGCCGCCGAGCATCTGATCGACGTCCACCGCTGTCTCGAGCTGACGCTGAGCCCCGACTGCCGGTCGCGGCAGGCGACGATCCGCTTCTGGGAATCCCAGTACGACGTGATGATCCGCGAAAACATGATGACCTCGCCCCACGGCTGGAGCGCCTGGCTCGTCTACGCCGACTATTATCTCTATCTGCTGACCGGCGCGCCCGAGCACCTGCGCCGCATGATGGACGGCCTCGGCGCCGCAATCCAGCTCGTCGACCCGTCGGGCAAGCTGCGCTGGGCGTTCATGAATCAGCCCTATCTGCAAACCGAGATGTCGGTCGCCGATCCGACGAAACCTGTAGAAGACGGCTATCAGTCCCTGCGCCCCGCCGCCCCGGCCTACCGCCCGAAGGCGACGCACCGGCTGCTGCGGGAGGGCTACATCGACCAGGTCTCGGGCTGGTATCGCACGGGCGAGCAGAAATGCACCGGCGGCTTCGACTTCTGCCCGTTGGTGCTCGAGGATCGCTCGGTCGAGGTCGACCCGCAGGGCGGCTGCTGCGACAACGACGTGCACGAGGTCTTCAAATGCCTCGCCGAAACGGCGCTCGGCAAGGCCTTCCTCTGCGAGACGCAGCCCGGCGTTTTCGAGGGCTACGGCGTCCGCGTCCGCCCCGCAAACGACGCCTTCCGCCTCTCCGGTAAATTCCGCGCCCTGCATGTAAACCTCCTGCGCCCCCACACCTTCCGCCTGCGCGGCAAGCGCGTCACCCTTCCCGCCGGCAGGCAATGGCTCCTGTTCGCCGACGAGCAGGACTGAATTTCACCCGCATTTTAAAACGAAAAACCGCCCGGCGTGCAGTCGGGCGGTTTTTTTATGCGATGGGGCTTTAATGAATGGAGTTGAGGGTCTCGATGACGGTGACAAGGCTTTCGGGCTGCACCATTTCGACCGGCTTGTCGGCGCGCACGCAGTCGGCGAAATAGCGAATTTCGGCGGCGTAGCCGTCGACGTCGGGCAGGGCGACGACGCGCTCCTCCTCGGTTTGCTGCGGCGCCGACGGGTCGGGCTTGCGGTAGACCTTCAGCACGCCGCCCTCATACACGGCGAGCGCCCGCTCAAACTGGAAGCGGAAGCCGAACTGGAAGGGGTAATCCGCGGCGTACCAGGCGGCCTCGGCGGTGACGAAGAAATCGTCGTAGACGTAGGTCGCCGAGAGATAATCCTGATCGGGACGGCGGGCGCGGTTGGAATCGACCCGCTTCGGCGCGCCGAACGCCCAGATGAGAAAATCGGCGTCGTGAATGTGCAGGTCGAAGGGGACAAGGCCGCTGCGCGCCTCGTCGATGTACCAGTTGTCCCAGCTCCAGGCGGGGTAGACGCCCAGCCGGTGCATGTGCCCCGAAAGCAGTTCGCCGTAGGTCTTGTTTTCGTAATATTTTTTGATCTCCGAATAGGCGGGGAAGAAGCGAATGACCTGCGCGATCATGAATTTGACGTTGTGCCGCTTCGCGGTGTCGTAGAGCATCGCCACGTCCGCGGCGTGCAGCGAGATCGGCTTTTCGCACAGGACGTGAATGCCGCGTTCGAGCGCCTTTTTCGCGTGCTCGACGTGCAGATAGGTCGGCAGGCAGATGTCGAGAATGTCGATCTTTTCGCGCTCGAGCATCTCGTCGGCGTCGGTGTAGCGCCGCGCGCCGGCGAGCTCCGGGTAAACGTCAAACCGCTCCGGGCGGATGTCGCAGATCGCCGTGACCTGCGCGTCCTCCATCGCGTCCCACCCCGGGACGTGCGCCCCGCAGATGCCGCCGATTCCGAGGATTCCGATTTTTAACATAACGAATCGCCTCCGTACACTTCCGTGATGATTTTTTCTAAAAATTGCTTGGCAAAGCGAATGTCCGCGATCTGCTCCTCACCCGAAATCTCGCGTTCGATCGTGACGGGGCCGTCGTACCCGAGGGCGTGCAGCTTTTCAAACAGGGCGCGGAAATCGACCTTGCCGTCGCCGAGGCGGGTCTCGACGCCGAGGTCGTGCCCGTTGACGGGATAGCGGCCGTCCTT
>CANQSG010000161.1 GCA_947626485.1 uncultured Clostridia bacterium | reverse complement strand
ACCGGCCACCTCTCCAACGCCGCCTGCGACGCCGAGCTGCCCGACCTCGTGCGCTCCGGCGCGACCCGGCTGGTGCTCGGGCATTTGAGCCGCGAGAACAACCTGCCGGCGCTCGCCTTCTCCGCCGCGAAGGCCGCCCTGCTCGACGCCGGGATGAAAGAGGGCTACGATTACATCTTAAAGGTCGCGCCGGTGCGCGGCGGGGAGATGCTCTACTTATGAAAAAGATCACGCTGCTCGCCCTCGGCCGCCTCAAAGAACCGTATCTGCGCGACGCCGCCGCCGAATACGAAAAGCGGCTCTCCCCCTTCTGCCGGTTGTCCTGCATCGAGCTCTCCCCCGCTTACCTGCCCGAGCACCCGAGCGAGGCGCAGATCGCCGCCGCGCTCGAAGCGGAGGCAGACGCGATTTTTGCCCGCCTGCCCGCCCGGGCGCAGACCGTCGCGCTCTGCATCGAGGGACGCACGGTCGACAGCGAGGGTTTTTCCCGCCTTGTGACCGACGGCGATGAGAGCCACACCGTCTTTCTGCTCGGCAGCTCGCACGGCCTTGCCGCGCGCGTCAAACGGGCGGCAGACGTCCGGCTTTCCCTCTCGCCCATGACCTTCCCGCACCAGCTCGCGCGCATTCTGCTGCTCGAACAGATCTACCGCGGCTTCCAAATCGGCGCCGGCAGCGCCTACCATAAATAAGGAAAAATCACAAAAATCACAAATCGGAAAAAAAGACTTGACCGCGGGCGGGACTTGTGCTATAATGTTCCTACCTCGAATGGGTCTTTTTTTTTGTGGGAAAGACTCGGTTTCAAAACAGCGCCGTCCGGCAGTCTGCTTCTGCGCCGCCCGCAAGGGTTCGGCGTGCTGCCGCAAGGACGCGCGGTTTCTGGAGGGAGGCAATTTTCTCGCCCGCGCCCGCTGTGTGTACGGACGGCGGGAAGAGAAAAAATATTTTCCGTCAAACGGGAGGTGCCGTCATGAGAACCAAAATCACACTGGCCTGCACGGAGTGCAAACAACGCAACTACAACACCATGAAGAACAAGAAGAACGACCCCGACAGACTTGAAATGAACAAATATTGCAAGTTCTGCCGGAAGCACACCCTCCACCGGGAAACGAAGTAAGGGGGCGGCGTATGAAAGCAATCAACAAACTCGCTCAAATTCTGACGCTGCTCTTCAGCGTCACGGCGCTGGTGCTCTTTTTCACCGACTTCGCCACGATCGTGACGGGCTCGGGGAGCGTCACGCTGGTCGGCGCGCAGCTCGCCTTCGGCAGCAAAGTCGACCTCGCCGGCACGACCTATGACATGGCGCGCTCGGCCAAGCTGCTGTTCTGCATGCTGCTGACCCTCTTCGCTCTCGTCTGCGCCATCGTCAATTTCTTCGCGAAGGGCTTCGCCTCGCGCTATGCGTCGCCGGCCTTCGCCCTCGTCGGCGGGATCTTTATGCTCGTCGTCGCGCTGCGTCAGCCCGCGTTCTTTGTCGACACGCGGCCACTGCCCGCCGTCGACTTTTCCGCCCTTTCCTATTCCTTCACCGTCCTGCTGACGTCGGTCGCCCTGCTGTTGGCAGCCGCCGCCGGGATCGCCCATCTGCTGCTCGCGGACGCGATCGCCGTGCAGGCCTCGAAGGGGACGAAATACACGATCCCGCAGCGCGTCGTTCGCTTTTTCCGCGACTACAAGAGCGAAACGAAAAAGATCGTCTGGCCGAGCCTGCGCTCCGTCCTCAAAAACACCGGCATCGTGCTTTTGATGTGCGTGCTCATCGGCGCGGTGATCTGGCTGCTCGACTTCGGTCTGGGACAGCTGCTCGATCTGCTCATCCCCAAAGCGTCGTAAGGAGGAAACGGAATGGCTGGATTCAATGAAGCAAAATGGTATGTTGTCCACACCTATTCCGGCTATGAAAACAAGGTCGCGACCGACCTTGAAAAGATGGTCGAGAACCGCAAAATGCAGGATCTGATCCTCGACATCAACATTCCGACCGAGACGGTCACCGAGATCAAGGACGATAAAAAGCGCGAGGTCGAGCGCAAGATCTTCCCCGGCTACGTCCTCATCAAAATGATCGTGACCGACGATTCCTGGTACGTCGTGCGCAATACCCGCGGCGTCACCGGCTTTGTCGGCCCGGGCTCCAAGCCGGTCCCCCTCACCGACGAAGAAGTCGCCGCATTAGGCGTTGAGAAGCACAGCGTCGAAGTCGGCTACCGCGTCGGCGACAACGTCAAGATCATCGACGGGCCGCTCGACGGCTTTATGGGGATCGTCGAGGAGATCGACATTCCGAAGAACAACGTCCGCGTCATGATTTCGATGTTCGGCAGGGAGACCCCCGCGCAGCTCGAGCTCGATCAGATCGCGCTGGTCGAATAATTCGACCCCACGGACGCCCCGCGCGCCCGTCACCATGAATTTTGGAGGTGCAACCATGGCACAGAAAATTACAGGTTATGTCAAATTGCAAATTCCGGCCGGAAAAGCGACGCCGGCGCCGCCCGTCGGCCCCGCGCTCGGTCAGTACGGTATCAACATCGCGGCGTTCACCAAGGAGTTCAACGAGCGCACGAAGAACGACGTCGGTCTGATTATCCCCGTCGTCATCACGGTCTATGCCGACCGCTCGTTCAGCTTCATCACCAAGACCCCGCCCGCCGCCGTCCTTCTCAAAAAGGCCTGCGGCATCGAAAGCGGGTCGGGCGTCCCCAACAAGACGAAGGTCGCCAAGATCACCCGCGAACAGGTGCGCAAGATCGCCGAAACCAAAATGCCGGATCTCAACGCCGCCTCGATCGACGCCGCCATCAGCATGATCGCCGGCACCGCCCGCAGCATGGGGATCGAAGTCGTCGATTAACCGCTCTCGCGTGGGAGGAAATTTCCGATTTAACCACTTATTGGGAGGTCAACAAGAATGAAACACGGAAAGAAATATACAGAAAGCGCCAAGCTCATCGAAACCGGTAAGCTCTACGACGCCGAAGAAGCGGTCGCGCTGGCCGTCAAGACCGGCACCGCCAAATTTGATGAGACCGTCGAGATCCACGTCCGCCTGGGCGTCGACTCCCGCCACGCCGACCAGCAGGTGCGCGGCGCGGTCGTGCTGCCCAACGGCACCGGCAAAAAGATCCGCACCCTCGTCTTCGCGAAGGGCGACAACGCCAAGGCCGCCGAGGAAGCCGGCTCCGATTACGTCGGCGCCGAGGAGCTCGTCGCCAAAATTCAGAACGAAAACTGGCTGGATTTCGACGTCGTCATCGCCAGCCCCGACATGATGGGCGTCGTCGGCCGGCTCGGTAAAATTCTCGGCCCGCGCGGTCTGATGCCGACCCCGAAGGCCGGCACCGTCACCCCTGACGTGGCGCGCGCCGTCACCGAGGCCAAGGCCGGTAAGATCGAATACCGCCTCGACAAGACCAACATCATCCACTGCCCCATCGGCAAGGTCTCCTTCGGCCCCGAGAAGCTGCAGGAGAACTTCGACACCCTGATGAACGCCATCGTCCGCGCGAAGCCCGCGTCGACGAAGGGTCAGTATATCAAGTCCTGCGTCCTCGCCACCACGATGGGCCCCGGCATCAAGCTCAACGTCGCCCGCTTCGGCGCCTGAGTGCCGTAAAAAAGACCTTGACACCCGCCCGGGTGTGTGGTATAATCTCTTTTGCTATCACTTCCGAAGACAGCAGGTCCCGCTTGGGATAAGGCTTGCCGCCTGCCGAGGACGCGTGACAAAAGCCTTGTTTTTGCCCGCCTGCTCTCTGCCTTCGGAGGACAGGCGATTTTCATTTTGGAAAACAACCGGAGGTGAATTGGATTGCCGAACGAAAGCGTACTCGAACAAAAAAAGCAGATCGTCGCCGATCTGGCACAAAAGCTGAAGGGCGCCTGCGCCGGCGTTGTCGTCGATTATAAGGGCATCACCGTCGCGGAGGATACCG
>CANQSG010000160.1 GCA_947626485.1 uncultured Clostridia bacterium | reverse complement strand
CATTCGGAAAAGCTGGCAGAACAGGTCGACGACTTCCTCGTCCGACAGCCCCGCGCGGCGGCTGCGTTCGTAATACGGAAGCAGATATTGATCGACGCTGCCCAGCCCGACCGAGACCCAGCAGGCGTCCGAAATGTTCATGAAATTCCAAAGCAGGAAGGCGTCCTGCAACGCTTCGAAGAAATCGGTCGCCGGCTGCATGGGCACCCGGCGGCAGGCGTTCGCGATGCGCGCGAGCCGCCTGCGGTCGGTTTCATCCGTCGCCGTTTTCATCTGTTCCTCGGCGAGGCGGGCATAGCGTTCGCCGAAGATTCGCGTCGCCTCGAGCGCGTCGCGCATGCCAAGCAGGATGCCGCGTTTTTGTTCGTCGGTCTCGACACGGAGCGTCGCGTTTACGTCCTGCAACACCGCGTCGGTGCCGCGGGCGAGCAGGCCGCCGAAATCGAGGGTGTGGTGCCCGCGGTCGAGCCGCGCCACGCCGAAAATATAGGTCTCGTACAGCACCCGGTCGACCGGGTTCGGCTCGATACGCGGCTTCGCCCGGTAATAAGCGTCGACGTCGTCCGGCCACGCGTCCTCATAGCCGTACCACCCGGCGAGCAGGTCGCCCGGCCGCAGGTGCACCGGCATCTCCTCCAGATAGGCGCGAAATGCGTGCGCCATTTTCTGCGCCGGCGCAAGGGAAGCGATCGCTTTCGCGTCGCGTTGCAGGTAATACTCCCGTTCCAGATTGTAATACAGCATGACAGCAACCTCTTTTCCGTTTGAAAGGCTCTGGCGGAAATACATTTATGATTCCGTCACAAATATCATACAACGAGGCCGACGGTTTGTCAAGCCGGATTCTTAAATTTTTTACCCGGTTTTGCGCGAAAAACGTCAGGACAGGCGGGATTTAAAATCCGCGTAGCCAAAGCGGCGGACGGTTTGCAAGGACCCGTCCGCTTTGCGCAGGACGATATCGGGCAGCGGCATGCCGTTGAAGGTGTTGTTTTTCACCATCGTATAGATCGCCATATCCTCGAAGACGAGCCGGTCGCCGGGGTGCAGCGGCGCGTCGAAGGAATAATCGCCGATGACGTCGCCCGCAAGGCAGGTCGGCCCCGCCAGCCGGTAGGTGCAGGGCTTTTCGCCCGGCTGTCCGGCGCCGCGCAGGGGCGGGCGATAGGGCATTTCGAGCACGTCGGGCATGTGGCAGGCGGCCGACGCGTCTAAAATCGCGATCGAAACGCCGTTTTCGACGACGTCGAGCACCGTCGCGACGAGAAAGCCGGCGTTCAGCGCGACGGCCTCGCCCGGTTCCAAATAGACCTGCACGCCGTATTTCGCGCGAAAATCGCGGATCAGGCGAACCAGCCCCGCGCAGTCGTAGTCGGGGCGGGTGATGTGGTGCCCGCCGCCGAAATTGACCCATTTCATGTCGGGCAGAAAGCCGCCGAAATCGGCTTCAAAGGCTGCAAGGGTCGCCTCGAGCGCGTCGCAGTTCTGCTCGCACAGAGTGTGAAAATGCAGCCCCTCGACGCCGTCGAGCAGCTCTTCTCGAAAGGCCGCGCGCGTCACGCCCAGCCGCGAGCCGGGCGCGCAGGGGTCGTAGATCGCGCGGTCCTGCGTCGAGTGGGCGGGGTTGACCCGAATGCCGGGGCTGACCCCGGCGGCGAGCGTCTTTTCGCGATAGCGCCGCCATTCGGCGAAGGAGTTGAAAATGATGTGGTCGCACAGCGACAGGATTTCGTCGATCTCGTCGGGGCGGAAGGCGGCGGCGAAAACGTGGTTCTCGCGCCCCATCTCCTCGCGCCCGAGCCGCGCCTCATACAGCCCGCTCGCCGCCGTCCCGTCGAGATAGCGGCCGACAAGCCCGTAGAGCGCGTACATCGAAAAGGCCTTCTGCGCGAGCAGCACGCGGCAGCCCGCCCGGTCGGCGACGTCGCGCAAAATTCGCAGATTTTCGGTCAGGCGCGCCTCGTCGACGACGTAGCAGGGGGTGTGCGGCAAATCGAACGCGTTCATTTAATCCACCGGCGCCGGGTGGAAGTCCTCTTCCCAGGGCAGCCCCCAGCGGTTGAGCGCCTCCATAAACGGGTCGGGGTCGAACTCCTCGACGTTCCAGACCCCCGGCCGGTTCCACCTGCCGTCCATTACGAGCATCGCGCCGATCATCGCCGGCACGCCCGTCGTGTAGGAGACCGCCTGCGCGCCGACCTCGCGGTAACAGGCCTGGTGGTCGCAGATGTTGTAGAGGTAATAATCCTTCGGCGCGCCGTTCTGCACGCCGTGGAAGATGCAGCCGATGTTGGTCTTGCCGACGGTGCGCGGGCCGAGCGACGCCGGGTCGGGCAGCACCGCCTTCAAAAATTGCAGCGGCACGATCTCGCGCCCCTCGTAGAGGATCGGTTCGATCGAGGTCATGCCGACGTCCTGCAAGCAGCGCAGATGCGTCAGATAGCTTTCGGAGAAGGTCATAAAGAAGCGGATGCGCCGAATGCCGCGCAGGTTCTGCCCGAGGCTTTCGAGCTCCTCGTGGTGCAGCAAATACATGTCCTTTTTGCCGACGCCCTTGAAGTCGTATTCCCGTTTAATTTCCATCGGCTCGGTCTCGACCCAGCCGCCGTTTTCCCAGTAGCTGCCCTTGGCGGTGACCTCGCGAATGTTGATCTCGGGGTTGAAGTTGGTGGCGAAGGGGTAGCCGTGGTCGCCGCCGTTGCAGTCGAGAATGTCGAGCTCGTGGATCTCGTCGAAGTGGTGCTTCTGGGCGTAGGCGGCGAAAACGCCCGTCACGCCGGGGTCGAACCCGCTGCCGAGCAGGGCGCAGAGCCCCGCCTGCCGGAACCGCTCCCGGTACGCCCACTGCCATTTGTATTCGAATTTCGCGGTGTCGGGCGGCTCGTAATTCGCGGTGTCGACGTAGTGCGCGCCCGCCTGCAAGCAGGCCTCCATGATCGTCAGGTCTTGATAGGGCAGCGCCAAATTCAGCACGACGTCGGGGCGAAACGCCCGCATCAGGGCAACGAGCTGTTCGACCGAATCGGCGTCGACCGCCGCGGTCTCGATCTTCGTGCGGGTCTTGCCCTGCAATTTGTCGCGCAGCGCGTCACATTTCGATTTCGTCCGGCTGGCGAGAAGAAGCTCCGAAAAAACGTCGCTGTTTTGACAGCATTTTTGAATGGCGACCGAGGCGACGCCGCCGCAGCCGATAACCATACATTTTCCCATGGGTGTACCTCCTTTAATTCGCGTCGGCGGGGCGCAGCTGCAACAGCAGCTCCCGCACGACTTTGCAGGCGGCGGCGGTCGAAGCGCCGCTCGGGTCGTAGTGGGGCGAAAGCTCGCAGACGTCGGCGCCGATGACGTCGAGCGCGTCGAGGGCGAGCAGCGCCTGTAACAGCGCCGAAAAGGTCACGCCGCCCGGCTCGGGCGTCCCGGTGCCGCAAAAACAGCCCGGGTCGAGCACGTCGAGGTCGACCGTGACGTAAACGGGCAGCCCGGCAAGGCTTGCAACGGTTTTTTCAAAGCCGTCGAGCGAGAAGCGGTGCAGGTCGGTGTGCAGCGCGGCGAACTGAAATTCCGCCCGCTCGCCGCTGCGGATGCCGAACTGGTGCACCCTCCCGTCGCCCGTCAGGCGCCAGATTTGCAGCATCACGCCGGCGTGGGTCAGCTCCTCGCCGAGGTATTCCCCGCGCAGGTCGGTGTGGGCGTCGAATTGCAGGACATGCAGCGCGGGAAAGTGCCGCAGCGCCGCCCGCACGGCGCCGAGGGTGATCAAATGCTCGCCGCCGAGCAGCAGGGGACGTTTTCCGTCGGAAAGGATGCCGTCGACCGCCCGCTCGGTCAGGTCGAGCACCCGCTGCGCGTTGCCGAAGGGCAGCTCGAGGTCGCCGGCGTCGCAGATTTTCCGCTCGCCGAGGTCGCGGTCGCAGTAGGGCGAATAGGTCTCGAGCCCGAAGCTCTCCCCCCGGATAGCGGCGGGGCTCGCGTTCATG
>CANQSG010000159.1 GCA_947626485.1 uncultured Clostridia bacterium | reverse complement strand
TTGCCCCGTAAAATCTTCAATTATCGCTCGTCTGACGATCTTTTCTATCCTGTCCTATTTGATATTGCAATTTAGAGATAGAAATTCCCCGCCGCGTGTCGCGTGAATTTGGACGGGCTGCCTTTTGCCGTGAAACGTTGTATTTTCGATTTTTTCAAACCTTTTTTCAAAAAAGGTGAATTCCCACACTAAATTCCACCGCAAATTCCACTGTGGAATTTACTTTGGGAATTCACTCCCGGCCGATTTTTTCAAAAATCCTTGCGGAACGGTTGACTTTGGAGCGGTTTCGCGGTATAATTTTTCTAATAAACAAGAAACAGAAACGAGAAATTTATTTTTATGGGGAGCGTGCTGTTATGGCTTATTATTTTGAGGAACCGTCGCATACCTTTAACGAATACCTGCTTGTGCCGGGGTATTCCTCTTCGGAGTGCGTGCCCGCCAACGTCAGCCTCCGGACGCCGGTCGTCAAGTTCAAAAAAGGGGAAGAGCCGGCGCTGTCGATGAACATCCCGCTCGTCTCCGCCATCATGCAGTCGGTCTCGGGCGATCGGCTGGCGGTCGCGCTGGCGCGCGAGGGCGGTATCTCCTTTATTTACGGCTCGCAGACCGTCGAAAACGAGGCCGCCATGGTCGCGCGCACCAAGGGCTTTAAGGCCGGTTTCGTCGTCAGCGATTCCAACATCCGCCCCGATCAGACGCTGGCGGATATCCTCGCGCTCAAAGAGCGCACCGGCCATTCGACCGTCGCCGTGACGGACGACGGCACCCCCGGCGGCAAGCTGCTCGGCGTTGTGACCGGCCGGGATTACCGCGTCAGCCGCATGGAGCCCGGCACCCGCGTCGAAAGCTTTATGACGCCGCTGTCCGCCCTGATTTACGCCGACGAGAGCACGACGCTGAAGGAAGCCAACAACATCATCTGGGACAACAAGCTCAACTCGCTGCCGATCGTCGACGCGAACGGCCGCCTGAAATATTTCGTCTTCCGGAAGGATTACGATTCTCACAAAGAAAACCCGCTCGAGCTGCTGGACGAGCACAAGCGCTACGTCGTCGGTGCCGGCATCAACACGCGGGACTATGCCGAACGCGTCCCCGCGCTGGTCGAGGCCGGGGCGGACGTCCTCTGCATCGACTCGTCCGAGGGCTTCAGCGAATGGCAGAAGCGCACGATCGACTTTATCCGCGACCGCTACGGCGATTCGGTCAAGGTCGGCGCGGGCAACGTCGTCGACCGGGAGGGCTTCCTGTATCTGGCCGAATGCGGCGCCGATTTCGTCAAGGTCGGCATCGGCGGCGGCTCCATCTGCATCACCCGCGAGCAGAAGGGCATCGGCCGCGGACAGGCGACGGCGCTTATCGACGTCTGCGCCGCCCGCGACGCCTATTTTGAAAAAACCGGCGTTTACGTCCCGGTCTGCTCCGACGGCGGCATCGTCCACGATCACCACATCACCCTCGCGCTCGCGATGGGCGCCGATTTCATCATGCTCGGCCGGTATTTCGCCCGCTTTGACGAGAGCCCGACCAACAAGGTCAACATCGGCGGCAACTATTTCAAGGAATACTGGGGCGAGGGCTCCAACCGCGCCCGCAACTGGCAGCGCTACGACCTCGGCGGCGACAAAAAGCTCTCCTTCGAGGAAGGCGTCGATTCCTACGTGCCCTATGCCGGCAGCCTGAAGGACAACGTCGGCCTGACCCTCAGCAAGGTGAAATCGACGATGTGCAACTGCGGCGCGCTGACGATCCCGGAACTGCAAAAGAAGGCAAAATTGACCCTCGTTTCAGCGACCAGCATCGTCGAAGGCGGCGCCCACGACGTCATCCAAAAAGAAACCTCCTCCGCGAACGGGATCAAATAACGTCGCATTTTCGCAGGTTATAAAAGTTTTTGTTGACAAAACCGTGTGCTGCGTGGGATAATGTAGGTGAGGGTATATGCGTGTTATTTTAGGTTCGGCGCAGCGCGCGAAGTTGAAATCGCCGCAGGGTGACGCGGTGCGGCCGACTTCTGATCTTGTCAAAGAGGCCGTTTTTAACGTGCTCCAGTTCGATTTAGAGGGCCGGCGGGTGCTCGATCTGTTCGCCGGTTCCGGCCAGCTCGGAATCGAGGCGCTCAGCCGCGGGGCGGCGCATGCCGTCTTTGTCGACGCCGCCGCTTCCTCGCTCGACATTGTCCGCCAGAACCTCGCCGCGACAAATTTGGCGGCGTCCGCGACGGTCGTGCGCTCCGATTATCAGGCGTATCTGACGACCTGCCGCGAAACCTTTGACCTTGTTTTTCTCGACCCGCCCTATGCCGCCGGTTACCTTGCCGACGCGCTCCATCGGGTTGCCAACCGGCTCAGCGCGCACGGCGTCGTCGTCTGCGAGCACCCGGTTTCCCTCGCATTGCCGGAACAGGTGGGCACGCTGTCCTGCCGCCGCCGCTATCGTTACGGAAAAACGATGACGTCATTTTACGACAAAGGAGAGACGTCAGCTTGAAACAGCGCATCGCGATCTGCCCCGGCAGCTTCGACCCGATCACCGTCGGGCATTTGGATATCATCCGGCGCGCCGCCGCCATGTTCGACGAGGTGATCGTCGTCGTGATGGTGAACGCCAACAAGCAAAGCTGCTTTTCGCTCGATCAGCGCGTCGAGATGATCCGCAAATCCACCGCAAACATTCCTCATGTCACGGCCGATTCCTATTACGGCCTGCTGGCGGAATACGCTGCCGAAAAGGGCGCGGCCGCCATTGTCAAAGGCTTGCGCGCCATGTCAGATTTTGAATATGAATTTCAGATGGCGCTCACCAATAAAAAACTGAATCCGGCTGTGGAAACCGTCTTTCTGACGACCAGCGCAGAAAATATGTACCTCAGCTCGAGCATGGTAAAGCAGATTGCCAGCATGGGCGGGGACGTGTCAGATTTTGTGCCGGCGGAGATCCACCGGGACGTTCTGCAGCGATTTCAGCAAAGGAGCGAATCAAATGAGCATTGATGAACTTTTGGAACAACTGGACGAAGTATTGGACAGCGGGATCAAGGTTCCCGGAAAGCGTTCGATGATCGATATTGAAAAAGTCCGCGCCGTGGTGGATGATATTCGCCTGAATCTGCCGGGCGAAATTCGGCAGGCGCGCAGCATCGTCGCCGACCGCGCCGACATCATCACCAACGCCAAGCGCGAGGCGGACAGCATCACCCGTTCCGCCGAGGAGCGCGCGAAGGCCATGGTCGCGCAGGAGGAGATCACCAAGCTGGCGCAGGAAAAGGCCGGCGAGATGATCGCCAACGCGCAGGCCAAGACCCGCGAAATGCGCAAGGCCGCGCAGGATTTTGTCGACGACATCATGCGCCGCGCCGACGACGGGCTGACGGCGAACCTCGCCGAGATCCGCAAGACCCGCGCCTCGCTCAAACAGCAGATCCCCCCGGCACAGCGCAGCGAATAATTCTTCACCGCTGTTTTCCGCGCAATTTTTCGCACAAAAGAACGCCCTGCTGCAGTACGCTTTGTACCGCGACAGGGCGCCTTTTTGCATTTTTCAGGCGAGCACGCGGGAGAGAAAATCCCGCAGGCGTTGACTTTTCGGGTTGCCGAAGAAGTCGGCGGGCGCGCCCTGCTCGACGATCACGCCCTCGTCGATAAAGAGCACGCGGTTGGCGGCCTCGCGCGCAAAGCCCATTTCGTGGGTGACGATCACCATCGTCATGCCGTCCTGTGCGAGTTCCCGCATGACCTCGAGCACCTCGCCGACCATTTCGGGGTCGAGCGCGGACGTGGGCTCGTCGAACAGCATTATGTCGGGCTTCATCGCGAGAGCGCGCGCTATCGCAATTCTCTGCTGCTGACCGCCCGAAAGCTGAGCGGGGTAGGAGTATGCCTTATCCGCAAGTCCGACCGTATCCAAAAGCTCCATCGCGAGCTTTTCGGCTTCGGCTTTCGGCATTTTCTTTACCATGACCGGCGCGAGGGTCAGGTTTTTGAGGACCGTTTTGTGGGGGAAGAGGTTGAACTGCTGAAACACCATG
>CANQSG010000158.1 GCA_947626485.1 uncultured Clostridia bacterium | reverse complement strand
CAGCGGCTTCTCCGCCTACTTCACCCGCCTCGCCGAAGAAATGCAAAACGAAATCATCGCCCGCACCGAAAAAACCCGCTGACCCGAAACAAAAAAGAGCGTAAAGTCTCCGTTTGCACGGCCGACAATCGGAAACCGCCGTTTTGAACGAGCAACATATCTTCACAGACTTTTTTGTAATTTTGGGGTAGAAATTTACTTTACTTTGTGCTATACTAAAACTGTCAAATGTGAAACGAAAGCCCGCGATTACAAGCCGCAACACGACGTGGATTGGGTAACAATAAAGTGCTTACATCAAAATTTACATCGAACGATACAGCCGTTTTATCACGGGATATAACGGTTTATCCAATACGAGATTTGCAGGCCGACGGATTTATTGCGGCTTACGTTATTTTACCGCGGTTTGCAATTCCCTCCCTGCACTTCCCGACAATGAAACCCTTGGGCGACTGAAAGAGCCAAAAAAGCCAGTATTCATGCGGTCTTTCGGAATCGCCTAAAAGCCCAAATTTACATCCTTACATCAAACTTACATCAAACGATGTCGAAAAAGATGCAGAGATGAAAAAACGCAGAATTTCTAAGATGAATGGGCAATCCCATAGCGGGGTTTCCCATTTGTAAAACAGATGCACACCCTGAAATTCGGAGGCGTTTATGGAGAAGGATTTTCTGTTTTCCGGCGATGACTATACTTGTGGAATTAGAACAGTTGGCGTTTTGATAAAAGACAATAGGATTCTCGTGCAGAGAGAAAAAGACGGAAATGCGTATGCTTTGCCGGGAGGCCACATAAAAGTTGGTGAGACTTTAGAAAGTGGATTGATTCGTGAAATGAAAGAAGAACTTGGGGTTGAGACACGATGTGATCGTCTTTTGTGGAGCGAAGAATCTTTTTGGGAATGGAATGGCAAGAGGGCGCATACGATTGTTTTTTACTATCAGATAAGTCTCCGAGAAGAATTGGCTATTCCCGAAAGTGGCGAGTTCGTTTCGCAGAAAGATCATTGCAATGTGGTTCTTGGTTGGATGCCGATTGAAGGCCTCCAAAAAGTGACGATATATCCCATGTTTTTGAAACATGAAATATACCATCTTAATGAACCGATGAAACACTTTGTTTCAAAGGAATAACCTCCTGATGGATAGCCCTCTGAGAGCAATGCTTTCAGGGGGCTTTTTGCGTTCCGGCGGCAAATCGCGGACTTCCTCGCAGAGGTTAAGAATTGCAATATGATTCAAGAATAATCACAATGGAATTGCAAAAGGAGGTGTGATAGAATGAAAAACGAGGACATATCGGATGAAATTTGTCCGGATGTTCTATAAAATTCGGGTAGGCATTACAAGCGGTGACAGGTGTCCGAAGGGGAACGCACCGCGCTGCCGGAACCCGGAAAGGTGGGAATTGCAGGATGAAACCGGGAAAAAGGAGGGTGTTGGCGCTGATCGCGATGGTGACGATCGCGTCCGTTTTGTGTATGAGCGCAGCGATTTATTCCGCGACGGCGGAGAAAACCGAGCCGACCTCCCTCAAGGTACTGGCGATCGGCAACAGCTTCAGCGATGACGCGCTGCAATACCTGTATCGGATCGCCGCCGACTGCGGTGTACAGGAGATTGTCGTCGCGAACCTCTATATCGGCGGCTGCACGCTGAAAACCCATATTGCAAAGGCGCGAAGCGACGCCGCCGATTACACCTACCGCGAAAACAGCACCGGAACCTGGAAATCGGAGGACAAGTGCACCATGGCGAAGGGTATCGCGAAGCACGACTGGGATCTCATCAGTCTCCAGCAGGCGAGCGGTTCGAGCGGCATGGCGGACACCTATAACGAGGACTTGACCGACCTGATCGCCTATGTGCGGCAGCAGCCGAACGGGAAGGATGCGCGGCTGGTGTGGCATATGACGTGGGCGTATCAGGGCGACAGCGACCACGGGGAATTTTCCAAATACGGCAAGGATCAGATGACGATGTACCGGCAGATCTGCGAAGCGGTGCAGCAAAAGGTCGTCCCCACCGGCGCTTTTGAAATGGTGATCCCGTCGGGCACCGCGATCCAGAACCTGCGCACGAGCTTCTTCGGCGACACCCTGACCCGCGACGGGTATCATCTGACGCTCGACATCGGCCGGTTTACGGCGGGTCTGACCTGGGCGCACGCCCTGGGGCTGCCGCTGAGCCGGGTGCATACGATGCCGGATGGCGTCCCGTCGGAATACCTGCTCGTCCTGCGCGACGCCGTTGAAAAGGCGCTCGCGACCCCTTATGACGTGACGGCATCCGCCTATCCGACGAAGGAGACGCTCTACGACCTGTCCGCCTATACCGAGATGCCGTGGGAAGCCGTCGGCAGCGCTTACTGGAATTCCTCGCTCGACGCGACGCTGCACACCCGCGAGAACAGCAGCGAGGCGGATCTCGACGCGTTTGCGGCGTCCGCCCGGCGGTTTACCCGCGCGGAGTTGCCGGTCGGCTCCCTGCTGGTGGTCGACAGCGGCTACCGTTACCGCGCCGAGGGTTGGCGTGCGGGCGACCCGCGCAATGCCGTCGGTATCCGCCCGGTGCCGACGGAAGCGATGTACGGGCTGATCGACGAGGCATGGTGGGGTGAATTTGAGACCCGCGCCTTCAATATCTCGGCGATCGACGGAAGCCCCGTTTCCGCGGAGGACGCGACCGCGCATTTCCACATCTATCTTCCGAAGAATTGACCTTTTGCCCCGCAGAAAACAGAGAACGGAAAGGATGCTTTCACGATGAAACGAGGAAAACGCGCCTTATCCATCCTGCTTGCCGCGCTTTTGGGTCTGTCGGACGTCGCGGGTCTGTCCGTGCTGGCGGCGCAGACGTCGCTTCCCGCCAAAATAGCCGCGTCCGCCTTCAGCGCGCAGTCGGGCGTCACCCGGAACGCCAACACCGACGCCGAGCGGCTGGATTCGGAAATGCTGTCCGCTTCGAGCGGCGGATGGGCGGAGTTTGAAATTCAGGTGCCGCGGGACAGTCTGTCCTTCACCTTTGCCGCCCGCGTCCATTCGAACGGCGACATTCCCGCGATGAAGGTGACGGTCGACGGCGCGCCCGGCTTTTCGGTGACACAAGGCGAGGCGTCCGGCGAAGGCGTGGCGTGGTTTACGACGACGGCGCACCCGATCGACCTGACTGCCGCCGGCACCCACACCCTGCGGCTGGAATGGGACACGAGCTTTGATTTGAGCTGGATTCAACTGGAGCGGCCGGCGCGTCAGGTGGGGGACGACGTCACCACGATCGAGCTTTACGAATTCAACCGCGCGAGCAAAACCTTCAGCGGCTTCGAGGCGACGAACGACCCTGACGGCGTCGTCGGGCAGATGCCGAAGGGGCAGTATGCGGGCGACTGGTTCGAGTTCGACGTCGACGTGCCCGCCGAATTTGCCGGGCGGTATCAGCTGACCGCCCATGTGGCGCGGGGCGGAACCGATACGATGGCGGTGCAGTTCTCGGTGGACGGCGCCGAAATCGGCAATTTCAGCCAGCCCGGCTCGGGCGGCTGGACAAAATGGACCGACGCGGGACCGTATACGACGGTGCTCTCCGCCGGCAGCCATGTGATCCGGGTTAAAATCGTGCATCAATGCAACGTCAGCCTGTTCCGGCTCACCCGCGCGGCGGAAGAGGGCGACGTGATCCGGATCGACGCGGTGACGTATACCGCTTCCTCCTCCGGGATCGGAAGGGAGACCGGCAGCGACCCGGAGCTCGCCGGCGGTCAGATCCCCAGCAGCACGCTGAAGGGCGCCTGGATGGAGTGGAACCTCAACCTGACGGAGGAATCCGCCGGCGCGTATTGGTTCACCACGCATATCGCCCGGGCGGGCACCACCGCGAACGATATTCATTACGTCTGCTATCTCGACGGGCAGCTGATCTCCGATTTCGCCTGCGCCGGAACGGGCGGCTGGCAAAACTGGCGGTCGTCCGACCCCGTGGGGCTTCGCCTCACGGCGGGCAACCACGTCATCCGCATCGAATGGCTTTCCCAGTTCGACCT
>CANQSG010000157.1 GCA_947626485.1 uncultured Clostridia bacterium | reverse complement strand
CCCCCAGCCCGATCGCGACGGCGACGGGGTCCTCGATGACCGACACGCTGCGGCCGCCGGCGGATTCGAGCACGTTGGCGACCGAGCGGTGCTGCACCTCGGTCAGCCCGGTCGGCAGGGCGACCATCACCCGCGGCCGGACGATTTTATTGCCGAACGCCCGCGTCATATAGCGGCGCACCATCTGCTCGGCGATGTCGTAATCCGAGATCACGCCGCGCGCGATGGGGCGCACGCAGGTCAGGCTTTCGGGCGTCCGCCCCAGCGTTTGCAGCGCCTTTTCGCCGTAATAGACCGGCTCCCACGTCTCGGTGTCGACCGTGACGGCGCTCGGCATTTCGAGCACGATGCGCGCGCCCGAAAAGAGGACGGTTTTCGAGGAGCCGAGATCCATTCCGATTTCTTTTGCCATAGTATCACCAAATAGTATAGAGTTTGCGCCGCGCGGCAAGCCGTTCGGCGGACATTTTGTTTTATTCCGAGACGAGCGCCGCGAGACAGTAAACGGCGTCGGCGCCGGCGAGCAGCAGCTGGCGGGCGCACTCGTCGAGCGTCGCCCCGGTGGTCTTGATATCGTCGACCAAAAGGACGGTCTTGCCTCGCAGGTTGCGGCGGCAGGCGTAGAGGTCCTTCACGTTGTCGAACCGGTCGCGGGCGTTGAGGGTGTGCTGCGTGCGGCCGACGGCGACGCGCGCGAGGGCTTTCGCGTCGTATTGCAGCCCGAGGCGTTTTGCGAGCGCCCGGGCGAGCAGGTCGCTTTGATTGTAACCGAGCCGCGGCTGTGTTGCGGGGTGCATCGGGACGCAGCAGACGAGGTCGAAGGCGACCCCGGGAAACCGCACCCGCGCGCAGGCCGCCATCAGGCGGGCGAGGAACCGCGCGGTGTCGACACTGCCGGAAAATTTCATGCCGTAGACGCATTCGCGCGCCGCGCCGCTATTGCAAAAAGGCGCGGCACAGCCCTCGAAATGGTAGACCCATTCTTTACATTCGCAGCTGCGTTTGAGGTTGCCGCATTTCGTGCAGAAGGGCTCGGTGATGGGGTGAAGCGCGTCGGCGCAGGTCACGCACAGGGCGTCCTCGGGCGGGATGAGTGCGTCGCAGACGGCGCAGCGGCGCGGGTAAAAGAAGCAGGCAACGCCGTCGAGCAGCGCGTGCAGATCAAACATCGACGGACGCCTGTAAAAAGGAGCGCAGCCCGGTGTAACGCAGCGTTTTGCGCCCGTTTTCGACCATGGCGGCGAGGACGCCGCGGCTGCCGACGACGATCAGCAGCTTTTTGGCGCGGGTCACGGCGGTGTAAAGCAGGTTGCGGTAACGCAGCGGCGCGGGCACGTCGAGCAGCGGCAGCACGACGCAGTCGAATTCGCTGCCCTGGCTTTTATGTACCGTGACGGCGTAGGCGAGCTCGAGCTGGGAGCGCGTTTCGCCGGGGTAGCTGGCGACGCGGTCGTCGAACCGGACGCGGATGACGTCGGCGCGGGCGTCGATCTCGGTTAAAGTGCCGATGTCGCCGTTGTAGACCCCGCTGCCCGTCTCGCCGTTGTCCCGTTCCCAGAGGATATCGTAATTGTTCCGCACCTGCATGACCTTGTCGCCCGGCCGCAGGAAAAAGCCCTTGTAGGCGACCTGCGGCGTTTTCTCGCCGGGCGGATTGAGGCGCTCCTGCAACAGGTTGTTGAGGTTGACGGCGCCGAGCTCCAGCTTCTTCGAGGGGCAGAGCACCTGAATGTCGGTGTGGGGCGAAAAGCCGTAGGCCTCGGGCAGGCGGCGAACGCAGAGGTCGACGACCGTTTTGGCGGCGGCGACGGGGTTTTGCAGGTCGAGCATAAAGAAATCGGAATCCTTGCGGTCGAGCTCCGGCATTTCGCCGCCGATGATCGCGTGGGCGTTGCGAATGATGGTGCTCTCCATCGCCTGCCGGAAGATCTTGTGCAGCCGGACGGCGGGGATGGCGCCGCTTTCGAGCAGGTCGTGCAGGACGTTGCCCGCGCCGACGCTCGGCAGCTGGTCGGCGTCCCCGACGAGGATCAACCGGGCGGAAAGACGCAGCGCACGCAGCAGGTTCTCAAAGACGGCGCAGTCGACCATCGAGGTCTCGTCGACGATGAGGACGTCGCATTCCAGCGGGTTGCGCTCGTTGCGGGCGAAGACAGGCTTGTCCGCGTCGCCCCACTCGACCTCGAGCAGGCGGTGCAGGGTCTTGGCCTCGTAGCCGGTCAGCTCGGTCATGCGCTTGGCGGCGCGTCCGGTCGGCGCCGCGAGCAGGATGCTGTAATTCTTGTTTTCAAAAATGCGGATGATCGCGTTGAGGGTGGTCGTCTTGCCGGTGCCGGGCGGGCCGGTCAAGATCAGCAGACCGCGCTCGAGCGCCGCGCGGATTGCCTCCCGCTGGGCGGCTTCGAAGGTAAAGGAAAGCTGGCGCTCGACCGCGTCGATCTCGACGTCGGTCGCGGTGTCGGCGGCGGGCGGGCGGGAAAGCATCGCGTGCAATCTGCCGGCGATGTACTCCTCGGCGGCGAGGTACTGCGGCAAAAAGACGAAATCCGCCCCGTCGATCGTCCGCCGGAAGACCCGCATCGAGGCGGCGAGCCGGTCGCCGATCTGCGCCGCCGTCGCAGCGTCGCAGCCGAGCAGGCGGCAGGAAACCTCGAGCCACTTCTCGACCGGCAGGCAGGTGTGCCCGTTGTCGAGGTTGTGGCGCAGGACAAACTCCATGCCGGCTTCGAGCCGTACCGGGTCGGTCGGTTCGATTTGAAATTCCCGCGCGATCTCCTCGACGCGATCGAAGGTGAAGGCGATCTCCTCGCAGCAGAGCAGATAGGGGTTTTCGCGCAGCCGCGCGGTCGACTCGTTGCCGAGGCGGCGGTAGATGCGCAGCGCCTCCTCGGGGCTGACGCGGAAGCGGGCGAGCAGCAGCATCACGTCGCGGACGCCGAACTGCTTGCGATACGCCTCCCCGATCTGCTCCGCCTTTTCGCGCGAAATGCCCTTGATACAGGTCAAATCGGTCGGGGATTCCTCTAAAATTTGCAGCGTCCGGTCGCCGAAGCGCTCGACCATGCGGCGGGCGGTCGCAGGGCCGACGCCGCGAATCGCACCCGAGGAAAGATAGCGCAAAATCGCCGCCGCGGTCGACGGCATCTCGCGCTCGCAGGAAACGGCTTCGAACTGCTGCCCGTAGGTCGGGTGGACGAGGTAATGCCCCGTGAGGGTGACGGCGTCGCCCTCGGCGAGGTAGGGCAAATAGCCGACGCCCGTCGTTCTGCCGTCCGACGTGCGCAGCGAAAACACGGTGTAGCCGTTTTGCGCGTTTTGATAGGTAATCCGTTCAACGGTGCCCGAAAGCGTTTCGGTTTCCGCCGGGCTTTCCTGTCGAGCCATGCTGTCCTTCCTTTATCGTCTTTAGCCGCGCCGGGAGGTCTTCGGCGGCGCAGAATACCACGTCGGGATGCCGCGCGGCGATCTGTCGGCAATCGGCAGCCACCGCGTCGGACAGCCCGCAGTCGACCGCGATCAACCGGCGCGCCGCAACACATCCGCCGCCCCAGTGCAGCTCGTCGAGCTCGGCGCAAAGCTGCTGCACCGCCGTTTCGTCGCAAAGCAGCGTCAGCGCGCAGACGGGGTGCGGCGCGGGACGCAGCAGAAAAATGCGCAGCCGATGCAGCAGCTCGGTCAAGCCGAAGAGAGCCAGCAGCAGCGCGGCCGCCGCCAAAAGGTTTTCAAACATGGCGTTTCACCTCGTTCCAGTATATGAAAACGGGGCGAGAACTGCCAAAAGCAAAAGGGATTCCGGGTCAATTTGGGAATCCCTTTTCGGAAAACCGGGCGATGGCGTTTATTGCAGCGTCACGATGACGGTATAGCCGCTGTCGATCTGCCAGATGTCGTTATAGGCGTCCGACTTGATGCGGACGGTCACGGTGTGCTCCCCCGCCGCCTTGCCCGAGAGGTCGACCTCGGCATAGAGATCGTCGGCGGTCAGGCGGCGAATGACGGCGCTCGGCCCGCAGATGCGGACGTTGCGGATGGAATTCGCCGAATGGGTCGTGAGCCCCGCGGCGACGTTGCGGTAGCGGATATTCGTGACGGTGAAGGTGCGCTCGCGGTAGCTCGAGATGTTGACGCCGACCGTCACGGCCTCGATGTTGTCGACCAGCTTGACGCCCTCGG
>CANQSG010000156.1 GCA_947626485.1 uncultured Clostridia bacterium | reverse complement strand
CGACCGAGGTCTGGCCGTCGGCGGCGGTGGAGAAGATCTGGCTCTTCTTGGTCGGGATCGTCGTGTTGCGGTCGATGACCTTGGTGCTCACGCCGCCCATCGTCTCAATGCCGAGCGACAGCGGGGTGACGTCGAGCAGCAGCAGACCCTTGACGTCGCCGCCGAGCACGCCGCCCTGCAGCGCCGCGCCGATGGCGACGCATTCGTCGGGGTTGATGCCCTTGAATGGCTCGCGGCCAATGAAGTTCTTCACGGCCTCCTGCACGGCGGGGATGCGGCTCGAGCCGCCGACCATCAGAACCTTGTTGATGTCCGAGGTTTTAAGACCCGAATCGGACAACGCCTGCCGCACCGGTCCCATCGTTGACTCGACGAGGTCGGCGGTCAGCTCGTTGAACTTCGCGCGGGTCAACGTCGTTTCGAAATGCTTCGGGCCGTTGGCGTCGGCGGTGATGAAGGGCAGGTTGATGTCGGTCGTCGTCATGCCGGAGAGGTCGATCTTGGCCTTTTCGGCGGCTTCCTTAATGCGCTGCATCGCCATTTTGTCGGTTTTCAGGTCGATGCCCTGCTCCTTTTGGAAGGCGTCGACGATCCAGTCCATGATGCGGGCGTCGAAATCGTCGCCGCCGAGGCGGTTGTTGCCCGCCGTCGCCAGCACCTCCTGCACGCCGTCGCCCATCTCGATGATCGAGACGTCGAAGGTGCCGCCGCCGAGGTCGTAGACCATGACCTTCTGGTCGTCCTCTTTGTCGATGCTGTACGCCAGCGCCGCCGCCGTCGGCTCGTTGATGATGCGCTTGACGTCCAGGCCGGCGATCTTGCCGGCGTCCTTGGTGGCCTGGCGCTGGGCGTCGGTGAAGTAGGCGGGGACGGTGATGACCGCCTCGCTCACCGGGCTGCCGAGGTAGGCCTCCGCGTCGGTTTTCAGCTTTTGCAGAATGATCGCGGAGATCTCCTGCGGGGTGTAGCTCTTGCCGTCGATCGTGACGGTGTGCGCCGTGCCCATTTCGCGCTTGATCGAGCTGATCGTGCGGTCGGGGTTGGTGATGGCCTGCCGCTTGGCGACCTGCCCGACCATGCGCTCGCCGGTCTTCGAAAAGGCGACGACCGACGGGGTCGTGCGGGCGCCCTCCGCGTTGGCGATGACGACGGCTTCGCCGCCCTCCATCACCGCGACGCAGGAATTGGTGGTTCCGAGGTCAATGCCGATAATTTTTCCCATGATAAAACTCCTCCTTAGAGACTTTCTGTATATGATTTTGGGTTTGGATAAACGATTTTAACGGGTGCCGCGCGGGTCAGTTCGCGACCTTGACCATCGCGGGGCGGACGACGGTGTCGCCCAGGGCGTAGCCCTTTTGCAGGACCTCGGCGACGACGTTCTCGCCGAGCGCCTCGTCCTCGACGTGCATCACGGCTTCGTGCAGCTTGGGGTCGAAGGGGTCGCCTGCCGCGGCGATCTCGCGCAGCCCCAGCTTCTGCACCGCCTCGGCGAGCTGGCGGACGATCATCTGCAAGCCCTTGATGTATTCGGGGCTTTCGCTGTCCGCCGAGAGGGCGCGGTCGACGTTGTCGAAGATCGGCAGAAGGATTTTCAGCTGCTCGGCCTTGGCGTATTCGGCGACGCCGAGGCGTTCGCGCTCGGTGCGCTTTTTGTAGTTGTCAAATTCGGCGGCGGTGCGCAGCAGCAGGTCTTTTTGGTGCGCGAGCTCGTCGAGCAGAGCGGCGGTTTTGTCCTCCGCCTTGGCCTTTTTCGCCTTGCCCTTTTCGGCTTTCGGCGCGGGCTCCTTCGGCGCGGCCTCGGGGGTCGGCTCCTTCGCTTCGGCGGTCTGTTCGCCTTGCGCGGTCTGTTCGCTCTGCGCGGTCTGTTCGCTCTGCGCGGTCTGTTCGGTTTCTTTTGTCAACGGGATCAATCCTCCATATCTTTCAGCGCGTTCGACATCAGCTGGCTCAATTTCTGGGCGTAGTAGGCGACGCCGGGGATGAGGTTGTTATAGGACATCCGGACGGGGCCGAGGACGCCGATGCGGCCGATCGTTTTGTCGCCGCTGCGGTAGCTCGCGACGACGAGGCTCGAGGGCTTTAAGGCGTCGTAACTCGTGTCGTCCCCGAAGATGACGCCAACCGGGCGGTTGAGCTCGGAGAGCAGCGAGAGGATCGCATCCCGCCGGGCAATGAGCTCGAGCAGCCGGCGCACCTCGTCATCCTGCTTATAAAAGGAAAAGAGGTTCGATTCCCCGCGAAAGCTCAGCCGCGCGCGGCTCAGCTCCGCCGCCATATCGAACAGGCAGGTCAACAGCGGCAGCAGCTCGAGCGAGCCGGACGCCGAGGCGACGAGGCTTTGCAGGCACGACGCCGTCAGGTCGCAAAGCGGCGTGCCGACGACGCGGTCGTCGCAGAGGCGGCGGAAGCGGTCGAGCAGCGCGTCGGAGAGGTTGACGGCGGTGCGGCAAAGGCGGCTGCGCGCCGTCTGATCCGAGGTCAGCAGCACGAGCAGCGCCGTCCGCTTCCCCATCGGCAAAATTTCCACCCGGTGCACCGTCGCTTCCTCGCTCGCCACCGTCGCCGACAGCACCGGCAACCCCGTCAGCTCGGAGAGGCGTTCGCCCGCTTCTGCCGGGATCTGCTCCGGGTCGCCCGTCAGGTGGGAGAGCACGGCGTCGATGGCCTGCCGCATTTCGGGCGAGACCGTCTCGTTGCGCATCACGTCCTCGACGTAGAGCCGATAGCCCTTGCTGGTCGGGACGCGCCCCGCCGAGGTGTGGGGCTGCTCGAGGTAGCCGAGCTCGCCGAGCTCGCTCATCTCGTTGCGCAGCGTGGCGGAGGAAAGCCCCAGCCCCAGAATGGAGCAGAGCGCCTTCGATCCGATGGGCTCGCCGGTTTCGATATAGGTTCGGACGATGGCAGAGAGAATCGCTTTTTTGCGCGCGTTCAGCTCCATAGTACCTTCCTCCAGACTTAGCACTCAGACGTTCGGAGTGCTAACTGCATTTACTGTACCATTTTTTCCCGCGTCTGTCAATAGGGTGATTGTAAATTATTTGTGAAGTTTTTGACTTTTCCTGACCTTTTGGGCAAGCAAAAGGGCGCGCAAGGGCTCCCTCCCCGTCATGCGCAGAAGCGGTGGCAGCCGATCACGGTCAGGCAGGGGCGGCTCCAGATCCAGGCGCTCGTCGCCGTGGCGGGGTTGAAATAATAGATCGCGCCGCCGCTCGGGTCGAGGCCGTTGAGGGCGTCGCGCGCGGCTTGATAAGCGCTGTCGGCGACGGGGCGGTCGAACTGCCCGTCGCGCAGGCAGGAAAAGGCGCCGTTCTGGTAGATCACGCCGGCGATGCTGTCGGGAAAGGAGGGGTGCTCGACCCGGTTGAGGACGACGGCGCCGACCGCGACCTGCCCGATATAAGGCTCGCCCCGCGCCTCGGCGGAGATCAGGCGGGCGAGCAGACGGTATTCCGCGTCGCTCGCCGTCGGCGCGTTTGACAGCCCGAGGGCGGCGAGGGTTTTCGGCCCCGCGATGCCGTCGGCCTGCAGCCCGGCGTCCTTTTGAAAGCGAATCACCGCCGCGCGGGTGCGGCTGCCGAAAATGCCGTCGACGGCGTCGTTCAGATAGCCCCGGTCGCGCAGGGCGGTCTGGATGCGGCGCACCTCGTCGCCCCGCGACCCCATCGACGAAAGGGCGAAGCCGTCGAAGGTCGGCAGCAGCGTCAACAGCAGTACCATCGCCGCGAGAAGCAGGCGGCGGACGGGTTGGTTCGGTTTTGTGCGGTGCAAAATTCGCACGGTGATCTCCCCTGTTCTGTGGTTTTCGGTTAGTATATCCGCCCCGGCGGACGCTATGCGCGGCAGCGCGAAAAGGATTGACATTTCGGCGCGAATCGCGTATAACAAATAAGAAAATGCGTAAGAAAAAACGCGGTTGCCGCCCGCCGAAAACGCGCCGCGACCCGCGCAGGAGGTTCTGTCAAATGCCGCTGGTTCTCGCTTCCGCTTCCCCGCGCCGGCAGGCGCTCATTCGCCTGATCGACGACGACGTCGTCTGCTGCCCCGCCGCCCTCGATGAGCAGGTGCCGCCCGGCACGAAGGCGGCCGACGTGCCGCTGCTGCTCGCGCGGCAGAAAGCGCGCGCCGTCGCCCCGCAGTTTCCCGACCGCACCGTCCTCGGCTGCGACACCGTCGTGGTGCTCGACGGCCGCGTG
>CANQSG010000155.1 GCA_947626485.1 uncultured Clostridia bacterium | reverse complement strand
ATTTCGGCACATAGCGCTGGGAGTTGAGCAGGGTGAAGCGCCGCACCTCCTCCGCCGTCGCGTCCTCGATGCGCGCCTCGGGCGGGACGCCGCCGAGCAGGTCGACGCGCATCCCGAAGGGGGCGCCGCCCGGCGGAAAGGGTGCGTCCTGCCGGGGCATGCCGCAATAGGGGCAGACGTTGGCGGTCGCGTCGAGCGGGCGGCCGCAGCGGCGGCAGCGCTCCTGCACGTCGGCCGTCTGCTTCGCGTCTTGCGGCGGCTGTTCCTCGGCGGGCGCGGGGCGGTGATAGCCCTCGTCGGTGCCGTGCTTGTCCTCATAGGCGCAGTGGCCGATGGCCTGATAGCAGGCGCGGTGGTGAGGCGCGCCGCAGATCGGGCAATAGACGATGTCGTCCTCGTCAAACAGATACGCGTGGCAGACCGGGCAGGTCTGCCCTTCCACAGAGATACTCATACTGTCGTTTCCTTTTCTGGTTCTGTCAACCTGTCGCAGGCGCGAAACAGGGTTTTGAAATAAGCGGCGCCGTAATTATGATAGCGGCCGTCGGCGATCATGGCTTCGAATTCCGCCCGGGTCACCCACTTCGCGCAGGCGACCTCGCCGGGCTGGAGCCGCAGCGACGAAAGCGGGACGTCGGCTTGCAGCAGCCAGAGGTCGACGAAGGAATTCTTGCGCCGCAGCCGCGTCACCTCGCGCAGGGTCTCGCGGGTGGCGGAAATGCCGAGCTCTTCGTAGAGCTCGCGCCGCGCCGCCGTGAAGGAGTCCTCCCCCGCCGTCGCCGCGCCGCCCGTCGCCGCCCATTCGCCCGGCATCAGCTTCTTTTCGTCCGACCGCCGCTGGAGCAAAAACCGCCCGGCGCTGTCGACGATCCAGATATGTACCACCAAATGGTACTCCCCCTGCCGGAAGATCGCCCGACCGCGCGTCACGGTGCGCCCCGTCGGCTGTCCCCGGCTGTCAAAGATATCCCATTTTTCCATTCCGGCAGTCTCCCTCAGCGCAGCACGGCGATCTCGCCGCCGGTTTTCCAGATGCGGCCGGACGGCACGAAGCCGCGCACCATCGAAAGCGGGTAGACCCGGGTGCCGCGGCCGATAACCGTGCCCGGGTTGAGCACCGCGTTGCAGCCGATCTCGGCGCCGTCGCCTAAAATCGCGCCGAACTTCTTGCGCCCCGTCGGCAGCGCCTCATCCCCGGCGTGCACCGTCACCGGCGAGCCGTCTCCCTTGACGTTCGAGGTGACCGCGCCGGCGCCCATGTGCGCATGGTAACCGAGCACCGAATCGCCGACGTAATTATAATGCGGCACCTGCACGCGGTCGAACAGCAGGACGTTTTTCAGCTCGGTCGAATTCCCGACGACCGCCTGCTTGCCGACGAGGGCGTTGCCGCGGAGAAAGGCGCAGTGCCGCACCTCCGCCTGCCGGTCGATGATGCAGGGGGCGGTAAGACAGGCCGTCGGGGCGACGACCGCGTCCCGCGCGACCCAGACGCCGGGCAGGCGCTCCTCGAACACGGCGGGGTCGAGTTTTGCGCCCAGCGCGCGCAGAAAATCGCCGATTTCGTCCAAAACTTCCCAGGGGTATTGCTTCGCCGCGAAAAGCGACGCGGCGGCGGTGTGCTGCAAATCGAGCAGCGCGGATACGGTAAGCGCTTCCATGACTCATCTCCAAAACGATCGGGTAATTTCATTTCTATTTATACCTATTATAACATCTTTTGAAATTTATACAACAATTTCTTTTTTCGGTATTGTAAAAAGTTGCGGAATCGTTTATAATAGGGAGGACGCGAGTTGTTCTGCACGCTGGGGTGTGCGAACGGGCGGGTCCTGTGCAACGGGATGCCGTGAACCATGTCAGGCGGGGAACCGAGCAGCATTCAGCGGATTTTCCCGTGTGCCGCAGTCAATCGGTTCGTTCGTACACCCCACCGGGCAGAGCGCCCGCGCCCGGCGCCGACGCGCCGCTTTTTGAATCAGCACGCCGCGAAGCGGGTCGACTTCCCGCCGGTTGCGCGCCGCCGGAATGCGGTTCCGCGATTCCGCCCGCGACGCCGCCGGCGCACCGGGTTCCCGTTCGCGGCGCATTTTTACGGTGCGGCAGGCCGCCGCGCGGTTTTCTCGCTTTTATTATTCTCCGCCCGATCATGTCGGGCGAACGTCACGGGAGGCAGCAACAGGATGTATCAGGCGCTCTACCGCAAATACCGGCCGGCGACCTTTGCCGACGTCGTCGGGCAGGAGCACATCACCGACACGCTGCGGCGCGAGCTGGCGGCGGGCAAGATTTTTCACGCCTACCTCTTCACCGGCACGCGCGGCACCGGCAAGACGAGCTGCGCCAAGATTCTGGCGAAGGCCGTCAACTGCCTGCACCCCGCCGACGGGGACGCCTGCGGGGAATGCGAATCCTGCCGCGCCATCGCCGCCGGCGAGGTCATGGACATCGTGGAGATCGACGCCGCCTCCAACAACAGCGTCGAAAACATCCGCGACCTGCGCGAACAGGTCAATTTCACCCCCGCCGTCGCCAAATACCGCGTCTACATCATCGACGAGGTGCACATGCTGACCCTCAGCGCCTTCAACGCCCTGCTCAAAACGCTCGAAGAGCCGCCCGCCCACGTCATTTTCATTCTCGCCACCACCGAGCTGCACAAGCTGCCCGCCACGATCCTTTCGCGCTGCCAGCGCTTCGATTTCCGCCGTATTTCGGTCGAACAGCTCTGCGCGCGGATGCAGTTCGTCGCCTCGCAGGAGGGCTTCACCCTGACCGACGCCGCCGCCACCCTCATCGCCTCGCTGGCGGACGGCGGCATGCGCGACGCCCTCTCGATCCTCGACCAGTGCGCGTCGGCGGGGCGCGAGATCGGCGAGGCGCTCGTCTCGCGGGTCTGCGGCATGGCGGGGCAGGAGCACCTTGTGCAGATGGCGGACCGCATCGCCGCGCAGGACGCCGGCGGCGCGTTGCAGCTGCTCGATTCGCTCTACGCCGCCTCGGTCGACATGGCGCGGCTGGTCTTTGAGCTGACCTCCCACTACCGCAACCTGATGATCTGCAAGACCGTCCCCGCCGGGTCGCGCCCCATCGTCTGCTCGTCTTCGCAGCTCGAGACCCTTGAGCGGCAGGCGGAACGGTACGACCTGCGCGAAATTCTTTCCATCCTTTCGATTTTACAAGACACCGCCGGCAGAATGCAGACCGGAAACCGCCGCTGCGAGGTCGAGCTGGCACTGCTTCGGCTCTGCACCCCGCGCCTGCGGGGCGACGCCCAGTCTCTCGAGGCTCGCGTCGCCGCCCTCGAACGCGGCAGAGGCGCCCTCTCCCCCGCCGCGCCCGCAAGCGAGCCAGTCACCCCGCCCGCACAACGTGAACCGCAGCCGCAGCCGCAGCCCGAACCGCAAGCCGCGCCGGAGGTTTTCCCCGCGCCCGAAGCCGAGGCAGAACCGCCCGCAGACGAGCTGAATGCGCCGGACGACGCGTTGCCGCCGCCCCCCGACGAACCCGACGCCACGCCGCCCCCGCCGGAAACCGGCGACGCGCCGCTCGCCGAATGGCCGTCGGTGCTGCAGGTGCTCGCGAAGACCTGCCCGCTGATCCACGGTGTGCTGCAGGGCTCGCGCGCCTTTGTGCGGGGCGATCTGCTGCTCATCGACGCGCCGAACCCCCAGTTCCGCGCCCTCGTCAAGGGCGAAAGTCCGGTCTATCGCGACCAGATTCGCCGCGCCGCCGAGCAGATCCTCGGCCGCACCTTCAAGCTCGGCCCCTACCGCAAGCCGGTCGCGCAGGCCGACCCGCTCGTCTCCTTCGCCGAGCGGCTTTCCCAGTTTGATTTTTCCGGGAACGGCGACTGAACCCGCCCGGAGCCGAAGATAAAGGAGTTTTTTTATGAAAGTTCGCATTCCCAATTCCGGCGGCAACCAGATGAACGCCATGCTGCAGCAGGCGCAGAAGATGCAGGCCGACATGGAGGCCATGCAGGCCGAGCTTGAGACCCGGGAATACACCGCCGGCGCCGGCGGGCTTGTGACCGTCACCGTCACCGGCAAGCACGAGATCAAGCAGCTGAAAATCCTGCCGGAAGCGCTCACCGAGGCCGACGGCGACCCCGAGATGCTCGAAGACCTCATTACCGTCGCCTTCAACGAGGCGCTCTCGAAGGCGATGCAGGCGTCGGAGGCCGAGATGGGCAAGCTGACGAACGGCATGAACCTGCCGGGGCTGTTGTAAGATGGGCAGCTATCAGGTCGTCCCGCTCAACGAGC
>CANQSG010000154.1 GCA_947626485.1 uncultured Clostridia bacterium | reverse complement strand
GATGGAGTCGACCTCGTCGACGATGGCGAAGTTGTGGCCGCGCTGGACCTTGTCTTCCTTATATAACACCATGTTGTCGCGCAGGTAATCGAAGCCGAGCTCGTTGTTGGTGCAATAGGTGATGTCGGCGGCATAGGCGGCGCGCTTGGCGTCGTTGTCCATCCCGTGGACGATCAGGCCGACCTCGAGCCCCAAAAAGCGATAGAGCTTGCCCATCCATTCCGAGTCGCGCTTGGCGAGGTAATCGTTGACCGTGACGATGTGGACGCCCTTGCCGCTCAGCGCGTTGAGGTAGGCGGGCAGCGTCGCGACGAGGGTTTTGCCCTCGCCGGTGCGCATCTCGCTGATGCGCCCCTGGTGCAGGACGATGCCGCCCAAAATCTGCACCGGGAAATGCCGCATCGAAAGCACCCGGTCGGCGGCCTCGCGGCAGACGGCGAAAGCCTCGGGCAGCAGGCTGTCGAGGCTCTCCCCGGCGGCGTAGCGCTCCTTGAATTCGTCGGTCTTGCCCCGCAGCTCGGCGTCGCTCAGGGCGCGGTAGCTTTCCTCTAAATCCAGCACCCGCTGTTGCAGGGGTTGAATTCGTTTCAATTCCTTCTTGCTGTAATTGCCGAACAGCTTGGTCAGTAGGCTCATTCCGTTTCATCTCTCCGTTTCGGCGCCCGCCGGGCGGCGGGCACATCACTGTTTTCCATTATACCAGCTTCTTTGCAAAAAATAAAGTCTATTCTGTGAATTCTCGGCGATTTTCGGGCAAAAAAGCCGCCGCAGACCCGACGGTCGGCGGCGACAGGGGCGCGGTTTTATTCGGCGCGCTGCAAAATCGAAGCCAAAACGGTGATGTCGTCCTCGTGTCCGTCGCTACGGCGGCGGCGCGCCCCGGCGGCGATGCGGTCGGCGAGCTGCTGCGCCGTGCCGTCCGCCCAGGCCTCGAGCTCGGCGCAGATCCATTCCGTCCCGCTCTGGGTCGCGCCGTCGCTCAGCAGCAGCACGACGTCCCCCGCCCGCAGCCGGATCGTCGCCTTGTCGAAGCCGACCTGCCGCAGAATCCCGGCGGGCAGCGAGGTGCTCTGCGCCTTGCCGGTGCGCCCGGAACGCCGCACGAGGGTCGGCGCGGCGCCCGCCTTGCAGAGGTCGGTCGCGCCGGTGAAAAGGTCGATGCAGGCGATGTCGATCGTCGCCAGCGATTCGTCAGTCGATTTGAAAAGCATGGAGGAATTGAGAATGCGCAGGGCGCAGTCGTAGCCGAAGCCGGCTTGCAGCAGGCGGCGCATCAGCCCCGACGCCATCGCGCTGTCGACCGCCGCCCTGCCGCCGGTGCCCATGCCGTCGCTGAGCAGCAGCACCATCCGCCCCCGCCCGTCGGGGAAGCAGGCGAAGGCATCGCCGCACATCGACGCCCCGCCGCAGGCGATCTGCGCGACGCCGGTCTCGACCCGGAAAACCGCCCGCTCGCTTAAGGAGAGCAGCACGCCGCCCTCCGCCTCGGCAAAGCAGGGCGGGTCGAAATCGCGGTCGCAGACCGCCGAAAGCTGCCGCATGATGTGAATGCGGTTGAAGACCTGCCCCGGCGTCGGACGCAGCCGCGCCTCGACCGTCAGGCGGCCGAAGCGGTCGGTGCGGCAGGCGCATTCGGTCGCCTGAATGCCGATGCCGCCGAGCGCCGAGACGACCTGCGCCGCCAGCGCCGTGTCGAACCGCTCGGCCTGTTCGAACTCCGCCGACAGGTCGGTGAGCATGTCCGAAATGCCGCCGAACTGGTCGCAGACGACGGAACGCACCTCCTCCATGCGGCTTTCCGCCGCGAGGTGGGCGGCGTAATCGGCGTAATGCTTTTCCACCGCGCGCGCGACCTTTTCACGGCGCAGACAGCGGCCGGCGAAGTCCTCCCCCGCCGCGCCTGCCGGGTCGTCCGCCCCCTGCCGGACTGCGCGGGTCATCTCGAGGAGCGCCGCCGCCGTCGCGCCCCGCCCCGCCTCCCAGCAGTGGGTCGCGAGGGCGCAGCCGCGGCAGGCGTCGGCTTCGACGCGATCGAGCACGGTGTTGAAATCCGGCGCGTGCAGCCGCCCGAGCTCGGCGGAGACCTGCTCGACGGTCTCGGAGACGTCGTGCAGCGCCTCGGCGGCAAAGGCGAGCCGCATCGTCAACGCGTGGCGCAGGCCGTCGCTCTCGGCTAAATCGGCGGGCGGCGCGAAAAGCTGGCCGAACCGCTTGTTCGCCCCCGCCGGCAGCAGCAGAAAGAGCGCCGCGCCGACAAGGGCTTCGAGCAGCAAATCCAGCGCCGTCCCGGCGTTTTGCTGCAACAGCCCGGCGACCCCCGCCGCCGCCAAAAAGCCCGCCGTGCCCGCCGCCTTGCCGAGCGGGAAAAACAGCCCCGCCATCAGCCCGCCGAAGGCGTAAAGCAGCACCGCCGACCCCGACCCGCCCGAGAGCGCGACCGAGACCCCGGCCGCCACGCCGCAGATCGCCCCGGCGCCGGCCTGTCCGAAGCGGGCGGCAGCCAGCACCGCCGCCGCAGCCAGCATCCGCCCGACCGACAGCTGCGCGACGCGCAGGGGATACAGCCCCATCAATACCGAAAAGCCGAAGATGACAAGGGAAATCATATCCTCCCGGCTGCGCAGCGTGGCCGGCTGGCCTGGCGAAGAACGCAGCGCCCGGGCGGTGAAATAAGCGCCGCCGCCGGCGAGCAGGGCCTCCATGGCGACGCCGAGCAGCGCGTCGGCGGAGCGCGGCACCGCGACGAGGGAAGTCAGCAGCGTGACGGTGAAGGCCGTCAACCCCGAAAAGGCGGGGCTTTTTGCGAGCTTGCCGACCGATTGCAGCAGCAGGCGGATCGCGGCGACGGCGAAGAGCGCCGCCAGATACCGAAAGCCGCTGCCGCCCGTGACCGGCAGAAGATAGCCGAAGCAGGCGCCCAGCCCGACGCTGACGAGGTAGATCGGCGGAGCGCCCGCCGTCACCGCCAAACCGAAGGGCGCCAGCCCGCCGACGACGCAGGCGCGCGCCGCCGCAAAGCCGCAGGCCGCACTCAGCAGGTGCAGCCCCACCCCCTGCAACAGCGCCTTGCGCGAAACCGCACCGGCGCGCGGCAGTTGTCTGATTTGTTCTCTCACGTTCTATCACCGCAGCTTTCCGCGAATCGTCCGACGCGCAGCCTCCGCGCGCCGGGCATCCGCCCGTTCTTGCCCCCATTATACCGCCGCCCGCCGCCCCTCGTTTGTCGAACGGCTGTGTAAAAAAATGGCGCTTTGCGGCGTGGAATTTGCCCGCGCGGCGGCAAAAGGACAAGATGTCGGGCGTCGCATTCGCGGGACAAGCCACATCTGGTATCTTTTTTGTCGAACGATTTTTCCCGCCTTGCGAAATGCCGCAAGTGATGGTATAATAGTTCCAACGAGAAGAAAAAGGGGAGGATTTGTTTGGTTACCAGACTGACGAGCTTCGGCCTGCTGGGCGCGAACGCCTGTCCGGTCACGGTGGAGGCCGACGTCTCCAACGGCATGCCGTCCTTCGATATTGTCGGCCTGCCCGACGCCGCCGTGCGGGAATCCCGCGACCGGGTGCGCGCCGCCATGCGCAACTGCGGGTTTTCCTTTCCGACCCGGCGCATCATCGTCAACCTCGCGCCCGCCGACCTGAAAAAAGAGGGCTCGATCTACGATCTGCCGGTGCTGCTCTCGATCCTCATCGCCTCCGAACAGCTCCCCGCCCCGCCCGAAAACAGCGCCTTTATCGGCGAGGTCTCGCTCGACGGCAACATCTCCCCCGTGCGCGGCCTGCTGCCGATGGCGATCTCCGCCCGCGAGCACGAGCTGCGATCGCTCTACGTCCCGGCCGCCAACGCCCGCGAGGCAGCCGTGATCGACGGCATCTCGGTCTACGGCATCGACCACCTGCAGACCCTGATCTCCGCCCTGCGGCAGGAAACAGAATTGCAGCCCGAAGCGCCCTACGCGCCCGAAACGCAGACGACGCTGCACGCCCTCGATTACGCCGAGGTGCGCGGCCAGGCGGCGGCAAAGCGGGCGCTCGAGGTCGCGGCGGCGGGCGGGCACAACATCCTGCTCATCGGCCCGCCCGGCTCGGGCAAAAGCATGCTCGCGAAGCGTCTGCCCACGATCATGCCCGAAATGACCTTCGAGGAATCGCTCGAAACAACGCGGCTGCACTCCATCGCCGGCGTCCTGCCGGTCGGCACGCCGCTCATCACGCAGCGCCCCTTCCGCGCGCCGCACCACACGATCTCACCCGTCGGCCTGGCCGGCGGCGGCACGGCGCTGCGCCCCGGG
>CANQSG010000153.1 GCA_947626485.1 uncultured Clostridia bacterium | reverse complement strand
GGCTCTGCCGCATCCTGGCCGGCGCGGGCGCCCGCGCCGGCCAGGATGCGGCAGAGCCAGCTGCCCTTAAAGCCGGTGTGCCCCGTGACGAACACGCGGCGGCCGCGATAAGCCTCGAGGGCGTTCCATTGCTGCGTTACCAGATTTTCCACGGTGCACTCCCCTGCGTCCACATTTTTTCGAGCATTTCCTTCTCGCGCAGCGAATCCATACACTGCCAGAAGCCGGTGTGGCGGTAGCTCATGAGCTCGCCCTGCGCGGCGAGGCGTTCGAGCGGCTCGGTCTCGAAAATCGTATCGTCGCCCGAAAGATAATCGAAAATTTCGGGCTGCAAGACCATGAATCCGGCGTTGATCGCGGCGGAATCGTTGATCTGCTTTTCGCGGAAGCTGCGCACGGCGCCCCGCTCGCCGATGTCGAGCACGCCCTTCTGCTGCTTCTGAACGACGGCGGTCAGTGTGGCGATCTTGCCGTGGGCGCGGTGAAAATCGACGAGGTCGGAGATGTTGACGTCGCAGACGCCGTCGCCGTAGGTCAGCAGGAACGGCTCGTCCCCGACGTAGGGCTGAATGCGCTTGATCCTGCCGCCGGTCATGGTGTAAAGCCCGGTGTCGACGACGGTGACCCGCCAGGGCTCGACGTTGTTCCGGTGGACGATCAGGCGGTTGCCGTCGGTAAAGTCAAAGGTGACGTCGCTGTGGTTCAGGAAATAATTGGAAAACCATTCCTTGATATATTCCTGCCGGTAACCGGCGCAGATGATGAAATCGCGGTAGCCGTAATGGGAATAGCCCTTCATGATGTGCCAGAGAATGGGCATGCCGCCGATCTCGATCATGGGCTTCGGCCGGTATTTGGACTCCTCGGAGATGCGGGTGCCCAACCCGCCTGCCAGAATCACGGTTTTCATAACGCGCTGCTCCTTTTGTTTCAACTTCCCGCCGCGTCGGCAGCCTGCTTCGCGGCAAGTTTTTCGGTATTTTTCCCGCAGGCGCGGGCGAAAATCGGGAACCCCTAACAACGAAAAAACGCCGCGAGACGGGACATCGGCGGCATAAATCGGACAATTTCGGCAAAGCGCAAAGCCGGGGCGGCAGACAGCCCCTTGCCAAGCCCCGCTTCCCCGTCGGCGCAAAAACCGTTGTCGCAAACCGCGGGCAGCGGCAAATCAGGCACGAGGCAACGCGACAGCGCGCCCGGCAAGCTTCGCGCGGACGGGCAGGTCATGGGAGCGGGTTGCGACATATAGTTCTTTGCTCCTCTCAGCCAAATTTGCTTACGAATTTCTTACGGATTTTTTCTATCTTACCACAAAAGCGCGCAAAATTCAACGTTTTTTCGCAAAAGCCGGAATTTCCCGCCCGATTTCCGCGCGCCGGGTGGGAAAATCAGGAAATTTCACGGGTAAAAAGCGCGACGCATTCGACATGCGCGGTGCGGGGAAAGAGGTCGACGGGGGTGACTTCGCGCAGGGGGTAGCCGAGGGCTTGCAGGCGCGCCGCGTCGCGGGCGAGGGTGGCGGGGTCGCAGGAGATGTAGACGATGCGTTCGGGGGCGAAATCGTGCGCGACGGTTTCGAGCAGCGCCTCGTCGCAGCCCTTGCGGGGCGGGTCGAGCAGTACGACGTCGGGCTTCTGCCCCGCGCGCGCCAGGCGGGCGGCGGCCTCGGCGGCATCGGCGCACAGGAAACGGGCGTTTGCAATGCCGTTGTCGGCGGCGTTGCGCACCGCGTCGGCGACGGCGACGGGGACGATCTCGACCCCCGTCAGCCCGGCGGCGTCATGCGCCATGCTCAGGCCGACGGTGCCGGTGCCGCAATAGAGGTCGAGCAGCCGCTTGCCCGCCGGCTCGGCGTATTCCGCCGCCTTGCGGTAGAGCACCTCCGCCATCGGGCGGTTGACCTGATAAAATGAAAGGGGCGACAGCCGCACCCGGACGCCGCAGAGGACGTCGGTGATGAAATCCTTGCCGTACAGCGTGCGGCATGCGTCGCCCAAAATCACGTTGGTGCGCGATGTGTTTCGGTTGAGCACCACGCTCGCAAGCCGCTCCCCCGCCGCGCTTTGCAGCGAAGAGAGCAGCGCTTCGACGGCGGGCAGGCGGTCGCCGTTGACGACGAGGGTTACCATGAGCTCCCCGGTCGCGCCCGCCTCGCGCAGATAGAGGTGGCGCAGCAGGCCGCGGTGGGTCGCGGCGTCGTAGACCGGGACGTCGAACCGCCGCACCCAGTCCGAAACGGCGGCGGCGACGGGGGCGAAAAGAGCGGGCTGGAGCCGGCAATCGGCGCAGGGGACGACGCGGTGGCTGTGGCGGGCGTAAAAGCCGAAAGCGCCCTGCGCGTCGACGGGGTACTGCGCCTTGTTGCGGTAGCGGTCGGGCGACGCGGCGGCGAGCAGCGGCGCGGGGCGCACCGAAAGGCCGCCGATGCGGGTCAGGGCGTCGGCGACGCGGCGCTCCTTCCCGGCGCATTCCGCCGCGTAAGAAATGTGGCGCCAGGCGCAGCCGCCGCACTGCGCGAAGCAGGGGCAGTCGGGCTCCACACGGTCGGGCGACGGGGTCTCGAGCGAGACGAGGCGGCCGAAAGCGTAATTCGATTTGACCTTGACGATGCGGATGTCCGCCGTGTCCCCCACCGCCGTGAGCGGCACGAAGACCGCCATGCCCGCGACGCGGCCGACGCCGAAGCCCTCGGCGGACGCGTCGGTGATCGTCACGCGGTGGATCTCATTCTTTCTCATGCGGCTGTCTTGCCTCCGTAACTGCGAACTGGCTCTGATAGAGCGACGCGTAAACGCCGCCGCGCGCGAGCAGGGTGCGATGGTCGCCGCGCTCGACGATGTGGCCGTCTTGCAGGACGAGGATGCAATCGGCGTCGCGCACGGTCGAAAGGCGGTGGGCGATGATAAAGGCGGTGCGCCCCTGCATTAGATGTGCAAAGGCCTGCGTGATGCGGTGCTCGGTCAGGACGTCGACCCGGCTGGTCGCCTCGTCGAGCAGCAGAATGTTCCGGTTGCCGAGCATGGCGCGGGCGATCGTCAGCAGCTGCTTTTGCCCCTCGGACAGGGCGGATTGCGCGGTCAGGCGGGTCTCGTACCCCTGCGGCAGGCGCTCGATGAAGCCGTGGGCGTGCGCCGCCTTGGCCGCCGCGACGATCTCGGCGTCGGTCGCGTCGGAGCCGTAGGCGATGTTTTCGCGGATCGTGCCCTCAAACAGCCAGGTCTCCTGCAAGACCATCGCAAGACTGCGGCGCAGGCTCTCGCGCGAGACGTCGCGCAGGTCGACGCCGTCGATGCGGATGGCGCCGCGGTCGACGTCGTAAAACCGCATGAGCAGGTTGATGAGCGTCGTCTTGCCGGCGCCGGTCGGGCCGACGATGGCGATGCGGCTGCCCGGCTCGGCGACGAAGGAAAAATCCTCGATCAGCGGGCGGTCGGGCTGATAGGAAAAGAAGACGTGGTCGAATTCGACGCGCCCCTTCGGCTCGGACAGGGCGGCGGCGGGCGCGGGGGGTTCGGGCGGCTCGCGCAGCAGGCGGTCGATGCGCTGCGCGGCGGCGGCTGCCGTCAAAATCTGTGTAAAGATCGCGGTGATCTGGTTGAACGGGCGGGCGAACTGGTTGGAATAGAGGATAAAGCTCGAGATCGCCCCCGCCGTCAGCCCGCCGACCGTCGCGCCGACGACGCCGACGGCGATGTAGGCGAGGTAGTTGACGAAGCGGGTGGTCGGATTCGTCAGCGAGCTCGAAAAGGTCGCCTTGCGCCAGGCTTCACCCAGCGCCCGGTTGTGCTGCGCGAAGCGGGCGCGGGCTTCGTCCTCGTAACAAAACGCCTTGACGGTGCGCAGCGATTCGGTCATCTCGGCGGCGTATCCGCCGAGCGCCCCGGTCAGCGACTGATTCTCCCGGAAAAAGCGGGTGGAATAGCGGGTGATGCGGTTGGCGATGAAAAAGGTCAGCGAGGTGATGAGCAGGACGGCGAGCGTCACGGTCGGGCTGAGATACAGCATGACGCCCAGCGTGCCGACGATGGTAAACAGGCCGCTGAACAGCTGCGTGACGCCCTCGATCACGCCGTCGGCGACGGCCGTCGCGTCGTTGACAAACAGGCTCATGACGTCGCCCTGCGGGCGGGAATCGTAAAAGGAGAGCGGCAGACGCATCAGGCGGTCGTACGCCTCGTTCCGCAGGTCGCGCACGAGGTTCTGGCCGATCGTGTGGGACAAAAAGCCGACGAGATAGCTGAACAGGGCGACGGCGGCGTAAAGCCCGGCGAGCAGGGCGAGGGCGCGCAGCAACGCAGCGAAATCGACCTGCCCGGGCAGCAGGCGGTCGACGGTGCGGCCGATGAGGTAAGGCCCCGCGATCTCCCCGGCGCAGGCGAGGGCGGCGCAGCAGAAGACCCCGAGCAGCGGCAGCTTCTGGCGCG
>CANQSG010000152.1 GCA_947626485.1 uncultured Clostridia bacterium | reverse complement strand
GGCGAAAACCGCCGCGTCAACAAGATCGACAAGGGTCAGCTCGGCCGCATCATCGACCGCTGCATCAAGGTCTACGGCACGAGCAAGGCCGCCCTGGTGCTCGACAATATCAAGGCGACCGGCTTCAAGTATTCGACCAAGGGCGCCATCACCGTCGCCGTCACCGACGCCGTCATCCCGCCCGAAAAGGCGCAGCTGATGCACGAGGCGGAGCAGCAAATCGACCACATCACGAAGCAGTACCGCCGCGGTCTCATCAGCAACGACGAGCGCAGCCGCCACGTCATCGAGATCTGGAACAAGGCGACCGAGGACGTCGCCGACGCGCTGAAGGATAACCTCGACGAGTTCAACCCCATCTTCATGATGGCGGATTCCGGCGCCCGCGGCTCCATGAGCCAGATTCGCCAGCTCGCCGGCATGCGCGGCCTGATCGCCAACACGGCAGGTAAGGTTATCGAAGTCCCGATCCGCGCAAACTACCGCGAGGGTCTGAACGTCCTCGAATACTTCATCTCCTCCCGCGGCGCCCGTAAAGGCTTGGCGGATACCGCGCTCCGGACGGCTGACTCGGGTTATCTGACCCGCCGCCTGGTCGACGTTTCGCAGGACGTCATCGTCCGCGACGAGGACTGCTGCACCGACGAAGGCCTGACCGTCCGCGACATTAAAGACGGCAACCACACCATCGAATCCCTTTCCTCCCGCCTCGTCGGGCGTTATCTGCTCCATCCCTTCGCCGACCCCGAAACCGGCGAAATCCTCGTGGATAACGACCACATGATGACCGAAGCGGACGCCGAAAAGATCGTCGCCACCGGCGCGACCGAGGTCGTCATCCGCTCGATTTTGACCTGCCACTCGAGCCACGGCGTCTGCCGCAAGTGCTACGGCTCCAACCTCGCGACCGGCAAGCCCGTCACCGTCGGCGAAGCGGTCGGCATCGTCGCCGCCCAGTCGATCGGCGAGCCCGGCACCCAGCTGACCATGCGTACCTTCCACACCGGCGGTATCGCAAGCACCGAGGATATCACGCAGGGTCTGCCCCGCGTGGAAGAGCTCTTCGAGGCGCGCCGACCCAAGCGCTGCGGTCTCATCAGCAAGCTCGACGGCAAAGTCCGCATCGTTGAAGAAAAGAAGAGCAACGTCATCGTCATCACCAACGACGAGACCAAGACCGAGGAAAAGATCACGATCCCCTACGGCGTGCGGCCGCTTGTCAACGACGGCGACGACGTCAAGGCGGGCGATCTGCTCATCCCCGGCGCGAAATATCCGCAGGATATCCTCGAAGCCATGGGACCCGAGGCGGTGCAGGAATATATCATCGCCGAAATCCAGAGCGCCTACCGCACGCAGGGCGTCGACATCAACGACAAGCACGTCGAGGTCATTATCCGCCAGATGATGCGCAAGCTGCGCGTCCTCGACCCGGGCGACACCGGCCTGCTGCTCAACGGGCTGTACGAGCGCGGCGAATGTTACGAAGAAAACGCCCGCATCGCCGCCCGCCGCGCGGCAGGGGAGACCGAGCTCAAAGAAGCCGTCCTCGAGCCGACGCTGCTCGGTATCACCAAGGCCTCCCTCGCGACGGAATCCTTCCTCTCGGCGGCCTCCTTCCAGGAGACGACCCGCGTGCTGACCGACGCCGCCATTAAAGGCAAGGTCGACCCGCTCTTCGGCCTGAAGGAAAACGTCATCATCGGCAAGCTCATCCCCGCCGGTACGGGCATGAAGCCGGAGGACGAGGACGAGGCGCCCGACGAGACGGCCGCGCTGCCGCTCGAAGCCTGACGCGGCAAAATTTCCGCTTTCCGCCCGTTTTTACTGCCGCGGACAAGATTTTTCTTGACATTTCGGGCAATTCGGTGTATGATAATAAAATGTGCGGAAACACAAAGGGTATTACGCAGACGGGTTTCGATCCGTCTGCGTCATATACATTTTTCAAGTGAGGAGGTGTCATATGCCAACCTTTAACCAGCTGGTTCGCAACGGACGCGAAACGATCGAGAAGAAGGCCAAGGCGCCGGCGCTTTTGAAGGGCTACAACTCCATGAAGCGCGAGCAGACCGATCACGATTCTCCGCAGAAGCGCGGGGTCTGCACCGTCGTGAAAACGACCACGCCGAAAAAACCGAACTCGGCGCTCCGTAAAATCGCGAGAGTGCGGCTTTCCAACGGGATCGAGGTCACTGCCTATATCCCCGGAATCGGCCACAATCTGCAAGAACACAGCGTTGTTCTCATCCGCGGCGGACGTGTCAGGGACATCCCCGGTGTGCGTTACCACATCGTGCGGGGAACGCTGGATGCACAGGGTGTCGCCAAACGGATGCAGGCTCGCTCCAAGTACGGCGCCAAACGGCCGAAGGCCGGCGCATCGGCGAAGTAACGCAAAACCAAACGACAAATCTCTGCTACAAGCTTACAAGTAGCGGTTTTATGATAGAATCATAGACCCTGCTTGGCGCAACGGATGCTTTGTCACACTCGAGTACCGATGATATCATATCTGTGAAGGAGGGAAGTTAAGTGCCAAGAAGAGGCTTTATCGCAAAACGTGATGTCTTGCCGGATCCGCTTTATCATTCGAAGCTGGTGACCCGCCTGATCAACAACGTCATGTTGGACGGGAAGAAGGGCGTCGCCCAGAAGATCGTTTACGGCGCTTTCGGCATCATTCAGGAGAAAACCGGAAAGGAACCGCTGGAGGTTTTCGAGCAGGCCATGGAAAACGTCATGCCCCAGCTCGAGGTCAAGGCGGTTCGCAAGGGCGGCGCGACCTATCAGGTTCCGTTTGAGGTTCGCCCCGAGCGCCGGCAGACCCTGGGTCTGCGCTGGCTGACAAGTTACAGCCGCACCCGCTCGGAACGCACCATGAAGGAGCGCCTCGCCGGCGAAATTCTCGACGCCATCAACGGCATGGGCGGCGCCGCAAAGAAGCGCGACGATACCCACAAGATGGCCGAGGCCAACAAGGCGTTTGCCCATTACAGATGGTAATCGGTTTGTCCGGTTTATTATGTGACACAAATTTAGGAGGACAGTATGCCACGAAAAGTTCCGCTTGAACTTACCAGAAATATCGGCATAATGGCCCACATTGACGCCGGAAAGACCACGACGACCGAACGCATCCTGTTTTACACCGGAATCAACTACAAAATCGGTGAAACGCATGACGGTTCGGCGACCATGGACTGGATGGAGCAGGAACAGGAACGTGGCATCACCATCACTTCGGCTGCCACCACCTGCTTCTGGCAGGGCCATCGTATCAACATCATCGACACCCCCGGACACGTCGACTTCACGGTCGAGGTCGAGCGCTCTCTGCGCGTGCTCGACGGCTCCGTGACCGTCTTCTGCGCGAAGGGCGGCGTCGAACCCCAGTCGGAAACCGTCTGGCGCCAGGCCGACAAATACCGCGTCCCGCGCATGGCCTACGTCAACAAGATGGACATTCTGGGTGCCGATTTCTACCGCGTCGTTTCGATGATGCGCGAGCGTCTCAAATGCAACGCGGTCCCGATCCAGCTGCCGATCGGCTCGGAGGATTCCTTCAAGGGTCTGATCGACCTGGTCGAAATGAAGGCTTATTTCTACAACGACGATAAGGGCGTCGACATCACCGTCACCGATATCCCCGACGACATGAAGGAGCTCGCCGACAAGTATCACGGCGAACTCATCGAAGCCGTCGCGGAGCAGGACGACGCGCTGCTCGAGAAGTATTTCAACGGCGAAGAGCTCACGATCGACGAGATCAAGACCTGCATTCGCAAGTCCACGATCGCCAACACGATGGTGCCCGTCTGCTGCGGCACCTCGTACCGCAACAAGGGCGTGCAGAAGCTGCTGGACGCCGTCGTCGACTATATGCCTTCTCCGGTCGACATTCCGTCGATCAAGGGCGTCAACCCCGAAACCGGGGAGGAGACCGAGCGCCACGCTTCGGATTCCGAACCCTTCTCGGCGCTGGCGTTCAAGATCGCGACCGACCCCTACGTCGGTAAGATCTGCTTCTTCCGCGTTTATTCCGGGCAGGTGCATTCCGGCTCGACCGTCTACAACGCGACGAAGGAGAACGACGAGCGCATCGGCCGTATCCTGCAAATGCACGCGAACCACCGCCAGGATATCGACATCTGCTACAGCGGCGACATCGCCGCGGCCGTCGGCCTGAAGAACACCACGACGGGCGACACCCTCTGTGACGAGGCGCACCCCGTGATCCTCGAATCCATGGAGTTCCCCGAGCCGGTCATCCGCGTCGCGATCGAACCCAAGACCCGCGCCGGGCAGGAGAAGATGGGCGTCGCGCTGGCGAAGCTGGCCGAGGCGCGTGAGAGCGGCGACAACGGCGCGATCAACATGCTGGAGAAGAACCTCGCGTTCAACCTCGGCGGGCACGTCAACCA
>CANQSG010000151.1 GCA_947626485.1 uncultured Clostridia bacterium | reverse complement strand
CCATTCATTACGCCGTGTCCCACGCGCAGCCGGGCGACATTCTCGTGCTCGCCGGCAAGGGGCACGAGGCCTATCAGGTGCTGCGCGACGGCACGATCCATCTCGACGAACGCGAGGTCGTGCGCGACGCGCTGTCGAAACTTTGAAATTCGGCGCCGCCGGGGCGAAAACCGGGCGGCATTCGGGGTAAGATAAAGGAGTAGAGGACGATGAAAGAACTGACCTCGGCGCTCAGCGCGCTGATCGCCTGCGCGGTGACGGCGGCGCTCGGTCTGAAGGTGATCCCGTTGCTGCGGCGGCTGCACTTCGGCCAGACCATCCGCGAGGACGGCCCGAAATGGCACAGCGGCAAGCAGGGCACGCCGACGATGGGCGGCGTGATGATGATCGCCGGCGTGCTGCTGGCGCTCGTCGCGGCGATCGCCTATTCCGGCGCAACGGGCGGCAACCTCATGATCGAGCTCGGGGACGCCCGCAAAATGACCTCCCTCGTCGCCGGGCTTTTCCTCGCCCTCGGCATGGCGGCCATCGGCTTTTTCGACGATTATATCAAGGTCGTCAAAAAGCGCAACCTCGGCCTGACGCCCCGCCAGAAAACGCTGCTCCAGCTGCTCGTCGCGGCGGGCTATCTCTCGAGCCTCGGGCTGTCGGGCGTCGACACGACCTGGATCCCGTTCTACGGCGACCTGCCGATCCTATCGGGCGCCGGGCTGCTGTTTTGGCCGATCGCCCTGCTCTTTATTTACGGCTTCACCAACGCCGTCAACCTCACCGACGGCGTCGACGGGCTCGCCTCGTCGGTCACCCTCGTCGTCAGCTGCGCCTTTATACTCGTCTCGGGCTATTTCCACTTCACCGGCGTTAATATTTTAGCGGCGGCGACGGCGGGCGCCTGCGTCGGCTTCCTGCTCTGGAACGCCCACCCCGCCAAGGTTTTCATGGGGGACACCGGCTCGCTGTTCTTGGGCGGCATGGTCGTCGCCCTCTCGTTCGGCGTCGGCCGCCCGATTCTGCTGCTGCCCGCCGGTATCGTCTACCTCGCCGAGGCCGGTTCGGTCATTTTGCAGGTCGCCTACTATAAAAAAACGAAAAAGCGGCTTTTTAAAATGAGCCCGCTGCACCACCATTTCGAGCTTTCCGGCTGGAAGGAAGAAAAGATCGTCTTCGTCTTTTCGGTCGTCGCGCTTTGCGGCTGCGCCGTCGCACTGCTGCCGGTTTTCTTCGGGTGGTAAAAACCTGAGAGAAAAATTTCGCAAAATTCCGCAGAGAGGGGAGAGGCCGACGTGCGTACCGCGCAGGGCGAACAACCGCAGAAGAAACGTGTCCGGTTCCTGATGCACGGCAAAATGGATCTCGGCTTTTTGAGCTTGGTCTGCATTTTGCTCGCCATCGGGCTCGTCATGCTCTTCTCCTCGAGCTATTCCTACGCGCTGACCTATTTCGACAACAGCTATCATTTTATCGCCCGGCAGGCGGTTTTCGCCGCGGCGGGCGTCACCGTCATGCTGCTGCTCTCGCGGGTCGATTACCATATTTACCGCTATTTCGCCTGGCCGCTCTACGCGCTGTCCGTCGTCCTGCTCACCGTCCTGCTGGCGCTGCCGCCGATGGTCTCGAACACCGACGCGAAGCGCTGGATCATTATAGGCCCCATCAACTTCCAACCCTCGGAAATCGCAAAATTCGCCGTCATTCTGCTCTTTTCGCACTTGATTTCGGCGAATTATCAGCGCATGAAAAAATTCACCTTCGGCGTGCTGTTCTTCGCCTTTCTGCTCGGCGTCGTCTGCGCGCTGGTGATTCTGGAACCGCACCTGTCGGCGACGGTGCTCATCTTCGCAATCGGCGTCGTGCTGATGATCGTCGGCGGCATTAAGGCGCGGTATATCCTGCTCGGCTTCGGCGCGGGCGTCGGCATGGCTGCCGTCGCGATTCTGACCGGCGTCGTCAGCTACGGCTCGAGCCGGATTCAATACTGGCTCAACCCCTGGGCGGACACGACCGGCAAGGGCTACCAGACGATCCAGTCGCTGCTCGCCATCGGCTCGGGCGGCCCCATGGGGCGCGGCATCGGCCGTTCCCGCCAGAAATATCTCTGGCTGCCCGAACCTCACAACGATTTCATCTTCGCCGTCGTCTGCGAGGAATTAGGCCTCATCGGCGCCATGATCATCATTCTGCTCTTCGGAGCCCTCGTCTGGCGCGGCTTCGTCATCGCCATGCGCGCCCCCGATAAATTCGGCTCGTTGATGGCGGTCGGCCTGACCTTCCAGGTCGGGATTCAGGCGCTGCTCAACATCCTCGTCGTCACGAACACGATCCCGAACACCGGCATCAGCCTGCCCTTCTTCAGCTACGGCGGCACGGCGCTGCTGATTCTGCTCGCCGAAATGGGGATCATCCTGTCGATCTCCCGCGGCACGTCGCTCGAGAAGACATAGGAAGCGCAAAAAACGCGAGAAAAGGAGCCAAACCATGCACATCGTTTTCGCCGGCGGGGGAACCGCCGGACATATCAACCCGGCGCTGGCGGTCGCGGCGCTGCTCAAGGAGCGCGATGAAACGACCCGCATCACCTGCATCGGCACGGCGCGCGGCCTCGAAGCGCGGCTGGTGCCCGCCGCGGGCTACGAATTTCACACGATCGACGTCGCCGGCTTCCAGCGCAAGCTGACGCTGCAAAACGTCAAGCGCAACGCCGCCGCCTTTTATAAAATGTTCCGCTCCTCGCACGACGCAAAGCGCCTGCTGCGGGACTTACAGCCCGACGTCGTCGTCGGCACGGGCGGCTACGTCAGCGGCCCCGTCCTGCGCGAGGCGGCGAAGCTCGGCCTGCCGACCCTGATTCACGAGCAAAACGCCTTCCCGGGCGTCACGACGAAAATGCTCGCGCCGAAGGTCGACCGCGTCCTGCTCGCGATGCCGGCGGCGCAGCAATACCCCAAATGCCGCACCGCGCCGGTCGTCACCGGCAACCCGGTGCGCGCCGCTTTGACCCGCGTCGATAAAGCCGCCGCGCGCGCAAAGCTCGGCCTGACTCGCGATTGCCCCGTCCTGCTCTCCTTCGGCGGCAGCCTCGGCGCCCGCCCGATCAACGAAGCCGTCGCCGGATTGATGGCGCAGCGAAAAGACCAGCCGCCCTATTACCATATCCACGCCGCCGGCCGCGTCGGGTACGAGCCGATGCTCGCCCAGCTGCAAACGCGCGGGGTCGACCCGGCGGACGAGATGCTGCGGGTGCGGGAGTACATCGACGACATGGACGTCTGCCTCGCCGCCGCCGACCTCGTCGTCTGCCGCGCGGGGGCGATCACGCTCAGCGAATTGCAGCTCTGCGGCAAGCCGTCGATTTTGATTCCTTCCCCTTACGTCGCCGAAAATCATCAATTCCATAACGCCGTGACCTTGCGGGACACCGGCGCCGCCACCCTCATCGAGGAGCGCGACCTGACGCCCGCGTCGCTGCGCGAGACCGTCGACCGCCTGCTGTTCGACCCCGCCGCCCTCACCGCGATGGGCAATGCCGCGCGCGCCGGCGCAAAGCCCGACGCCGCCGACCGCATCGCCGACGCCGTCCTCGCCCTCGCGAAACACAACGGCTAAAACCGCTCTCAAAAACGGAATTTTGCCCGCTTTCACATCTTTTGCGCCGCCGCATAGTATGGACTGAAAGGCGCGCGGCCGGCGTTTGCGTTTGCAGAAAACCGCCCGGCCGACACGGCCTTTTGCGTTGCTGCGAAAGGGTGCGTGTGAAGATGGCAAAGCTCATTGTAGAAGGCCCGGCGAGGCTGTCCGGAGAAGTCGAAATTCACGGCGCGAAGAACGGCGCGCTGCCCGTGCTGGCGGGTACGCTGCTCTGCCGCGGCGTCAGCGTGATACATAACTGTCCGAAGCTGTCGGACGTCGAAGCCTCCTTAAAAATTCTGACCGGCCTCGGCTGTACCTGCCGCCGCGAGGGCGACACCGTCCTCGTCGACGCGACGAACCCGACCGGCTACGAAATTCCCGACGCGCTCATGCGGGAAATGCGGTCTTCCATCGTCTTTCTCGGCGCGATTGTCGCCCGGCTCGGGTGCGCCAAACTCAGCAGCCCCGGCGGCTGTGAGCTCGGCCCCCGCCCGATCGACCTGCATTTGTCGGCGCTGCGCAGCCTCGGCGTGCGCATCCGGGAGGATCACGGCGTGCTCGACTGCACCGTCCCCGCCCTGCTGAACGGCGCGACGGTCTCGCTCTCCTTCCCGAGCGTCGGCGCGACCGAAAATATCCTGCTCGCCTCGGCGACCGCCCGCGGCGTGACGGTCATTCACAACGCCGCCCGCGAGCCCGAAATTCGCGACCTCGCCGCCTTTCTCAACCGCGCCGGCGCGAAAATTTACGGCGCCGGGTCGGACACCGTCGAAATCCACGGCGTTGCCGCGCTGCACGGCACGGAGCACACCGTC
>CANQSG010000150.1 GCA_947626485.1 uncultured Clostridia bacterium | reverse complement strand
CGGCGTTTGCCCCGAGGGGCTGCTGGTCGGGCAGGTGGAATCCATCGAGCAGGAGGCCTACAACAGCGCGCTTTACGCCGTGGTGACGCCCGCCGCCGACCTCGAAAATCTGCGCGACGTGATGGTGCTGACCTATTTCACCGGCCAGAATTCCACGGCGCCGACGGAGGAGTGACGGCATGAAACGCAAACGCCACAGCGGCGACTATACGCACATCATCCTCATCGGCGTGCTGTCGCTGCTCTTTTACCTGCTGCAATTCACCCCCTGGCTTTCGCTGCGCGTCGCCGGCGCCCGTCCGATGCCGCTGCTGCCGCTGCTCGTGGCGGTTTCGATCTTTTACGGCGAGTGGTACGGCATGACGCTCGGGCTGATCCTCGGCATGGCGCTCGACGCCGTCGCGGCGGGGGCGTCCTGCTTCCACGCCCTCTTTTTCCTCTTCTTCGGCCTCGTCTGCGGCGCGCTGGCGACCTACGTCCTCAACCGCAACCTGCGGGCGGCGCTCGTCTTAAGCCTCGGCGTTTCGCTCGTCTATTTCGCCGCGCGGTGGGCGCGTTATCTGCTCCCGCTGCACGACCCCGACGCCCTTTCCTATCTGCTGCGTCGGTCGCTGCCCGGCGCGCTCTACACGGCGCTCTGGATCGTTCCGTTTTTCTACTTTTTCCGCTGGCTCTCCCGCCGGAGACAGCCGGCTTCTCTGCTGTGAGGTGACGGTTTTTGGCTCGTCGATCCAATCTGAAGCAACGCAATACGAAGAAAATTCGCACCACGACGCTGGCTGTTTTGCTCTGCGTCGCGCTGCTGTTTTACATCGCCCGCATTTATCAAATTCAGGTCGTCGACGCCGCGTCCTACGCCGAGCAGGTCGCCGGCATTTCCACCCGCAAGGCGGTGCTCAAGGCCGCGCGGGGTGAAATCCTCGACTGCTACGGCCGCCAGATCGCCATCAACCGCGAGGGCTATAACGTCGTTTTCAACAGCGCCTACCTCGACCGCTCCCAGTGCAACGAGACCATCCGCACCCTGATTTCGATGCTCAAACAGCGCAACCTCCCCTGGGTGGACAACCTGCCGCTCGACACGAAGGCGCCCTACGGCTTCACCGGCACCGAGGCGCAGCAGGCGACGCTGCGCAGCAAGCTCGGCCTCGCCCACTACGCTACGGCGGAAAACTGCTTTGCCCAGATGGTCAAGCGCTACACCCTCGAGGGCATGGATACCGCGACCCAGCGCGAGATCATGGGGGTGCGGTACAGCATGGATCTGGCGGATTTTTCGATCTCCAACCCTTTCACCTTCGCGCAGGACATCTCGACCGAGGCGATGCAGCGCATTTCCGAGGCGGGCTTTCTGCTGAAGGGCGTCACCGTCGACGTCGTCCCCTTCCGCGAATACGCCGAGACCGACCTCGCCCCCCACATCATCGGCTCGGTCGGCCTGATCACGGCGGACGACTGGGATAAATACAAGGACAAGGGCTATTCCTACAACGATTTCATCGGCCGCAGCGGCATCGAGGAGGCGGCAGAGGAATACCTCCACGGCACCGACGGCGAGATCACCTATAAAATCGACAATCAGGGCAACATCCTCTCGACCGAGGTCACCCGCGAACCGGTGCCCGGCAAGACCGTCATGCTCACGATCGACAAAACCCTCCAGCGCACCGCGCAAAATTCGCTCAAAACCTCGATCGAATCCCACAACGCCTCGGGCGGCAAGGCGACGGGCGGCGCGGCGGTCGCCGTGCGGGTCAAGGACGGCGGCGTGCTGCTCGCCGCGACCTACCCCACCTATGACGCCAAGGATTATTACACCAAATATCAGCAGCTCGCCGCGCAGGCGAACAGCCCGCTGACGAACCGCCCCTTCACCGCCGTCTACCCGATCGGTTCGACGATGAAGCCCGCCGTCGCCGTCGCGGCGCTTGAAACCGGCAAGCTCTCCGGCCCGACCGAGACCTATTACTGCCGCCACGTCTACGATTATTACGACGATTATAAGCCGAAGTGCATGGGCTATCACCGCAATGTCAACGTCATTCAGGCGCTCTCGAAGTCCTGCAACGTCTTTTTCTACGAGATGGGGCGGCGGCTCGGCATCGACACGCTGAACAAATATCTGAAATCCTTCGGCTTCGGCTCCAAAACCGGCGTCGAGGTCAACGAAAGCGCCGGCATCCTCGCCGAGCCGTCCGAAAACGGCAACTGGGTCGCCGGCGACACGCTGCGCGCCGCCATCGGCCAGATGAACGCCTTCACGCCGATCCAGATCGCCAACTACACCGCCACCATCGCGAACGGCGGCACCCGCTACAAGACCACCCTCATCAGCCGCGTGATGTCCTACGACCTGACCGAGACGGTCAAGGCGAACACCGCCACCGTCGCGCAGAAGATGGAAATTAAAAGCACGACCATCGGCATTGTCAAGCAGGGCATGCTCTCGGTGACCGAGGACGGCACCGGCCGCACCGTGTTCCACGATTATCCGATCAAGGTCGGCGGCAAGACCGGCACCGCCGAGGCGGGCGGCGACACGCCGGATCACAGCGTTTTCACCGCCTTCGCCCCCTACGACAACCCCGAGATCGCCGTCTCGGTCGTGCTCGAGCACGGCCAGTCGGGCAGCGTCAGCATGGGCATCCTGCGCGCCATCCTCGACCAATATTTCTTCGCCCAAAACGAAACCTACACCGGCACCGCGCCCTACGTCGTCCTGCAATAGAAGGGCTGCCTAAAACATTTTTTCCGCGTTTCCCCAAATTTTTTCGCATTTCGTTTGACAAAATACAAATAATATGGTAAACTATACTTAAATATAATGGCGGTAAATAGATTTCTGCTGTTCGGCGGGCGCCGGGCGGCGGAAAAGCTGCGTAAAAACGCGCGTCGCCCCATTGGAAACCACAGCAAAGGAGACCCGCCATGCACAGACGCATCGCCGTCCTGTCGGGCAAGGGCGGCACCGGAAAATCGACCCTCACCGCCGGTGTCGGCCGCGCGCTGGCAGGGCAGGGGAAACGGGTGCTGCTGCTCGATCTCGACGTCGGGTTCCGCTGCCTCGACCTGATGCTCGGCGTGACCGACCGGCTGGTCTTCGACCTCGGCGACGTCCTGCGCGGCAAGCCCCTCGACGACGCGCTGCTGCCCGCCCCCGATCGCGACGGCCTCGCGCTGCTCGCGGCGCCCGCCGCCTTGCCCGACGACCCCGCGCCTTTCACGGCGCTGCTTTGCTCGCTCGAATCCCGCTTCGATTTCGTCCTGCTCGACTTTCCGGCAGGCAAGCCGACGCTGCTGTCGGCGGTGCCCGTCGAACATACGTCCGCGCTCGTCGTGGCGACGCCTGACGAAATCTCGCTGCGCGACGCGGTCGGCCTGCGCGCGTATTTGCCGGACGGGGTCGACGCGCGGCTCGTGCTCAATCGCTTTTCCCGCGCCGCGCTGCGGCGCACCTCATTTGCCGACCTCGACCGCGTGGTCGATACCTGCGGCCTGCCGCTCGCGGCGGTCGTCCCCTTCGACGGCGACCTCGCCGTCGGCGCACCCGCTTCTTCAACATCCCCCGCGCGCGCGGCGTGGCAGCGTCTCGCGCAGCGGTTGGACGGGAAATCGGTACCCATACCCGCAAAAAAAATATAGGAGGAATGATTGCGATGAATATTGCGTTGATTGCACACGACGCAAAAAAGGAACTGATGGCGCAGTTCTGCATAGCATACTGCGGCATCCTGAGCCGGCATAATTTGTTTGCCACCGGGGCGACCGGGAAGATCGTCGCGGAGGCGACCGGCTTGGAAATAGTACGGTTTTTAAGCGGCGCGCAGGGCGGTTCTCAGCAGATCGCGGCGCGCATCGGCTGTGACGAGATCGACCTGGTTCTGCTGTTCCGGGATCCGCTCAATCCGAAGCCCCACGAGCCCGACGAAAAAGTCCTGCTCCGTCTGTGCGACGTCCACAATATCCCCGTCGCAACCAATATCGCAACGGCCGAGCTGCTGATCCACGGGTTGGAGCGCGGCGACCTCGACTGGCGGAACATTGTCCGTTCCGACGCGACGTTATAATCGGCAGGAAAAGCCCGTCCGGTTTCGGCGGGCTTTCTTAATGGAGGAATGATCGTTTTGGCAGAAATCAATCGCGCGATCCGCGGCACCTGCGACGTGCTGCCGGAGCAGAGCTATCGCTGGCAATACGTCGAGCGTGTCCTGCTCGACACGGCACGGCTTTCGGGCTTCCGGGAGATAAGGGTGCCGGTCTTTGAACACACCGAGGTTTTCACCCGCAGTGTCGGCGACACGACCGACGTCGTCCAGAAGGAGATGTACACCTTCGACGATAAGGGCGGCCGCTCGATCACGCTGCGCCCCGAGCTGACGGCGGGGGTCATCCGCTCGATGATCGAGCAGGGGCTTGTGAACGGCGCGCTCCCCGTCAAGGCCTGCTATATCGGCGGG
>CANQSG010000149.1 GCA_947626485.1 uncultured Clostridia bacterium | reverse complement strand
GTTGCAGGGCATGTTGCCGACCCAGTCGAGATTGATGGTAAATAAAATCGTGCGGCAGCCGAGCCGGGCGGCGGCGAGGGCGGCTTCGATGCCGGCGTGCCCCGCGCCGATCACGGCGACCTGATAATTCCCCGCAGGATAAGTCATTTCGCTTCCTACTTTCCGACACAGAATCGGGAAAACACTTCCCGCGTGACCGCTTCGCTGACCCGTTCGCCGGTCAGCGACAGCAGGGCGGCGAGCGCGTCGTCGATGCAGACGCCGACGGCGTCGAGCGTCATGCCCGCCTGCAGGGCTTCCTGCGCGTCCCGCAGAGCGAGGTAGGCGCGTTCGGCCTGCGCGCGCTGGCGTTCGCTGCAAAGCACGGCGGCGTCGGGGTTGAGGAAGGCCGTGCCGGTCACCTCGGCGACCGCGCGGCAAAGCTCCGCCTGCCCCTCGCCCGTCTTCGCGCTCAAAAACACGACCGGCCCCGCCGCTTCGCCGAAATCGGGCGGCGGCGCGCCGGGGGCGAGATCGGTCTTGTTGCAGATCAAAATGTGCGGCCGGTACTTCAGGCGGTCGAGCAGCGCTTTGTCGTCGTCGGTCAGCGGCTCCGACGCGTCAAAGACGGCGAGCACGAGCTGCGCGCGTTCGAGCCGCGCGGCGGCAAGCGCCACCCCGGCTGCCTCGACGGCGTCTTCGGTTTCCCGCAGACCCGCCGTGTCCGCCAGCCGCAGCGTGACCTCGCCGACCCGCACCGTCTCCTCGATCACGTCGCGGGTCGTCCCGGCGACGGGCGTCACGATCGAGCGGTCGACGCCGCTCAGCAGGTTCATCAGGGTCGATTTCCCGACGTTCGGCCGCCCGACGATGGCGGTGTCGACCCCCTCGCGCAGCACCCGCCCGGCGTCGTAGTCATACAACATGCCGGCGAGGACGGCGTCGGCGTCGTTCAGTTCATCCGTCAGCCGCTGCAAGGACAGGGCGGGCAGATCCTCGTCGGGATAATCGGAAAAGGCGGCGATCTGCGAGGCGGCCTCGAGCAGCGTCTGCCGGACGCCGTCGATCTGCCGCGAGACCGCGCCGGTGCGGGCGGCCTGCGCGAGGCGCAATTCCTGCGTGCCCTGCGCGCCGATGAGGTTCATGACGCTCTCGGCCTGCACAAGGTCGAGCTTTCCGTTGCAAAAGGCGCGTTCGGTGAATTCCCCCGGCTCGGCAAGCCGGGCGCCCGCCGCCAGCACAACGCGCAGCAGCTGCTGCACTAACAGCCGCCCGCCGTGCACCGAGAGCTCGACGACGTCCTCGCCGGTGTAGCTTTTCGGCGCGGCAAACACGAGGGCGACGGCCTCGTCCAGCCGTGCCTCACCGTCGTAAACCGTCCCGTAAGCGGCGCGATAACCCGCGAGTTCTGCCAGCGGCGTGCCCGCGGCGGGGCGGAACACCCGGTCGGCGATCTGCCGCGCGCGTTCGCCCGACAGGCGCACCGTGCCGATCCCGCCCGCGCCGAGCGGGGTCGCGATGGCGGCGATGGTATCCGTTTGCATAGACGCTCCCCTTCCTTTTTGCTTCCTTATATTATAGCGGAACCGCCGCGAATTTGCAAGGGGCGGTGCCCTTCTCGCTTTGCCCGCAAAAAACCGCCCCGCGCGGCGGCGCAAGGGGCGGCTTGCCGTTATTCGGGTCGCGTCCGGTCGGCGTGGGCGTCGAGCCGGTCGAGCAGCGTTTTCGACTGCACCTCGTCGACCTTGCGGCAGAAGAAGGCGCCGCTGGCGACGACGGCGTCGAAATCCCGCTCGTCGAGGACAAGCGGCAGCCCGGCGCAGGGGCGCGTCGGATGCCAGTCGACGTACCGCAGGGAGTTGCGGCGCTCGATGTGCAGCGCCTCGCGCCGGTCGAACAACAGCGTCTGAAACAGCAGCTCGTCGGCGCTCGCGGTGTAGCGGAAGCGGTTGTAAAAAGCCGGGTCGCGGTCGATTGCGTCGAGCAGGTAGCGGACGACCGGCTCGCGGATCGAAAACCAGTTCCACCCGCCCACGAGCGTGTTCGGGTCGATCGCCGGCCGGCGCGGCAGCCACCAACAGGCGCGGCGCAGCGCCCCGGCGAGGTGGAGCTTGCGCATCCACGGCCGGGTGCAGACGTCCTGAAAATGCCAGTGATTCACCCGGTCGGGGTACTTTTTCCGCCGCCAGTCCGCAAGCTCGGCGTCGCTGTCCAGCATCAGATAGCTGCGGTCGTTGTCGGCGAAAAAGGCGTCGAACGCCGCCGTGGAAACGCAGGGGTAATCCTGCCCGGAAAGGGTGTGGTAATAGGCGAAATCCTGCGGCTGTTCAAGGGCAAAGCGCAGCTGCATCACGGTGCATTCCACCTGCGAAAACCCGCCGTGCATCACGTTTCGGTGGCTGACGAGCAGCACGCCGTCGATGCCCTGCAATGCGGCCTCGAGCTCTGCCGCCTGCGGCGATTTGCGGTCGATGTTGAGGAGGAAATAATGCCCCGGCGCCTGCAACCGCAGCAGAATGCGCCGCAGCAGCGCCGGCGAGCGGTGTACCTGCATGAGAAAAACGTGATTCAATGCGCTCCCTCCCGTGCGGCCTGCGCCGTGCCGTCGATTCCGGGCGGACCGGGCGGCGCGGATTTCACAAAACCGCAGAACAACTTTATTATAGAGGTCGCCCGGTCGTTTGTCAACCGCCAAGCGTCCGGCGCGGCAAAACCGGCGCAAAACGGCGAAAAAATTGCGGCGGAGGTGTTGACAAAGCGGGGGAAAAAGAGTAAAATTTAAGGTGGCAAAACAGTCGGGGTATCCTGCGCCGCAGGCAATCGCCCCCGATCGGAACGGAAAACCGCAGGGTACCCGGATTGTTTTGCCGGAAATCACAAGACAGGAGAGTGGAAACCATGAGTTTCAAAAGTGCATACCTTAACCGCGTATACGATGCCGTTTTAGCGCGCAACGGCGGCGAGCCCGAATTCTTGCAGGCCGTCCGCGAGGTGCTCGAATCGCTCGAGCCGGTCGTCGCGCAGGATCCCCGCATCGAGCAGAACGGCGTCATCGAGCGCTTAGTCGAGCCCGAGCGGCAGATCCAGTTCCGCGTGTCCTGGGTCGACGACGAGGGCAAGGTTCGCGTCAACCGCGGCTATCGCGTCCAGTTCAATTCCGCCATCGGCCCCTACAAGGGCGGCCTGCGGCTGCATCCGTCGGTCAACGCCTCGGTCATCAAATTCCTCGGCTTCGAGCAGATCTTCAAGAACAGCCTGACCGGCCTGCCCATCGGCGGCGGCAAGGGCGGCTCCGATTTCGACCCGAAGGGCAAGTCGGACGCCGAAGTGATGCGCTTCTGCCAGAGCTTCATGACCGAGCTGAGCAAGCACATCGGCGCCGATACCGACGTGCCCGCGGGCGACATCGGCGTCGGCGGCCGCGAGATCGGCTATCTCTTCGGCCAGTATAAGCGCCTGCGCAACGAGTTCACCGGCGTCCTGACCGGCAAGGGTCTGACCTACGGCGGCTCCCTCGCCCGCACCGAGGCGACCGGCTACGGCCTCTGCTATTTCACCGAGGAAATGCTCAAATGCATGAAGCAGGATTCCTTCGCCGGCAAGCGGGTCGTCATCTCCGGCTCGGGCAACGTCGCCATCTACGCCACCGAAAAGGCCACCCAGCTCGGCGGCAAGGTCGTCGCCCTCTCGGATTCCAACGGCTATATTTATGATGAAAACGGCATCGACCTCGCCGTCGTCAAGCAGATCAAAGAGGTCGAGCGCGGCCGCATCAAGGAATACGCCGCGCGGGTTCAGGGCGCGAAATACACCGAGGGCTGCCGCGGCATCTGGAGCATCCCCTGTGACATCGCGCTGCCCTGCGCGACCCAGAACGAGCTCAACGGCGAGGAGGCCGCCCAGCTCATTCAGAACGGCGTGATCGCCGTCGCCGAGGGCGCGAACATGCCCTCCACGCCCGAAGCCGTCGCCGCCTTCCAGAAGGCCGGCGTGCTCTTCGGCCCCGCCAAGGCAGCCAATGCCGGCGGCGTCGCCACCTCCGCGCTCGAGATGAGCCAGAACTCCATGCGTTACAGCTGGACGTTTGAGGAAGTCGACAGCAAGCTCAAGGACATCATGATCAACATCTTCCACAATGCCTACAACGCGGCAGAGAAATACGGCGAGAAGGACAATCTGGTCGCCGGCGCCAACATCGCCGGCTTCGAGAAGGTCGCAAACGCCATGATCGCGCAGGGCATCGCCTACTAAACCGTCCTTTGCGCTTCGCAAACGCACTTTCTTTTGAGGCGTCCGCCCTTCGCGGGCGCCTCTTTTCTGCCCTCCCGCCTCCGCCGTTATGCCGGAAAAAGCCGCAAAAACCACGAGATATAGCGGTTTTTGCCGGGCAAAGCACAACGAAAAAAACTTTTCTAAATTGCAATATCAAATAGGACAGGATAGAAAAGATCGTCAGACGAGCGATAATTGAAGATTTTACGGGGC
>CANQSG010000148.1 GCA_947626485.1 uncultured Clostridia bacterium | reverse complement strand
CCTGCCGGGCATCGGCCGCAAGACCGCCCAGCGGCTGGCGTTTCACATCCTGACCCAGCCGCCCGAGCGGGCGGAACAGTTCGCCGACGCGCTGCGCAACGCCCGCGCGCAGGTGCACTATTGCAGCTGCTGCCAGAGCCTGACCGATCAGCCCCTCTGCCCGATTTGCAGCGACGAAAGCCGCGACCGCACGACCCTCTGCGTGGTCGAGGACCCGCGCGACGTCTTTGCGGTCGAGCGCACCCGCGACTATCACGGGCTGTACCACGTGCTGCACGGCGCCCTCTCCCCGCTCGACGGCATCGGCCCCGAGCAGCTGCGCATCCAGGAGCTGCTGACGCGGCTGGCGTCGGGCGAGGTGCGGGAGCTCATCATGGCGATGAACCCGACCGTCGAGGGCGAAGCGACCGCGAGCTACCTCGCGCGGCTCATCAAGCCGATGGATTTGAAAGTGACGCGGCTGGCCTACGGCATCCCGGTCGGCGGCGACCTCGAATACGCCGACGAAGTCACCCTCTCCCGCGCGCTCGAAGGCAGAAGCGAAATCTAACCGTCCCCCATATCAAAAACCAGGCGCCCGCCGAAAAAGCGGACGCCTGGTTTTTTGGTTGGATTTACGTTTCTGTGGGCGGGTTGTGGATCACGCCGCAGGCGAAGAGGAGCAGGACGAGCAGGCCGAGGACGATGCGGTAGTAGCCGAAGGCGGTGAAGTCCTTTTTCTTGATGTAGCCGAGCAGGAACTTGATGGCGAGCACCGAGACGATAAACGCCACCAGCATGCCGGTCAGCAGGATGACGAACTCGAGCCCCGAGAAATGGAAGCCGAACTTCACAAGCTTGAGCAGGCTGGCGCCGATCATGGTGGGCACCGCCAGGAAGAAGCTGAATTCCGCCGAAACCGAGCGGGAGCAGCCGATGAGGATGGCGCCCAAAATCGTCGCGCCGGAGCGGGAGGTGCCGGGGATCAGGGCGAGCACCTGAAAGGCGCCGATGAGGGCGGCGGTCTTCCAGCTGATGCCGCGCACCGTCGTGATCGCGGGGTGGCGGGTGCGGTTGAAGCGCTCGACGATGATAAAAAGCACGCCGTAGAGGATCAGCATGATCGAGACGGGCACCGGCTTGTAAAAAACCTTGTCGAGCCAGTCGTCGAGGAACAGGCCGATGACGGCCGAGGGGATCACGGCGATCAGCACCTTGATCCAGAGCTGCATCGAAGAGCGCTTGACGTAGCCCTTTTCGCGGCCGGTGAAGGGCCAAAGGCGGTTCCAATACAGCACGACGACGGCCAGAATCGCACCGAGCTGAATGACGACGTTGAACATTTCCTTGAATTCGGCGCTCGTCCCCAGCGCCAAAAACTGGTCGGCGATGATGAGGTGGCCGGTGCTGCTGATGGGCAGCCATTCGGTCAGCCCCTCCACAATGCCGAGCACGATCGCCTTGATAATATCAATCATGATTTCGAAACACGCCTCTTTCTTCTGTCTTATAGGAAAATATGCGTTACCTTAGCATTTTACCACAAATCGGCGCGGATGTAAATGATAAAAAATCGCGGTCAGCCGCGCAGCGACTGGTAGAGCCGGATATAGGCGCCGGCGGAGCGCGCCCAGCTGTTGTCGCAGGCCATCGCGCGCTTTACTAAAATCTGCCAGCCCTCCCGGTCGGCATAGCCGCCGACGGCGCGGCGGACGGCGTGCAGCATGTCGTGGGCGTTGTAGGCGTCGAAGGTGAAGCCGTTGCCCTTGCCGTCGCCGCTGTCGGAGATCGTGTCGTTCAGTCCTCCCGTCCGCCGCACGATGGGAATGGTGCCGTACCGCAGGGCGACCATCTGCGCAAGGCCGCAGGGCTCGTTGCGGGAGGGCATCAAAAAGAGGTCGGCGCCGGCGTAGATGCGGTGGGCGAGCTCCGGCAGGAAGCCGAGCCGCAGGGCGACGCGGTCGGCATAGCGCTGCGCCGCCTCGTGGAAGAAGGTCTCGAATTCCCACTGCCCCGAGCCGAGGATCGCGATTTGCAGGTCGAGCTGCATGAGCTCATCGAAAACGTGGCGCACGAGGTCGAGCCCCTTTTGCGAGACCAGCCGCGTCACCATGCCGACGAGCGGGACGTCGCGCTGCGGCAGGCCGAGCAGTTCTTGCAGCCGCACCTTGTTTTCCGCCTTGCCCGAGAGATCGTCTGCCGAAAAGGGCGCGAAGATCGCCGGGTCGTCGGCAGGGTTGTAGACCTCGGTGTCGATGCCGTTGACGATGCCGCAGAGCTTGCCCGAGAGGGGGCGCAGGATGCGGTCGAGCCCGAAGGAATCGCCCGGGTTCAGTATCTCGGCGGCGTAGGTCGGGGAGACGGTCGTCACCCGGTCGGCGCACTGGATGCCGCCCTTCATCAGGTTGACGCAGCCGTCGTAAGAGACGAGGTCGGCCTGCGCGTCGGACAGCCCGAGCACGTCGCCGATGAGCTCGTTGCCGTATTTGCCCTGATACTGGATGTTGTGAATCGTGAAGACTGTGCGGATCGCACTGTAACGCGGGTCGTGCCGGTAAAAGAGGTCGAGGTAGACCGGAATTAAAGCGGTCTGCCAGTCGTTGCAGTGGATCACGTCGGGCGCGAAATCGAGCAGCGGCAGCACCTCGAGCACGGCGCGGGAGAAAAAGGCGAAGCGCTCGGCGTCGTCATAATGCCCGTAGAGCCCGTCGCGCTTGAAATAATACTGGTTGTCGAGCAGATAATAGATCACGCGGTCGGTTCGCGCCTCGAAAACGCCGCAGTATTGCCACCGCCAGGCGACCGGCACCGTCACGCTGCCGAGAAAGCGCATCTCGGCGCGCAGCTCCTCCTTCACCGAGCTGTAAAGCGGCAGGATCACGCGGCAGCCGACCATGCGGCGGCGCAGCGCCTTGGGCAGGGCGCCCGCGACGTCGGCGAGCCCGCCCGACATGGCGTAGGGGTAGGCCTCGCTTGCGGCAAACAAAACTTTCATACAGGTTGCTTCTCCCTTCGGGTGTTCAGACGACGGCGCCCTTGCGGACAAAGGTGGCGCACTTTTCGGTGCCCTGTAATACGGCGCCCGGGCTGACCTTCACGTTTTTATCGAGCGTCGCGTAAGAGAGCGACGCGCCCGCGCCGATCTCGCTGCCCTGCATGACGATGCAGTTGCGCAGCACGGCGCCCTTGCCGACCGTGACCTCGCGGAAGAGGATGCAGTTTTCGACCTCCCCCTCGATGACGCAGCCGTCGGCGATCAGGGCGTTGGAGACCTTCGATTCCAGCCCGTAGCGGGTCGGCATATTGTCGCGGATCTTCGTGTAGATCGGGCGCTCGGGAGTGAAGAGCTCACGGCGCGCCGCCCGGTCGAGCAGCCGCAGATTCGCCGCGACGTAGTGCTCGGCGCTGTCGATGACTTCGGCGAAGGTGTCGACCCGCCGACCGAAAATGCGCAGCGATTCGGCGCGGGGCTGCAAAATATCCCGGGCGAAGCTCGTGCGCCCCTGCGACGCGGCGGCTTCGACGAGCTCGATGAGCAGCCGGCGCTCTAAAATGATGATGTCGAGGCTGTAATCCCGCTCGGCGCCGCAGTTCCCCTCGATGCGGATGTCGCGGATGCGCCCCGTCTCGTCGACGTCGAAGGACATGAGGTCGCGCAGGTTGCGGGGCAGCGGCCCGTGTTTATAGGCGACCGTCACGTCGGCGCCGTTGCTGACGTGGTCGCGCAGCATGGCGGCGAGGTCGAGGTTGGAGATGACGTCGGCGTCGCAGAGGGCGACGTAGGTCTCGTGCGCGTGCTTTAAATATTCGAGAATGCCGATCAGCGCGCCGACCTGCCCCTCGTAAATGCCGGCCTCGCTCGTGCTGTAGGGCGGGAGCAGCACCAGCCCGCCGACCTTGCGGTCGAGGTCCCAGAACTTGCCCGAGCCGATGTGATCCATCAGCGAGCGGTAGTTGGCCTTTGTGATGATGCCGACGTCGGACACCCCGGCGTTGACGAGGTTCGAGAGGGTGAAGTCGATCAGGCGATAGCGCCCGCCGAAGGGCACCGACGCCATGCTGCGCTGCGCCGTCAGCTCGTGGATGAGCTCGTCGTGCACGTTGGTGAAGACGATGCCTAACATATCGTTTGTCATAAGGCGACCTCCGTTCCCGGTGCGACCGATTCGGTCACCATACATTTCGCGCCGACCCGCGCGTTTTCGCCGACGGTCAGGCCTTCGCCCACGACGGCGATGCCCCATTTGGCGATGTCGTCGCAGGATTCGGGGCTTTCGCCGATCACGGCGCCTGCCTCGACCCGGACGTTTTCCGCCACGACGGCGTACTGCACGACGGCGTCCTTCGCGATCGTCGCGCCCGGCATGATCAGGGAATACTTGACCCGCGCGCCCGGCTCGACGGTGACGTTTTCAAACAGGACGGAGAAATCGACCTCGCCGTAGATCTCGCAGCCGTCGGTCACAAGCGAATTTTCGACCTTCGCCTGCCGGTCGACGTACTGCGGCGGCATGCCCTGCGAGCGGGAATAAATGCGCCAGTCCTCCCGGGAGAGATCCAGCCCGGCGCGGGGATTGAGCATGTCCATGTTGGCGTCC
>CANQSG010000147.1 GCA_947626485.1 uncultured Clostridia bacterium | reverse complement strand
CATGACGGGCGTCTCCCCCTCGCGCTATCGCGCCGGGGAAAACGCGCGCTACCTGCCGTATTACGACGCCGCCGACCGCGCCCTTTGCGACCGGCTGCCCCGCCTGCAATTCTTAGAAAACGACGACCCCTTCGACCTGACGCCCTGCACTCCGCTCACGGTGCGCCCGGTTTACCGCGGGAACGAGACCTTCGCCTTTCTGCACGAGGCCGCCGTTATCCACTTTCACGGCACCCTTTTCGCCGCCTGGTACAGCTGCCCGCGGCTCGAACTGACCGCCCGCTCCCCGATTTTGCTGCGCCGTTCGCGCGACGGCGGGGAAAGCTGGGACGAGCCGCAGATCATCGTCGACGACCCGAGCGGCAAGATCCTCTATTGCCCGCCGGTTTTCGGCGTCTGCAACGACACGCTTTATCTGCTGCTCAACGAAATGACGGCGCCCGACCATATCCATGCGCTGAACTGCTACCGCTACGACGAGCGGTGCGGGAAATTCCGCTTCTTCTGGTCGCGCCCGATCCCGTTTAAGCTCAATACCAACGTCGTCGCCCTGCCGAACGGCAAGCTGCTGCTGCCCGGCCGCATCGGCGCGCTCGACGGCTTCCCGAACACCCCCGCCGTCCTGCTCTCGGACAGCGGCGAGATCGACGCGGAGTGGCGCGTCGTTCCTGTCGCCGAAAACGGCACCCTGCCCGACGGCAGCGCGCTGGTGCACCCCGAGCTCTCGGCGATCGTCTGCGACGGGTGCGTGTATCTGTTTTGCCGCGACGACCGCCGCCGCGTGCCGCTCGTCTACCGCTCGACCGACAACGGCGAGCACTGGACGGGCCCCTACGCCCACGACCTGCCCTTTTCGAGCTCGAAAATTTACAGCGGCACCCTGCGCGACGGCCGCAATTATGTGATCGGCAACGTCCTGTTCCCCCGGCGCAGTCGGCTGGCGCTCTATCTTTCCGCCCCCGGCACGATGCGCTTCGGCGCGGGGCGGCTGCTGCGCGACGGCTTCGACCCCGCCATCGGCGCCAACCTCTGGCACTATCCCGCCGCCGACGAGGCCGACGGCGCCCTGCAAATCATCGCCACGGTGCAGGACACCGTCACCCCCAACGCCATGCGCACCCGCAGCGCCGTTCTCTTTTCCGTCCCGACGGTGCAGGGCGAATAAATCACCCGAACCGATCTTTCCTTGAGACAACCCGAGGGCGCCCTCCGCAAAAGAAGGCGCCCCCGGGTTGTTTGTCTGTTAAGCGTGTTTTTCGGTGCGGGCGATGATCTCGTCCTGGATGTTGTCCGACAGGCGGACGAAATAATCCGAGAAGCCGGAGACCCGCACGCGCAGGTTTTTGTGCTCCTGCGGCTTTTGTTTGGCGGCGCGCAGCTCCTCGGGCGAGACGTAGTTCAGCTGGAAATGGGTGCCGCCGAGGCGGAAATAGGTCTCGAACAGGTCGACCGTCTTTTCGAAGCTCGCGTCGTTGCGCACGAGCGACACGTCGAGGTTGACGTTCGTGACCGTCGCGCCGCAGCTGACGCCCGTCTCGTCGGCGGTCGCGACGGCGTGCAGCAGGGCGGTCAGCCCCGCGCGATCCTTGCCCTCGCCCTGCCCGAGGCCGAATTTGATCCGGTCGCCGCGCTTTCTGCCGTCGGGCGTGGCGGCCGTTTTCTCGCCGAACCATTCGCCGTGCGGGTGGTATCCCACCAAATCGCCCACCAGCAGGGGATAGCCAAAGACGTTGCGCCGCCCCTTCAGCAGGCGGTACAGGCTGTCGTAAAATCGCCGCGCGACGCCGTTCGAGGTCGCGTCGCCGTTGCCGAAGAAGCAGCCCTTTTTCAAAATCGCGGCGCGCAAATCCTCATACCCCCGCCAGTCGTTTTGCACCGCGTCGATCAGCGCGTCGAGCGAAACGGCTTTTTCGTCGAAAACGAACTGCTTGACAATGCTCAGGCTGTCGATGACGTTCGGGATGCCAATGAGCATCATGCCGACGACGACGCGGTTGCCGCCGCCCTGCGTCAGGCTCCTCGCGTTCTCGATGCAGTCGTTGAAAAAGGGGCTCGAAAGATAGTTGACGTCCTTCGCGCGCTCGAGATTATACTTGTTGTCGTAGTCGAGCGCGCGCAGGTAATCGGCGGTCAGCTCCCGCTCGAACAAGCGGTAAAACGCCTCGAAATCCGGCGCGGTGCGCAAGACGTCCGCCTTTTTGTGAAAGAGCGTTTCGACGCAGCGGAGGATGTTGACCTTCGAATTCGAGCCCGTGATCGCGCCCGGAAAGGCCGGCTCGTTGCAGCCGACCATCGTGTAGCCGACGGCGTAGTCGTAGGGGAAGCCGCAGATCTCGGTAAAGGCGCGCAGCCGCTTTTCGTCGCTGACGAAGGCGATGCGCTTGTGCGCGTCGTGCCGCTCGCAGTCCATGACAAACCGCAGCACCTCGCGCGGCGTTTTCCTCGTCCAGCGCAGCGAGACCTGCGGGAAATAGACCGGCAGTTCAACGAGGCGCTCTAAAATCAGCCTCGAGAGGTCGCAAAAGCCGTCCTCCCCGTTTTCCAGATACCCGCCGACGCAGAAGTGCGATTCGCCGCCGCGGGTGAAGTTCGGGCTTTTGCGCTCCGTCGAGGCCTGCACCATCAAAAAAAGCTCCTGTAAATAGGCGCCCGCCTGCGCGCGGGTGAGGGTTCCGGCGGCGAGGTCGCGCTCGTAAAAGGGGCGCAGATAGCGGTCGAGGGTGCCGAGGCTGTCGGGGTCGGCGCTGAAGCAGACGTAGATCGTCAGCACCGCCTCGTAAAAATTGCGCGGCTTGTGGCGCGGTACACGCCGTAGCGCGTCGGCAAGGCGGGTCAGGTTCGCCCGCTGCTCGGCGGCGTGCACCGTTTGCGCGAGCGCTTCCGCCCGCGCGGCGCATTTGTCCGTCCAGTCGACCAGCGCGTCGAGCACGTCGCGCAGCCCGCGCAGGAATTCGAGCTCTTCCGGTTTTTCGTGCGCCTGCATCGAGCGGGCGATGCGCGCATAGAGCAGGTCGAAGCCGCCGTCGAGCACGTCGCGGTAGTTCGCGGTGGCGTGCTGCCATTCCATCGTCGAGAGGTTGTCGACCGCTTGCAGGAAAAATTCCCGCATCGCGCGCTGGGTGTAGGGGTGGCCGCCGCGCCGCATCGCGTCGCCGACGATGCTGCCGTCGCAGTTGAAATAGCCGGTGAAGGCGGAATCTTCGCAGAGCACCGGCTCCTGGTTGCGAATGTATTCGCACAGCCGCTTGACCTCGCGTTCGCCGCGCGTCAAAAACAGATCCTCCCGGTCAAATTTCGTCGGCACCGGCGCCGCGTACATTTCGCCGCGCATCGTGCGCGCCGCCAGCCGTTCGATTCGCTCGTTCATACGGTTCGCTCCTTGTCACATTTTCGCGGAAACGTTTCGCCCGTTTTCCGCTGTCTCCCCGCCAGTTTACGCCTTTTTGCCGCCCGGCGCAAGGCACGAACCGATAAAATCGGATTTTTTGACACAAAAAATCGGTTCGACCTTGCAAAAAACGCCGCGCCGCGGTACAATAACGGCAGGGAGGGAGCCGTATGAACACCGATTTTATCCTGACGCGCATTCGCAACGTGATCTATGAGGAAACGCCCGCCGACCAGCCCGCCGAGCGGCGCTTCTCGCCGGAACTGCCCTGCGCGGAGCTGATCTTCCATTTCCGCTCCGACGCGACGGTCTATTTCGGCGACAGCGTGCTTGTCACGGGCGACGATTGCGTGCGATTTTTACCGGCGGGAACGGCTTCGCGCTATATCGTCAAAAAGAATCGGCCGCAGCGCCGCGACCGCTACGTCGATATCTTTTTCGAGACCGACCGCCCGGTTTCCGACCGACCCTTTTGCGTCATGCCGCCCGACGCCGTGCGGCTCGGCGCCCTCTTCCGCCGCATCGCCACCGTCTGGGTCGCCCGGCGCGAGGGCTACGCCTTCGAGGCGCTTTCGCTGCTCTATCAGATCTTCGCAGAATTGCAAAAGGCGCGCTATCTGCCGCAGGAGAAAATAGAACAAATCGACCCCGCAATTCGCGAGATCGAAGCGAATTTCCGCAGCCCCTTCGACGCCGACCGGCTGTGCGCGCTCTGCGGGATCAGTTATTCTTACCTCAAACGCCTTTTCGTCCGGAAAACCGGCCTGTCGCCCAAGCAATACGCCCTCGAACTGCGGCTGAATTACGCGAAAAGTCTACTGGAGACCGGGCGATACACGGTCGGGCGGGTGGCGGAGCTGAGCGGGTATCACGACGCCTCTTTTTTCTGCCGCCAGTTCCGACAGCACGTCGGCGTCACCCCGCACCGCTACCGCCGCCCCGACCCGCCGGGCGAATGACCGGGCGTCACAGCAGGACGGTATAGACCTCCTCGCCGCCGTTGACGAAGATCTCGACGAGGTAGCCGTCGCGCAGGATCTTTAAATCGCGCAGCTCGCCCTCATACACGACCGGGTCGCGGCCCTCGCGCTCGACGCGGAAGCCTTTTTCTGTGCGCTGCACGGCGGGGTCGCTGTCGGTCAGCAGGTGCTGCAATTCCCGCACCGGGTAGCCGGTGATCTTGCCGTCGACTAGCTTGATCTCGCGCGGGACGGACATGCAGCCGACGTCCTTTTCGGCAAAGCCGATGTATTGCCAGCCGGGCACCCAGCCGATC
>CANQSG010000146.1 GCA_947626485.1 uncultured Clostridia bacterium | reverse complement strand
AAGGCGACCTGCGAGGCCGCCGGGACGATCACCCACACCTGCAAATCCTGCGGCGAGCATTGGGACGAAGAGACAAAACCCCTCGGCCACGATTACAAAAGCACGGTGACCGCCCCGACCTGCACGACGCAGGGCTACACGACCTGGAAGTGTAGCCGGTGCAGCAGCAATTATAAAGACAGCTATAAGGACGCGACCGGGCATAAACACACCGAAGTTCGCAACAAGAAAAACGCGACCTGTTCGTCGGAGGGCTACACCGGCGACACCTACTGCCTCGACTGCAAAACGACAATCCAATCCGGCACAAGCATCGCCAAACTGAGCCATACCCCCGAGCTGCGAGGCAAAAAAGACGCGACCTGCACATCGGAGGGCTACACCGGCGACACCTACTGCAAGGTCTGCCAGACGAAGATCCACACCGGTCAAAAGATAAATAAGCTGGCACACACGCCGGAAGTGCGCAACAAAAAGGTCCCCACCTGCAGTTCCGAAGGATACAGCGGCGATAAGTATTGTACGGTGTGCGGAACGCAAATCGCTTCCGGTGTAACGCTTGAAAAGTTACCGCACAGCTGGACGAAAAAGCAGGTTACGAAAGCGGCCACCTGCACGGAGCCCGGTAAACAGCTTTGGGAGTGCGGCGTTTGCCATACTACCGAAACAAGGCCGACCATCATCGATGTCAATAATCATGATTGGCAATGCACGAAAGAAGCATGGGATGAAGAAGGCCCTGTGTATGCGACATTGAAAGTATGGTATGGTACAGTTGATTACTACCCATATCCTAAGACTGACCCAAGAAGTTTTGATCCTAATAATCTAATCCATGAAGTATATTATGCTTGGTATGGTATCAAACAAGGTGATTTAGTAGAAGTCGATGGTGAATTTTATGAATACCCTGAACAATTCTGGGGTGAAGATTATTACGAAGAACAGTATGCTGCATGGCAGGCTCGTATAGCTGAGGTTGATCAGTGGGAGGACGAAGGTAAAGCGACATTTGTTGGTCGTGCTTTTGGTGACACGTATAAAGAATACCAAATTGCCACAAAAACACATCATGAAGCTGAGTACACTTGCAGTCGTTGCGGCAAGAAGAAATAAGATTTTTAACACCTGTGTGGGCGTGCGAAAACGTGCGCCCGCCTTTTTGCAAAAAATCTTCCGATTTATAATCCGTCCGCGCCAGCGGACACCGACTCTTCACTTTTCACTCTTCACTTTTCACTCTTCACTCCCGCGCCAGCGGCGCGGCGCGGCGCCCTCCCGCGCCCAAACTCTACCGAAAATCGTTACTTCTTGCCGAATCTGAGTATTGACTTTTTCCGTCGGCAGCCGTATAGTTTAAGGTAGAGAAGTGGGGCGCTGCTTGCGGCGCCGGAACGGAATACGGAGGGAACAGGAATGTCAATGGATGCAACTTTGGTCGTGATGGCGGCAGGTATGGGCAGCCGGTTCGGCGGCCTCAAACAGATCGAGCCCATCGGCCCGCACGGGGAAGCGCTGCTCGATTTTTCGATTTACGACGCGCGCCGCGCCGGGTTTCAAAAGGTCGTTTTCATCATCAAGCACGAGATCGAAGCCGACTTCCGCGAGACGGTCGGCAAGCGCATTGAAAAACAGATGGACGTCGCATACGTCTTTCAGGAGACCGACGAGCTGCCCGCCGGCTTCGTCTGCCCGCCCGACCGCAAAAAGCCCTGGGGCACCGGGCACGCGATTTATTGCTGCCGCGACACGGTAAAGACCCCCTTCGCGGTCATCAATGCCGACGATTATTACGGGCACGCCGCCTTCCGCCAGATTTACGAACATCTGTCGCGGCAGCTCGGCGATTACTGCATGGTCGGCTTCCGCCTCGTCAACACCCTGACCGAAAACGGCGCGGTCTCCCGCGGGGTCTGCACCGTCGAAAACGGCCGACTTTCGCGCATCGTCGAGCGCACCAAGATCGTCGACTGCCGCTATACGGAGGACGACGTCCATTGGGTCGCCCTGCCGCCCGACACCGTCGTTTCCATGAATATGTGGGGCTTTACGCCCGACATTTTCGGTCAGATCGAGACCGACCTTTCGGCCTTCCTGCGCGAAAATCTCGACAAGCCCAAGGCGGAATTTTACCTGCCGAGCGTCGTTTCCGGCCTGATCGAACGCGGCGAAAAGCAGGTCTCGGTGCTCGTCGCGGAGGACAAGTGGTACGGCGTGACCTATCACGAGGACAAGGACAAGGTCGTCGCCGCGCTGCGCGAAAAGATCGCGGCGGGCGAATACCCGGATTTGGCGGAATAGGGAAGGGGAAAGACATGGAACGCATCACCTTAGCACAGGCGGGCAACGCCGCCGGACAATTTCAACTCGCCGGGGAGCCGGTCGGCTGCGCGCCCTACGGCAACGGCCACATCAACAACACCTTTCTGCTCTCCTGCGCGGCGGCGGACGGCGCGACCGTGCGCTATATTTTGCAGGCGATCAACACCGCCGTTTTCCGCAAGCCGGAGCAGGTCATCGCCAACATCGAGCGCGTCACCGACTATCTGCGCGCCGGCAACCCCGACCCGCGCGCCGTCATGCGCCTCGTGCCGACGGCGTCTGGCGCCCATTATTACACCGACGGCGACGGCCGCTGCTGGCGCATGTACGATTTTATCGAGGATTCGCTCAGCCTCGACCGCCCGGAATCGGAATCGGATTTTTACCAGAGCGCCGTGGCGTTCGGCCGGTTCCAGCGCGACCTGAACGGCTTTCCCGCCGATCAGCTTTTTGAGACGATCCCGGATTTCCACAACACCCCCAAGCGCTACCGCGACTTCCTCGCCGCCGTGCAGCAGGACGTCTGCGGCCGCGCCGCCTCGGTCGAGCGGGAGATCGCCTTTTTGCGCGAGCGCGAGGATTTTTATTCCGTGCTCTTCGACGCCAACCGCGACGGCAGACTGCCGCTGCGCGTGACCCACAACGACACGAAGCTCAACAACGTCCTGCTCGACCGCGCGACGCGCACGGCGCTCTGCGTGATTGACCTCGACACGATCATGCCCGGCTTCTCGGTCAACGATTTCGGCGATTCGATCCGCTTCGGCGCCAACACCGCCGCAGAGGACGAGCCCGACTGGACGAAGGCTTCGATCGACCTTTCGCTGTTTGAGACCTATCTGAAAGGCTATCTCGACGGCTGCGGCGGCGCGATGGAAGCGCCCGAAATCCTGCTGCTGCCCGAGGGCGCCAAGATGATGACGATCGAGTGCGGCATGCGCTTTTTGACCGACTATCTGCAGGGCGACACCTATTTCAAAACGCAGTATCCCGAACATAATCTGGTGCGCTGCCACACGCAATTCCGGCTTGTCGCGGATATGGAACAACATTGGGACGCCATGAAAGCCATCGCGGCGTCTTATACGGGGGAAGTCAAATGAAATTCATCACGGTAGATTCTTACGAAAAAATGAGCCGCATGGCTGCCAACCTGATCGCGGCGCAGCTGCTTCTCAAACCCGCCTGCGTGCTCGGCCTCGCGACGGGCTCGTCGCCGGTCGGCGCTTATCAGGCGCTCATCGACGCCCACCGGCGCGGGGAGCTCGATTTTTCCGAGGCGACCTCGGTCAACCTCGACGAATACGTCGGGCTCGACGGCGCCCACCCGCAAAGCTACCGTTCTTTTATGAACACGAACCTCTTCGACCACGTCAACCTTCCGAAGGAACGCACCTTCGTCCCCGACGGCAGGGCGGCGGATCTCGAGCGCGAGTGCCGGGAGTACGACGCGCGCATCGCCTCGCTCGGCGGCATCGACCTGCAGCTGCTCGGCATCGGGCTGGACGGCCACATCGGCTTTAACGAGCCGGACGATCGCTTCCTCAAGCCGACCCACGTCGTCCGCCTGCACGAGTCGACGATCCGCGCGAACGCCCGCTTTTTCGACAGCGAGGACGAGGTGCCGCGTCAGGCGGTCACGATGGGCATGGGCGCGATCATGCAGGCGCGCAAAATCCTGCTCATCGCGAACGGCGCCGCCAAAAAGGACATTCTGCAAAAGGCCTTCTTCGGCGACGTCACGCCGCAGGTGCCCGCCTCGCTCCTCCAGCTCCACCCCGACGTCACCGTGATTTACAGCGAGGTCTGACGCATGGACGACCGCATTCTGCTCGAAAACGGGACGCTGCGCGCCGTCGTCAGCCCGCTGGGCGCCGAGCTCAAAAGCCTTTATGCTTGGGGAGAAGAATATATCTGGCAGGCAGACCCGCGCTATTGGGCGCGCTCCGCGCCGACCCTCTTTCCGATTTGCAGCTCGCTGAAGGACGACCGCTTCACCTTCGACGGCAAGACCTACCGCTGCCCGAAGCACGGCTATGCGAAGGACGCCCGCTTCGCGGTGGAATCCGTTTCCGCCGACCGCGCGGTTTTCCTGCTGCGGTCGGACGCGCACAGCCGCGAAATTTTCCCCTTTGACTACGAGCTGCGGGTGACCTACGCCCTCGACGGCAACCGCCTTTCGGTGGATTACGACGTCAAGAACTGCGGCGCGGGCACGATGTATTTTTCCATCGGCGGCCACGAGGGCTACGCCTGCCCGGAGGGCATTTCGGCCTGCGAGCTGCTGCTGCCCGAGCCCGAGCCCCTTTCGGTCTGCTGCCTCGACGGCGACCTGCTCGGTCACGCGCACAGCCCCCTTTGCCC
>CANQSG010000145.1 GCA_947626485.1 uncultured Clostridia bacterium | reverse complement strand
GAAGAGGACGCAGGAATACTGGCGTATTTCAAGGACGATGACGCAGTCCGGCGGGAAAATCCGCCCACTTCGGGCGCATTGTACCCTGATTGCATTGACTATGCGTTTATTTTAGCGCAAACCGCCGGGATTTGCAACAGGAAAATGCCGTTTTTGCTTTTGCGGGGTCAGCGGCGGGCGAGGGGAGAGAGGCAGCAGGCGAGCAGGAAGGCGGCGAGGTCGGTCACGACGACGGTGGCGCCGACGGGGGTGTTCCAGAGGAAGGAGAGCACCAGGCCGAGCGCAAAACAGCAGACCGACGTCGCGGCCGCCGTCAGGACGACGCCGCGGTAGCTGCGGCAGACCCGCATGGCGGAGAGGGCGGGAAAGATCAGCAGGGCGGAGATGAGCAGGGCGCCCATCATACGCATCCCGACGACGACCGTCACGGCGGTCAGCAGGGCGAGCAGAAGCTGATAATTTCCGACGCGCAGGCCGGTCGCGCGGGCGAAGGCGGCGTCGAAGGTGACGGCGAAAAGCCGCCGGTAACACAGGGTGTAGAGCGCGAGGGTGACGGCCGAAATGCCGGCGCAGAGCCAGAGGTCGCCGCCGGTGACGGCGAGGACGCTGCCGAAGAGGTAACCGTGCAGGTCGACGTTGCCGCCGTGGCTGAGGCTGGCGGCGATCAGCCCGACGGCGAGGGCGCTCGAGGAGGTCAGGGCGATGGCGGCGTCGCCCTTGATGCGGCCGTTGTTTTGCAGGCGCAGCAGTAGAAAGGCCGCCAGGATCACGACCGGCACCGCGACCGCCATCGGCGCGACGCCCGCCGCAGCGGCGATCGAAAGGGTGCCGAAGCCGACGTGGGACAGGCCGTCGCCGAGCATGGAGAAGCGGCGCAGCACGAGGTTGACGCCGAGCAGCGCGGCGCACAGCGCGATTAAAATGCCGGCGAGCAGGGCGCGGCGGAAAAACGGATAGGAAAACAGCGCGCCCATCAGGCGCCTCCTTTCATCGCGGGCGGGCAGAAATCCCCGGCGCGGTAGGCGTCAACCGTGCCGAAAAAGGCGTCCTGCGCGCGCAGGTGGAGCATGTGGTCGGCGCAGCGCAGCACGTTTTGCAGGTCGTGCGAGACCATCACGACGGTGACGCCCTCGCGGTGCAGCGCTTCGACTAAGCGGTAAAATTCCGCCGTCGCCTCGGGGTCGAGCCCGGCGACGGGTTCGTCGAGGATCAGCAGGCGGTCGGCGGCGCAGAGGGCGCGCGCGAGCAACACCCGCTGCTGCTGCCCGCCTGAAAGGGCGCGGAACGACCGGCGCTCGAGCCCGAGCAGACCGAGCTTTTCCATCCAGCGGCCGGCTTTCGCGCGGTCGCGCTCGGCGGGGAAGGGGCGCAGCCCCATGCGGTTCAAAAAGCCGGACTGCACGACCTCGCGCACCGTGGCAGGGAAGTCGCTCTGCACGGCGGTTTTCTGCGGCAGATAGCCGATCTCGTTTTTCCGCAGGCCGAGCCGGATCTCCCCGGCGGCGGGGGTTTTAAGCCCGAGCAGTCCCTGCACGAGCGTCGTTTTTCCCGAGCCGTTTTCGCCGACGATGCCGAGAAAATCCCCGGCGGCGACCGTGAAGGACAGGTCGGAAAAGACCGGCGTGCCGCCGTATTGCATTTGCAGATCGGTAACGGTAATCAGGTTCATGCGTTCCATGCCTCCCGCAAAGCTTGCAGATTGCGCGCCATGAAGTCGGCGCAGGTGACGCCGGCGTCGAAGTCCGCCCGGCTGACGCTCTGTCCCGCGTAGAGCGTCGCGACCGTCGCGCCGGTCTGTTCCGCGAGCGCCTCGGCCAGCCGCCCGTTCGAGAGCTCCAGCTTAAAAATGCGGCGCACCCGGTGGGTTTGAGCCTGTTCGAGCAGCCGCGCGACGGTCGCCGCCGAGGGGTCGCCCTCGTCGTCACAGCCCGCGAAGGCCGCCGCGTAGGGGATACCGTAGGCGGCGGTGAAATAGCGGAAGGGGAAGCGGTCGGCGAGCAGCAAAAAGGGGTCTGCCGCGTGCGCGGTCAGGTCGCGAAAGGCGGCGTCGAGCTCGGCGAGCTTTGCACCGTAAGCGGCGGCGCCGGCGGCGTAAGTTTCAGCGTGTGCCGGGTCGGCGAGGGAGAAGACGCGGGCGATCTCGTCGAGTGCGGCGGCGGCGCGCATCGGGTCCGTCCAGATGTGCTCGTCGGGCTCGTCGTCTTCGCCGTCCTCCGCGAGGGGCGTAACGGCGTCGAGCAGGCGGCAGACGACCCCCGCGCCCTTTTCCGCCAGCATTCTGTCCGCCCAGACGTCGGATTCCCCGCCGACGTACAGAAAGACGTCGGCCTGCGCGAGCGCTGCGGCGTCGGCCGGGGTGGGGTCGAAATCGTGCAGCTCCGTCCCGGGGTCGCAGAGCAGGGTCAGCGAAATGCAGTCCCCGCCCACGGCGCGGGCGAGGTCGTACACCGGGAAGGAGGTCGCCGCGACGCGCAGCCCGGCGGCATTTTCCGGCGCTTTCGCGCAGCCCGCGGACAAACAAAACAGCAGCAGCGCGCAGAACGCGGCAAGGTGTTTGCGCTTCACGGTTTTTCGCCTTCCTTTGCCGCGCAGTCGGCGCACAGCCCGTAAAACACGGTGCGGAAGCGGTCGACGCGGAAGCCGTGTTCGCGCGCGACGTGCCTGCGTGTGGCCGCATTCGAGGTGGATCAGCTTTCCGCAGGCGGTGCATTTCAGGTGAAAATGCGAGCCGCAGTCGGCGTCGCCGACGTATTGATAACAGGTGCGCTCGCCCGGCGCGCCGGGGTATTTCTGCACCACGCCGCGCTCGACGAGCTTTTCGAGCTGGCGCCAGACCGTCGTCCGGCCGACGCGCTGCCCCGCCTCGCACATCGCGGTATAGAGCGCGTCGGCGGTGGCGTGTCCGCCGACCTCCCGCAGCGCCGCAAGGATCGCCGCACCCTGCCGCGTCTGATAATTTTTCGTGCTTTGCATCGGGTCGCCCGCCTTTCGTTTTGAAAAAATGCGCCGTTTGGAGTTCGAAATTGAAATCGGATTTCAGTTTCATTTTGAGTTTATCATAAAAGTACCAAAAATGCAAGCAGAAAATGCGGAATTTCCACTTGTAAAAAAAGGTCAAGTATTGTATTATGAAAAGAGTGCACGGACAAAGCCGGACTTTGTCCGAATCGGGAGGTCCTGTTATGCAACGTATGGAGGCGATCCTTTCGCCGGTCGCCCGGTCCCACGGCGGCGTCTCGCTGCCCCATCTCAAACATACGGCGGAGCTTGAAACCCAAGTCATGCCGCCGCCCGAAACGGTGACGCTGGCGATGCAGCAGCACATCGGCGTCCCCTGCGAGCCGCTGGTGAAGGCGGGCGACGCCGTCTTTGTCGGCACCAAGATCGCCGACAGCCCCAAACGCATCTGCGCCCCGGTGCACAGCAGCGTTTCGGGCACCGTCACCGGCTTTCGCGAGGTGCTTCTGCCGTCGGGGCAGAGCTGCAACGCGGTCGTCATCGCGTCGGACGGCAAAATGACGCCCGACCCCGACCTTCACCCCGTCACGGTCGAGACCGAGGACGATCTCGTCGCGGCGGCGCGGGAGTGCGGCCTCGTCGGACTCGGCGGCGCGGGCTTTCCCACCCACGTCAAGCTGTCCCGGGCGCCCGGCGTCAAGCTCGACACGCTGGTGATCAACGCCGCGGAGTGCGAGCCGTATCTGACCGCCGACTACCGCGAGTGCCTCGAGCACGCCGACGACATCCGCGAGGGGGTCTACCTGCTCAAGCAGCTCATGGGCTTCGAGAAGGTCATCCTCGGCATCGAGGACAACAAGCCGAAGGCCTTTGAGGTGCTGCGCTCGATCGCGACCGACCCGCGCGACGTGAAGAACGAGGTGCATTTAATGCGCCTGCCGTCGTCCTATCCGCAGGGCGCCGAGAAGATCATCATTTATTCCGCGACCGGCCGCCGGCTGCCCCTCGGCCGCCTGCCCGCCGACGTCGGCTGCGTCGTCATGAACGTGACGACCCTTTCGACCCTCGCCCGGTATTTGCGCACCGGAATGCCGCTTGTCGCCCGCCGCCTGACGGTCGACGGCCCCGGCGTCGCCCGCCCTGCCAACCTGCTCGTGCCGCTGGGCGCCTCGTGTTCCGACGTGCTGGATTTCTGCGGCGGGCTGACGGAGGACGCGACCGAGCTGTTTTGGGGCGGTCCGATGATGGGGCTTTCCATCGCCGACCTGACGGCGCCCGTCCTCAAGCAGAACAACGGCATCGTCGCGCTGACCGGCGCCTATCCCGCGCCGAGCGCCTGCATCCGCTGCGGCCGGTGTGCCGCCGCCTGCCCGATGCAGCTGACCCCCGCCGCGATCGAGGCCGCCATGCAGAACCCCAGCGTCGAACAGCTACAGGCGCTCTACACCAATTACTGCATCGAATGCGGCAGCTGCTCCTTTGTCTGCCCCGCAAAACGGCCGCTGACCCAGACGATGCGGCTGGCAAAATCCCATTTAAGGAGGAATCCCGACAATGCCTGAATCATCCCGCTTCGTCGCCTCCTCGCCCCATCTGCGGCACGTCGACACGACGCGCGGCATCATGCTCGACGTGATTTTAGCGCTCTGCCCGGCGCTGTTTTCGGGCGTTTATCTCTTCGGTCTGCGCGCCGCCGCCGTCGTGGCGGTCTGCATTCTGTCGGCGGAGCTGGCGGAATGGCTTTGCTGCAAGGTGCGCCGCCGCCCGAATA
>CANQSG010000144.1 GCA_947626485.1 uncultured Clostridia bacterium | reverse complement strand
ATCCCGTCGCACGACTGCCGTGTCTTCCTCTGCGACCTCGTGCCGCTCGGCTGAAAGGAGAGGAGAACTTGGCGGACAAAACCTGTGCGAAATGCGGCGCGCCGCTGACGCGCGACGACATCGGCGCCCACCGCAAGCTCGTCCACCGCGGCGCGCAGTCGTTTTACTGCAAAGCCTGTCTCGCGGCGCATTTTCACATCTCGCCCGCCTACATCGACGAGATGATCGCCCGCTTCCGCAGCCAGGGCTGCCGCTTATTCCGTTAAAGAAAAAAACGCAAACCCCCGCCGAACGGCACGCACCGTCGGGCGGGGTTTTTGTCGAATTGCGTCGGGATTTGGCGTTATTCGTCGTCGCAGCAGGGGTCGGGCGCGGGGGGAGGCGGCGGCGCGTCGGGGGCGGGGTCGGTCGTGGCGCCGATACCGGCGGTCTCGGAAAAGACGACGCTGCGCTTGACGAGCTCGACCGCGTCGCTCGGGATGATGAGTTTCGCGGCTTTGCCGTCCGCCATGGCGACGAGCGCCTCGTATTTTTTGAGCGCCAGCACCGCCTCGTCGGCGGCGGCGTTTTTCAGCTCGCGCAGGCCGTCTGCCTCGGCTTTTTTCGAGAGGAAAATGGCTCTCGCTTCGCCTTCGGCGCGGGCAATGCGGGCGTCGCGTTCGCCCTCGGCGGCCAAAATCATGGCCTGCTTGTCGCCCTCGGCGCGGGTGATGGCGGCGGCCTTGTGCCCCTCGGCCTGCAGCAGCGTCTCGCGGCGGTCGCGCTCCGCCTTCATCTGCTTCTCCATCGCGTTCTGAATTTCGGCGGGCGGGATGATGTTCTTGAGCTCGACGCGGTTGACCTTGATGCCCCATTTGTCGGTCGCCTCGTCGAGGATCGAGGTCATTTTGGCGTTGATCGTGTCGCGCGAGGTCAGGGTGCCGTCTAATTCCAGCTCGCCGACGATGTTGCGCAGCGTCGTCGCCGCTAAATTCGAGAGCGCCGAGATCGGATTGACGGCGCCGTAGGCGAAGAGCTTGGAATCATAGACCGCGTAATAGATCACGGTGTCGATCTGCATCGTGACGTTGTCCTTCGTGATGACGGGCTGGGGCGGCGAGTCGAGCACCTGCTCTTTGAGCGTCACCCGGCGGGCGATGCGCTCGATCAGCGGCAGCTTGACGTGGAACCCCGCCGACCAGGTGGTTTTGTACTTGCCGAGCAGCTCGATGACGTACTCGTGCGCCTGCGGGACGATCTTCGCGTTGGCAAAGATCAGGACGAGCAGGACAACGGCGATGATGATGAAATATACCATAGTGCAGTCTCTCCTTCAGAAAGAAATTTTTTTCAAAACTCCCGCGCGGCGGGCGATTTTGCGATCGGTTACAGTCCGGCGAGGGTGTGGAAGGATTCGCGCAGGGCGGGGTAAAGCCGGCAATAGAGGCGGTAAAACGGCTCGTAGGCGGCGGCGTTTTGCGCGTCCGGTTGCTGCACCTGTCCGACCTGCACGGCGGCGGCACAGCCTTCGGCGACGTCGGCGTAAACGCCCGCGCCCACCCCGGCGAGAATGGCGGCGCCCAGCGCCGGCCCCTGCTCGGAGGCGAGGGTCTGGACGGGGCAGCCGTAGAGGTCGGCGAGCATCTGGCGCCAGAGGGGGCTGCGACCCCCGCCGCCGCAGACCGCCATATCGGCGACGTCGACCCCCATTTCGCGGAAAACGTCGAGGCATTGGCGTTGGGAATAGGCGACGCCTTCGAGCACCGCGCGGGTCAGGTCGGCCTTCGTGTGAATGTTGGAAAGGCCGATCCACCCGCCCCGCGCGTCGGCGTCGAGCAGCGGCGAGCGCTCGCCCATCAGGTAGGGCAGGAACAGCAGCCGGTTCGCGCCGATCGGGCTTTGTGCGGCGGCGGCGATCATGCGGTCGTAGACGTCGACCCCGGCGGCCTCGGCCTCGGCCTGCTCGGCCGCGCAGAAGCGGTTGCGGAACCATTGCAGCGACAGCCCGGCCGCCAGCGTGCAGCTCATCACCGTCCAGCAACCCGGCACGGCGGCGCAGAAGGTGTGCACCCTGCCCTGCGGGTCGATCGTGACCTCGTCGGTGTGCGCGAAGATCACGCCCGAGGTGCCGAGGGTGGTAAAGGCCTTGCCCGGCCGCACCACGCCGACGCCGACGGCTGCCGCCGCGTTGTCCCCCGCGCCGCCCACGACCGGCGTCCCGACGGCAAGTCCGGTCGCTTCGGCCGCGGCCTTGTGCACCTTGCCGGTGACGGCGGCGGATTCCTCCACGCGCGGCAGCAGGGCGGCGTCGATTTGCAGCGCAGACAGCATGGTTTCGCTCCAGCGGCGGCGCGGCACGTCGAGCAGATTTGTGCCCGAAGCGTCGGACGCCTCGGTCGCGAATTCCCCCGTCAGGCGATAACGAATGTAATCCTTCGGCAGCAGAATGTGGCGGCAGGCGGCGTAGACCGCCGGCTCGTGTTCCCGCACCCAGAGGATTTTCCCGGCGGTAAACCCGGGCAGCGCCGGGTTGGCGGTGACGGCAAGCAGGGTCTCCCGCCCGACGGCCGCGACGATCTCGTCGCATTGTCGCCCGGTTCGCCCGTCGCACCAGAGAATGGCGGGGCGCAGCACGTCGCCCGCCGCGTCGAGCATCACAAGGCCGTGCATCTGCCCCGAAAGGCCGATCCCCCGGATCTCGGCGGGCGAGGCGCCGCTTTGCCGCAGCACGCCCCGCACGGTCGTACACACGGCGTCCCACCAGTCGGCCGGATCCTGTTCCGCCCAACCGTTTTCCGGCTGGCGCAGCGGATAGTTCGCCGTCTGCGCGGCGCGGGGCGTCCCGGCGGCGTCAAAGAGCACCGTCTTTGTCCCCGAGGTGCCGAGGTCAATGCCAAGCAGGTATTCCATAGTCCGTTCTCGCTTCCTTTCCGAAAATTTTCGCGCGATTTTTCGCTCAGGCGCGGCCGGTCAGGGCTTTGGCGCGGTCTTTCGTGATGATGCCGCGCGCCGCGTAGAATTCGCCGCCCTGCAGGGCGCGTTTTTTGACCCGCTGTGCAAAGCCGGAGGGGGCGGCCATGAAGGGCAGGGTGTAGCGGTCGATGTTCCAACCGAAGACGTAGCGCAAAATCGCGTCGTTCGGCTCGGACGATTCCATCTCAAACAGGGACTGGAATTTCAGAATGTTGCTGTCCGCGGGCAGCAGCTCGGCGAGCGTCTTATCGAGCAGCCAGGAGTGGCAGCTGAAGCGGTCGTAGCTGCATTCTGGGAAGTAGCGGTCGAAGAAATCGAGGGCGCGGGCGATCGAGTCGATGCATTCCTCCTTGCGCAGCGGCGTGCCCGCCGGGATGTGGATTTCGATTTCCCCGTCGGCGAGGCAGAATTGCAGCCGCCCGAGCTGGAACAGCCGCATTTGCAGGTGGCGCGCAAGCCACGGCAGCTCAAAGAGCTCCGGCTCCGGCTTGCCCTGCGACCAGAGCGCCGTCCAGCGCACGATGTCGTGCAGCGTGTCGAGCAAAATCTGCCGGTCGATGCCCTTTTCGTTGTAGCGCTGCTCGAGCGCCTCGCAGAAATAAAGAAAGCTCAGCAGGTTGCGCTGCCCGTCCTTGCAGCCGAGGTCGTAGCGCTCGATCGAGATCGCGTCCGAGATCGGAATGCGGGAGAGCGCGGCGGCAAACGGGGCGTCGAACCGCTTCGGGAAGGGCAGCGCGCGATACCATTTTTCGATGACGTCCCGCACCGACGGCGCGACGAGGCTCCAGCCGTGACTGTCGTCGTAGGCGGGCGTCTTGTGGTCGTGGGTCTGGTCGGAGCGCCCGAGGAAGCGCATCAAATTGTCGCGGTAGAGCTTCTGGAAATTTTCGCGGCTCATGCCCAGCCGTTCGAGGATGGCGCGGTCGGTCTTCAGCCAGTGCGCCGCCCACTGCGAGCGGTAAGTGTCGGCGGAGCAGTCGGTGCCGAACAGGACGTTGTCGCCGACGTCGTACCCGACGGTGTAGAGCTTTGTCAGCAGCTCCTCGCGGTAGATGGCGGGGGTGCCGGGCGTGAGGTCGAAGAACATTTCCGCCGTCTTGCCGAAGCCGCGGGCGTTCATGAACTCGCCGTAGAGCGCGATGCACTCGTCGATCCACGGCCAGGAGCAGTGCCCCATCGAAAAGCGCAGCCCGTCGATGTCGAGCAGGGCTTCCCAGTGCAGCGGCCGGTTGTGCGCCGACGCCACGACGCCGTCCCACAGAATGCCGGAATGGAAAAGAACCGGCTTTTGCAGCCGCGCGATCTCGGTCAGCACCTCGAGCACCTGCGGCTCGCCGACGTCGTAATCCTCGCAGATCATCTTGAAGCCGCAGACGCCCCGCTCGACCGCCAGCCGAATTTTGTCGAGGATGTTTTCCTCGTAGGGATGGATCCATAAAATCGGGAAGAGCTTTTCGCCGTCCGTCCAGCGCAGCACCTCGTCGAGCCGCCGTTCGAAGCCGACGTGCAGCAGGTCGTCCGAAAAGACGCAGCCGCCGGTCTCGCCCGCCGCTTGCAGTCGGTCGAGCAGACCCTTCGGGTCGGGCTCGCCGCCGAAAATGTGAATGTGCATGTCATAAATTTCCAATTTGATCGCCTCCGGGAAGGTTATAGTATGCCGCAGGGCTCATACGCCGCGCGGTCGTCGATCAGGTTGCGGATGGTGGGGTGCGCGCCGCAGACGGGGCAGTCCTCGCGCGTTTCGACGCGGACGGTCTGCATGCGCATCGTCAGGCCGTCGACGTGCAGCACCCGCCCGGTCAGCAGCTCGCCCTCCCCCAGCAGGAGCTTGACGGCTTCGGTCGCCTGCACGCAGCCGAGCAGGCCGGGGATCGCGCCGAGCACGCCG
>CANQSG010000143.1 GCA_947626485.1 uncultured Clostridia bacterium | reverse complement strand
TGTTTGTGTAGTGACTTCAATTATACCACGTCTGCTATGGCTCTTTCTATATGTCCTATTTCATTTTACAATTAACCTTTCTAAAAAATTTCTAAAAAAAGAGTTGACAAATCGGGCGGGGTGTGGTATACTCAATACTGCCGTCTGAGAAGGGCGGCGGACAAGTTGGTGTCGATGGCGGTGAGGATCCACCTGTTCCCATCCCGAACACAGAAGTTAAGCTCACTTGCGCTGAAGATACTTGGCTGGAAGCGGCCCGGGAAAATAAGCAGATGCCAACACACAAGGCGTGCAGTCAAACGATTGTGCGTCTTTTCTTTTTTTCATAAAAAGGAGAATGCGCGATGAAAACCGGTATTATCGACGTCGGCGGCGGCTTCCGGGGGATCTACGCCTGCGGCGTGCTGGATGTTTGCCTCGACCGGGGCATCTGTTTCGACCTCGCGATCGGCGTCTCGGCGGGGAGCGCGAATCTCGCCTCCTTCCTCGCCGGGCAGCGGGGGCGGAATTTTGTCTTTTACACCGAATACGGCACCCGCAAGCGGTACGCGAGCGTTTGGAACTTTCTGCGCAAGCGGTCGTATGTGGATTTGAATTACGTTTACAGCACCCTGAGCAATCACGACGGCGAAAACCCGCTAAATTACGCCGCCCTGCGCGACAACCCGGCGGAATTCCTCGTCGTCGCGACGAACGCCGAAACCGGCGAAGCGATGTATTTTGAAAAGCGCGACATCGGGCCCGACGCCTACGACGTCTTCAAGGCGTCGTCCTCCATTCCCGTCGTCGGCCCGCCCTATTTCATCGGCGGCACGCCCTATTTCGACGGCGCGCTGAGCGACCCCGTCCCGGTCGAAAAGGCCTTTGCCTGCGGCTGCGACCGCGTCGTCGTTCTGCTGACGAAGCCGGAAAACGTCATCCGCACCTCCGAACAGGACGAAAAACTCGCCGCCCGCATCCGCAAAAAATACCCGCGCGCGGCCGAAAATCTCTGTGAGCGCGCGACCCGCTACAACGCCGGCGTCGCCCTTGCGCAGGACTACGCAAAGCAGGGCAAAGCCCTCATCGTCGCCCCCGACGACACCTGCAACGTCCGCACCCTATCTCGCCACCCCGCCGACCTCAAACGCCTCTACCAAAAAGGCCAAACCGACGCCGAAAAAATCCGGGCGTTTTTAGGTTAAGCCTCAGCCGCAACGGAAACATGATCCGCGTGGATATGGAGCTCCAAATAATCATCGGTTATGTCATTTACAAATGCAAACTTAACACCGCGCTCTTCCTGCTTCATTTCTAAAATACTGATTTCATCCCAGTTGACATTTTCCGGAATTTGATAATCAGAGACGCCGTAAAAAGTCACTTTGATGATTCCGGTTTCCGGATCTTTTTCGCTATACCCATTTTGCATCCAAAATGCGAAATCGATCCAAAGCACAATTCTTGATTCATTTTCATAAATTTCAATCTTTTCAATGAGGCTATCGTGCATAATATAATTTGCAGCAAAATCTGATATCGTCATCACAATCAATTCTCCTTCGGCAAAATATGGGAACGCCTGCGACTTCGTTTCGAAATGATGCATCGCCTGACAGTGGAATGATGTTGTGACCTTAGGTCACAATGATGCAATGGTTGCCCTTATGTGCCTGCAGGCACACATCATTCGCGAAGCGAACATCATTTACCCGACAGGGCAAATATCATTGAAAAAGCGATTGCGTGAGCAATCTTTTTTAGTGACGGGACTTGACTCTCGCGCTGCGGCGCTCAGTCAGGCGCGGCTCTGACGTCCCACTGGGACGTCATTCACTCCCGCGCCTCCTTCAAGTCCCGTCAAAGAACGAATAAAAATTACAAACCGCCCTCCTCCGGAGGACGGTCTGTAATTTTGGTGCGAGTGACGGGACTTGAACCCGTACGTCATGGACACACGCCCCTCAAACGTGCCTGTCTGCCTGTTCCAGCACACTCGCATTTCAGGAAGGGCGCCAGATTATTATAGCACGCGCAGGCGATTCTGTCAACGTTTTTTGAAAAAACTTTTTACGACTTTTTTTGCGTCTTTATTGCGCGGCGCGGGGCGGCAATTACGCTTCGGGCGGGGCGGGGGCGTCTTCTAACTTCGAGAAGGCGACCGAGAGCATCAGCTTGATGCGGTTGAGCTGGTTGACCTCGCTCGCGCCGGGGTCGTAGTCCACGGCGGCGATGTTCGCGTTCGGGTAGGCGTGGCGCAGCGCCTTGATGACGCCCTTGCCGACGACGTGATTCGGCAGGCAGGCGAAGGGCTGGATGCAGACGATGTTTTCGACGCCGTCGCGCAGCAGCTCGACCATTTCGCCGGCGAGGAACCAACCCTCGCCGTACTGATTGCCGATCGAGAGGAAGGGGCGGGTCTGCTCGGCGAGCGTTTCGATGCGAACCGGCGGCGAGAAACGACGGCTTTCGCGCAGCGCCTGCACGGCGGGGCGGCGCAGGCGGTCGAGGGCGGCAAGCGCCGCGGACGATATGCGGCGGGAGGCCTTGCCGGCGCCGAGATAGCGCGATTTGTACTGCATGCCGAAGGTGCTGTAAGCGAGAAAATCCATCAGGTCGGGCACGACGGCCTCGGCGCCCTCGCGCTCGAGCAGGTCGACAAGGTGATTGTTTGCGAAGGGCATGTATTTGACGAGAATTTCGCCGACGACGCCGACGCGGGGCTTTTTGCGGTCGGGGTCGATCTCAAAGGCGTCGAAATCCGCGACGATGCCGCGGCAAAGCTGGCGGTAAGACAGCCCGCCGGGGCGGCCGGTCAGCCCGTCGATGCAGCGGTCGCGCCAGCGCGCGTGCAGGGCGTCGGCGGAGCCGGGCGTGCGCTCGTAGGGGCGGACGCGGTAGAGGCAGCGCATCAGCAGGTCGCCGCAGACGACGGCGTGCAGCGCATCGATGAGCAGCCCGGGCGTCAGCCGGAAGCCGGAATTTTTCTCCATGCCGTTGGCGTTGAGCGAGATGACGGGAATGTGCGAAAGCCCTGCCTTGTCGAGGGCGCGGCGCAGGAAGCCGACGTAGTTGCTCGCGCGGCAGCAGCCGCCGGTCTGGGTCAGCAGCAGCGCCAGTCGGTCGGTGTCGTACCGGCCGGAGCGCACCGCCTCCATAAACTGGCCGACGACGACGACGGAAGGATAGCAGGCGTCGTTATTCACGAATTGCAGCCCGGCGTCGATGGCGGCGCGGGTGTCGTTTTTCAGCAGCTCGAGCCGGTAGCCGTGCCGCTGAAAGACCGGTTCGAGCAGCTCGAAATGGATCGGGCTCATGCGCGGTGCGAGGACGGTGTAACCGGATTTTCTCATCTGCCGGGTGAATTCCGTGCGGTGGTATTGCAGCGGCGCGGGCTGCGCGGAAATGCGCTGTTCACGGCGCTGGCGGCTCGCGGCAAGCAGGCGGCGGATGCGGATACGGGCGGCGCCGAGGTTGCTGATCTCGTCGATTTTCAAGAGGGTATAGAGCTTGTTGCTGCCCTCGAGGATTTCGTTGACCTGGTCGGCGGTCACGGCGTCGAGCCCGCAGCCGAAGGAATTGAGTTGAATCAGTTCGAGGTCGTCGCGGCTGCGGACAAAGGCGGCGGCGGCGTAGAGCCGGGAATGATACACCCACTGGTCGACGACGCGCAGATGCCGGTCGGGCTCAGGCGTGACGGGCAGGCTGTCCTCCGTCAGAACGGCGAGGCCGTAGGACGCGATGAGCTCCGGAATGCCGTGGTTGATCTCGGGGTCGACGTGATAGGGTCGCCCGGCGAGCACGATGCCGTTTTTGCCGTTCTGCGCCATCCAGTCGAGGGCGCGCTGCCCCTCGGCGCGGACATCGGCCTTGGCGCGCAGCTGCTCGAGCCAGGCGGCGTGCGCCGCGGCGCGGGTCTCCTGCTCGGGAATGTTCCAGTGCTCACGGCAGACTTCGACGAGCCGGTCGGCGGCCGTCGCCTCGTCGGTAAACGCCAGAAACGGGCGGATATAGCGCACCTGCCCCTGCAAGATCGCCTCGACGTTGTTTTTCAGGTTTTCGGGGTAGGAGATGACGATCGGGCAGTTGAAATGGTTCTGCGCGCCGGGCGTCTCCTGCCGCTCGTAAAAGACGCAGGGGTGGAAGATCGTGCGGACGCCCCGGTCGATGAGCCACTGGACGTGCCCGTGCGCCAGCTTGGCGGGATAACATTCCGATTCGGACGGGATCGACGCCATGCCGCGCTCGTAAATGCTGCGGTTCGAGAAGGGGGAGAGCACGACGCGGAAGCGCAGCGCGCGGAAAAAGGTCGCCCAAAAAGGATAATTTTCGTAGAGGTTCAGCACGCGGGGAATGCCGATCTCGCCCCGGTCGGCGGCGGTCTCGTCGAGCGGCTCGTAGGCGAACATCCGTTCGCGTTTGTAGGCGAAAAGGTTGACGGAATCCTGCTTTTTCGCCGTCGCCCCCAGCCCCTTTTCGCAGCGGTTGCCGGTGATGAATCTGCGGTTGCCGGGGAACTTGTGCACCGTCAGCATGCAGTGGTTTTCGCAGCCGCCGCAGCGGGCGTTGGAGGAGGTGTATTGCAGGTTCTGCGTCTCGTCGAGGGAGAGCATCGTCGAGGGCTGCCCGACGTCGTGTGAGCGGGCGATCAGCGCCGCGCCGAAGGCGCCCATCAGGCCGGAGATGTCGGGGCGGGTCACCTCGACGCCCGAAATGCGTTCGAAGGCGCGCAGCACCGCGTCGTTATAGAAGGTGCCGCCCTGCACGACGATATGCCGCCCGAGGTCGGCGGCGCTCGAGAGCTTGACGACCTTGAACAGGGCGTTTTTGATCACGGAATAAGCCAGCCCCGCCGAAATATCGGAG
>CANQSG010000142.1 GCA_947626485.1 uncultured Clostridia bacterium | reverse complement strand
TTCTCCTTCTCCGCCGCGCCGCTGCAGCTGCTGCTCTGCATCGCCTCGAATCTGGCTTACAGCGCCCTCGGCGTCTTTGTGCTCACGCGTCTGTTCTGCCGCGAATCGATCATCTTTTCGCGCTGACGAAAGGGGAGGGAACGTCATGGAAAAACAGCAGGTCATCGACGCCGTTTTGCGGCATAAAATCATCGCGATCCTGCGCGGGTTTGACAAAACACAGCTGCCCGCGACCGTCGCCGCCCTCGAGGCGGGCGGGGTGGGCGTCGCCGAGGTGACCTTCGACAGCACCGGCGCGACGCCTGACGCCGCCGTGGCGGAGGCGATCGCCGACCTCGCCGCGCGGTTTGCCGGGCGGGTGCAGATCGGCGCGGGCACCGTTTTGACGCCGCGGCAGGTCGATCTCGCCGCGCAGGCGGGGGCGAAATTGATCCTCTCGCCCGACTGCAACCCCGCCGTCATCCGCCGCACGTGTGAACGGGGGCTCGTCTCGATCCCCGGCGCGCTGACCCCGACCGAGGTCATGACGGCGCAGTCGTCCGGCGCCGATTTCGTCAAGCTCTTTCCCGCCGCGTCGCTCGGCGTCGATTATCTGCGGGCGCTGCGCGCGCCGCTTTCGCAGGTGCGGTTTCTGGCGGTGGGCGGCGTCACGGTCGACAACCTCGCCGATTTCCTGCGCGCCGGCGCCTGCGGCGTCGGGATCGGCTCGAACCTCGCCGACCGCAAGTCGGTACAAGCCGGCGATTTCGCCGCCGTCACGCGATCCGCGCAGCAGTTCGTCCGCGCCGCCGGGCTCTGAAAAAAGCAAGAAAGCAAGAAAAAACAGGGAGTACACCGCGGTGCGCTCCCTGTTTTTGCGCTGTTCGGACTTAATAATTTTCCGCGCAGCTGGAAATAGGCCTGCGGATGGGCGCAGACGGGGCAGACCTCGGGCGCCTGCTTGCCGACGTGGATGTGGCCGCAGTTCGCGCACTGCCAGACGCGGTCGCCGTCGCGCGAGAAGACGAGCCCGTCCTTCAGGTTCGCGAGCAGCTTGCGATACCGCTCCTCGTGCTCCTTTTCGATGGCGGCGACGCCCTCAAAGAGCGCGGCGATATGGTCGAAGCCCTCTTCGCGCGCCTGCTTTGCGAATTCGGCGTACATTTCCGTCCACTCGTAATTCTCGCCCTGCGCGGCGTCGAGCAGGTTGTCCGCCGTCGAGCCGATGCCGTCGTGCAGCAGCTTGAACCAGATCTTCGCGTGCTCCTTCTCGTTGTTGGCGGTCTCCTCAAAGAGCGACGCGATCTGCACGTAGCCCTCTTTTTTGGCCTTCGAGGCGTAGTAGCTGTACTTGTTGCGCGCCTGCGATTCGCCGGCGAAGGCTGCCATCAGGTTGGCTTCGGTCTTGCTTCCTTTTAAAGGTTTCATGTCGGTTTTCTCCTTTCAAATCCGCGGCATATCGTCGCGTAAATTCTTCTTTTATCATATCCAAAAATCCATAAAAAGTCAAGCAAAACGAAAAAAATGCCGGCTTTCCGTTGCGGGAAAACCGGCAGGGGTGATTTTGCCTTATTTCGCAAGCGAGGCTTTGAGCTTGTCGAGCTCGCCGCGCAGCGCTTCGGGCAGGCGGTCGCCGAATTTGGCATAGAATTCCTCGATGCCGTCGGCTTCCTTCTTCCAGATCTCGGGGTCGACCTCGAGGATCGAAGCGAGCACCTGCGGGTCGAGATCCAGCCCGGTCGTGTCGATGTCCGCCGGATGCGGGACGTAGCCGATCGGGGTCTCGACGGCGTCGGCCTTGCCCTCGCAGCGGGCGAGGATCCAGAGCAGGACGCGCAGGTTGTCGCCGAAGCCCGGCCAGATGAAGTGGCCTTCCTCGTCGAGGCGGAACCAGTTGACGTTGAAGATCTTGGGCGCCTTGTCGCCGAGCTCCTCGCCCATGTCGAGCCAGTGCTTGAAATAGTCGCCCATGTGATAGCCGCAGAAGGGCAGCATCGCCATCGGGTCACGCCGCACGACGCCGACGGCGCCGGCAGCGGCAGCCGTGGTCTCGGACGCCATGATCGAGCCGACGAACACGCCGTTCGTCCAGTCCTTCGACTGATACACCAGCGGGGCGGTCTTGGCGCGGCGGCCGCCGAAGACAATGGCCGAGATCGGCACGCCGTTTAAAGATTCAAACTCCGGCGAAATGCAGGGGCAGTTCTTCGCCGGCGCGGTGAAGCGGCTGTTGGGGTGCGCGCCCTTGACGTCCGACGTCTTGCCGTTCCAGGGGTTGCCCTTCCAGTCGGTCGCGTTCTCGGGCGGGTTCTTGTCGAGCCCCTCCCACCAGACCGTGTTGTCGTCGTTGTTCAGCGCGACGTTGGTGAAGATCGTGTTCTTGCGGGTCGAGGCCAGCGCGTTGGGGTTGGACTTCTCGTTGGTGCCGGGCGCGACGCCGAAGAAGCCGTTTTCGGGGTTGATCGCCCAGAGGCGGCCGTCGGGGCCCTTGCGCATCCAGGCGATATCGTCGCCGACGCACCAGACCTTATAGCCCTGCTTCTTGAAATGCTCGGGCGGGATGAGCATGGCGAGGTTGGTCTTGCCGCAGGCAGACGGGAAGGCGGCGGCGATGTACTTGACCTCGCCCTGCGGGTTCTCGATGCCGAGGATCAGCATGTGCTCCGCCATCCAGCCCTCGTTGCGCCCCTGATAGGAGGCGATGCGCAGCGCGAAGCACTTCTTGCCGAGCAGCACGTTGCCGCCGTAGGCCGAGTTGACCGAGATGATGGTGTTGTCCTCGGGGAACTGGCAAATGTAGCGGTTTTCCTCGTTGACGTCGACCTTGCAGTGCAGGCCGCGCACCCAGTCGTTGCTGTCGCCCAGCGCCTCGAGCACCTTGGCGCCGACGCGGGTCATGATCGCCATGTTGAGCACGACGTAGATCGAATCGGTGACCTCGATGCCGATTTTGGCGAGCGGCGAGCCGATCGGACCCATCGAGAAGGGGATGATGTACATGGTGCGGCCGTGGTAGCTGCCGCGGGCGATGTCGTACAGCATTTTATAGGCCTTTTCGGGCGCCATCCAGTTGTTGGTCGGGCCGGCGTCCTTCTCCTCGCGCGAGCAGATAAAGGTGCGGTTTTCCACGCGGGCGACGTCGTTCGGCAGGGTGCGGTGCAGATAGCAGCCCGGCAGCTTTTCCTCGTTGAGCTTCGTCATTTCGCCGGTCGAAACCGCTTCGGCGCGCAGGGCGTCGAGCTGGGCTTCGCTGCCGTCGATCCAGACGATATGGTCGGGTTGAACCAGGGCTTTCATTTCGTCAAGCCATTGATTCACCGTTGCGTTTTTTGTGGACAGGGTAGACATGATGATTGAACACTCCTTGTAAAAATACTCCAATTTCCGCCTTATATAGCATACATCAAGCGCCCGCAAAAGTCAACTGTTTTCTGCAAAAAAACTTTTCCGGAAACAAACCGTTCACAATGCGGCATATGCCGCCAGCCGCTCTTCCACGTATTCCGCGATCAACTCCACCATCCCGCCCGCGTCGCCGTCTCTGAAAAAGCGGTCAAACGCGGCATAGTATCGCCTCCGATCGGCGAACTTCACGTTGACGGGCGGGTAGCCGTTCTGCATCAGAAAGAGGTTTAAAATCAGCCGTCCGGTGCGGCCGTTGCCGTCCACAAACGGGTGGATTCCCTCAAATTTCAGGTGAAACAGCGCCGCTTTTTCAAGCGGGTGCCGCTTGCTGCCTGCCGATTCTCGGACGAGCTTTTCCATCAATTCGGGAACCAGAACCGGGTCGGGCGGCGTGTGATACGCCCCGAGGATCCGCACGGGGATCCGGCGATAAACGCCGCGATCCGCCGGCCTGTCCATCAGCACCAGCGTGTGAATTTGCCGAATGACGGCTTCCGAAAAGGGAACCTTATCCCGTACCAGCTCCTGCACAAACAGGAAGGCTTCCTTGTGTCCGACCGCCTCCAGATGATCCTTGAGCGGCTTTTGGTCGACGGTCAGCCCCTCCAGCACAAGGGCGGTCTCCTGCAAAGTCAGGGTGTTGCCCTCGATCGCGTTGGAATTATACGTGTATTCTACGAGGAATTCCTCTTGCAGCCGTCCGCGTTCTCCGGTGGTCAAGGGGCGGCGCTTCTCCAACTGTTCCTTTAAGGCGTCGATGCGGGAAAAGCGGGCGCGATACGGTTCCGAAATCTCCTTGTGGCGCAGTCTGCGCCCGTCGGCCGGCTTTACCGCGTCTGCGGGAATGAAATAGGCGCGCCCCTTTTGTATCACGCCCTCGATTTTGCCCTGTTGGCACAAGATGCGGACGCGGCGGTCGGAAATTCCCCATAATTCGGCCGTCTCTGCCACATTCCTGTATTCCAAGCGATCGCCGCCTTTCCGTAAATTTAAGAATAGTATACCACATTATCGGAATAATAGCAATAGATTTTTTAATTTTACAGAGCTATTATTCCGAAGCGAGATCGCGCAACCTCGTGCGGGCGCGTAAAATCGCAACAATCAGAACCGCGCTTCGAAGGCGGCGAGCTCGCGTGCGAGGCGGGCGACGGGCAGGCCGACAACGTTGTTGTAGTCGCCTTGAATTTCCCGGACAAACAGGGCGGCGCGCTCCTGGATGCCGTAGGCGCCGGCCTTGTCGTCGGCTTCGCCCGTCGCGACGTAGGCGGCGATTTCGGCGTCGGTCAGGGGGTAAAAGGTGACGCGCGTTTCGGCGCAAAAGGATGCCTCGCGCGCCCCGCGGCGCAGGCAGCAGCCGGTCAGGACGGCGTGGGTGCGCCCCGAAAGCGCCCGCAGCATGGCACGCGCGTCGGCGCGGTCGACCGGCTTGCCGAGCACGCGGCCGTCGGGGCTCGTGATGCCCTCGATGGCCAGC
>CANQSG010000141.1 GCA_947626485.1 uncultured Clostridia bacterium | reverse complement strand
ACGCCGGCGCCGCAGGGGTGACGACGGCGCACGCCGCGACGCTCGACGATCTCGCCGCCCGGCCGCCGGTGCGCCGCCTGCTGCGCACCGGCGCGATCGACCAAATCGCGCTGCTCACACCCCCGGCGGGCGCCGCGGTGACGCTTTTAGAGCGGGCGCAGGTGCGGGCGCTGTGTGGCTGATGCGGGCGCTCGGCTGCGCGCTGCTCTTCGCGGCGAGCACGCTGGCGGGGCTCGAACGGGCGCGGCGGCTGGCGACCCGCACGCGGCAGCTGCGGCAGGCGGTCGAGCTCGTCGAGGCGGTCGGGGCGGAAATCCGCTATGCCGCGCGGGAGCTGCCGGCGGTCTGTGCGGCGGTCGCCGCGCGGCAGGAGGGGCGCCGACCCGACACCTTTCTGCGGAGCGCCGACGCCTTTTCACCCGACGACCGGCAGCTCTTCGAGGCGTTTTTGCAAAGCCTCGGCGGCAGCGACCTCGCCGGGCAGCTCGCCCACTGCGCGCATTACGCGGCGCTGCTGCGCGAACAGGCGGAGCGCGCGCGGCAGACCGAAACGCAGTGCGCCCGGCTTTACGCCTCGCTCGGCGTCTTCGGCGGGCTGGCGCTGGTGATCTTTTGGATTTGAGGGAACGGCATGGATGTGGATTTTATCTTCCGGGTGGCTGCCATCGGGATCATCGTGACGGTGCTGCACCAGCTTTTGGTGCGCTCCGGGCGGGAGGAGCAGGCGATGCTGACGACGCTGGCGGGGCTCGTCGTCGTGCTGCTGATGATCATTGAGCAGATCGGCAACCTCTTCGCCACCGTGAAATCGGTTTTCGGGTTGTAAGCGATGGCGCTGCTTCCCGTCGTCGGCGCGGCGCTCGTCGCGTCGGTGCTGGTGCTGCTGCTTCGCGCGCACCGGCCGGAATACGCCCTGCTGACCGCGGCGGCCGCCGGGCTGTTCCTCTTTTTCCGTCTGCTCGACGACCTGCTCGCCCCGCTGCTCGAGCTGCGGGAAATGCTGTGCGACGCCGGGGTGGAGCTCTCCTGCTTCACTGTCGCCTGCAAGGCGCTCGGCGTCTGTTATCTCGCGCAGTTCGTCGCCGACCTCTGCCGGGATTTCGGGCAGACCTCGCTCGCCGGGCGGGTCGAGCTCGCCGGAAAATGCGCGGTGCTCGCGCTGTCCTTGCCGCTGCTGCGGCAGCTGCTCGAGCTTTCGATCTCCTTTTTGCGGTAAAAAATCCGAACGCGGGGAAGGCACATGAAACGGATGGTATGGATAGTCTGCTTTTTGGCGCTCTTTGCGCTGCCGGTCGCCGCCGCGCCGGCGGACGACCCGTATGAAACGCAGTACGAGGCGTCGGGGGCGGCGGGACTCCAGCAGCTGCTGCCGCCCGAGGCACGGCGGCGGCTCGAGGCGGCGGGCGTCGATTCTGCCGACCCGCATTGGAACGACGCGCTGACGCCCGACAACCTGTTTGCGCAGATCGCGCGCTTTTTGCGGGAGGGCGGCCGCGCTCCGCTGCGCGCCGGGGCGGTGACGCTCGGCGTCCTGCTGCTGGCGGCGGCGCTCTCGACCGTCGCGGACAGGGACGGCGCGATGGCGGGCTCGGTCGGCTTCGTCGCGGCGCTCGCCGTCGCGGGCGGGTGCCTGACGCCGCTGTTTTCCCTGCTGCAAAGCTGCGTGGCGGCGCTCAAAGGCGCCGGCGTCTTTCTGCTCTCCTTCGTCCCGGTCTACGCGGGAATCTTCATTTTGGGCGGCAAACCGGCGACGGCGGCGGGGTTCAGCGCCCTGCTGCTCGGCGCGGCGGAGGCGACGGTGCAGCTGTCCTCCTTCGTCGTCGTCCCGCTGACCGGCGCTTACCTCGCCGTGTCGCTCTGCGCGGGGGTCTCGCCCCTGACCGGCGCGGCAAAGCTCGCCGAAAGCATCAAAAAGGCGGCGTTCTGGCTGATGGGGCTGACGCTGACCCTCTTTCTCGGGGTGCTCTCGCTGCAAACGACGTTGCAGGCGGCGGGCGACAACCTCGGCATGAAGGCGGCGAAATTCCTGCTCGGCGCGGTGCCGGTCGTCGGCTCGGCGCTCGGCGAGGCGTTGACGACCCTGCGGGGGTGCCTTGCGCTGCTGCGCGCGTCGGTCGGGATGTACGGCGTCGTCGCGCTGGCGGCGTGTCTGCTGCCGGTGCTGCTCGAGCTGTTGCTCTGGCGGGCGGTGCTGCTGCTGCTCGCCGCGGTCTGCGATTTAACCGAGCTCGACCGGGTCGGCGGGATTTTGCGGGCGGCAGACGCCGTCGTCGCGGTGCTCGCGGGGGTGTTTCTCTTTTTCGGCGCGCTGTTTATCCTTTCGCTGACCCTCGTCCTGCGGGCGGGCGGTGCGGCATGAGCGCCCTGCGCGAGGCGCTGACGGGCTTCTGCGCCGCCTGTCTCGGGCTCGGGGCGCTGCTGCTGCTCGCGCCGTCGGGTCGGCTCGAAAAATCCCTGCGGTATCTCTTCGCCCTGCTGCTGCTCTGCCTGCTCGCGTCACCCTTACGCGCGGCGGTTCGGCTGCCGAGCGTTTCCTTTTCGGCGGGGGCGCAGACGGGGGAGCAGCAAAGCGCCCTTTGCGCGCTGGCGGCGGCGCAGGCGGAATACCTCGCGCGCGCCGTGCTCGCGGAAGCGGGCGTATATCCCGAAAAAATTACGGTAAAGACGGATATTTCGCCGCAGGGGGACATAGGTATTAGTAGCATCGCCGTGACCGGCGGCGACGTCGAGACGATCCGGCGGCTGCTGCAAGAGGCGCTGGCGGTAAACGAGGTGGAGGTTTTCGATGAATGAGGGCGTCGCGCGGCGGTTCGAACGGCTCCGGCAGAGGCTTTCCGGCAAGCGGCGGGCGGTCGCCCTGCTGCTGCTCGGGCTGTGCGGTCTCGGCCTGCTCCGGTTCTCCTCGCACGCGGACGCCTCGCAGACGCAGCGCCCCGCCGACACGCGCGAGGCGGACGACGCGGCCTATTGCGCCGCCCTCGAGGCGAAAATCTGCGCGCTGGTCGAGGGCGTCACCGGCAGCCGCGACGTGCGCGTCGCCCTGACGCTCGACGCCGGAACGCAGTATTTCTACACCGACGAGACCAAACGCGCGCAAACCGGCGGCAGCGCGCAGACGAGCGAGAACACCGAGCAGACCTACGTCACGGTGCGCTCTTCCGACGGGGGCGAGACGGCGCTGCTGCGCACGCGGGCGATGCCGACGGTGCGGGGCGTGGCGATCGTCTGCGGGCCGCTGACGAAGGACGCCGCCGTCGAAATTCGCAACACGGTGACGACGGCGCTCGGCGTGCCGGACAAATGCGTCTACGTGGTCGGGCGCAATTCCAACAGGAAAGGAACATCCGAATGAAAAAGGGCAAAGTTTTTGGAAAAAGCCAGCTCGTGCTGGCGGTGATGGTCGTGGCGCTGGGCGCCGCCGTTTGGCTGAATATGCGGTTTTCCGGGGCGAACGCCGACACGGCGCAGAACGACGCCTCGCGCTACCTCGGGCAGGCGGAATTCGTCAACGGCAGCCCCGAGAGCCTGCCTGACGCCTCGTCCGGCGGACAAACCGACGACAATTCGAGCGCCGCGCTGCCGACCGGGGCGACGCCGACGGACGACGCGCTGGCAACCGCACGCGCCGACCGCAAAAAGACGCGGGAGGACGCCGTCGCCCTGCTCGAGCAGACCTTGAAGGATGCGAAGCTCGACGACGCCGCGAAGGCAGCCGCCGTCACCAAGGCCGCCGACATCGCCGCCCGCATGGAGCAGGAGGGCGCGATGGAGACGCTGCTGCGCGCCAAGGGCTTTGCCGACGCCGTCGTGGTCGTCGGCGACAACGACGTCAACGTGATCGTAAAAACCGACAAGCTGCTGAACAGTCAGGCGATCCAGATTCAGGACGTCGTGACGGCGCAGACCGGCATTTCACTCGACAAAATCAAAATTGTTACCGCAAAGTAGTTGTTTTGTCGGAAATTTGTGGTATAATAGAAGCGGAACATCGCCGCCCGGGCAATCCGGGCGCTCACAAACAAGGCGCCAACCGCGCCGGGGGAGGTAACAAACGCATGAATCAGCAGAACAACACCGGCCTTGCCATCAACGAGGAAGTCATCGCGAAAATGGCCGAAATGGCGGCTTTGGAGGTCGAGGGCGTCGCCGGCATGGTCGCCCGCCCGCTCGAGGTCAAGTCGCTGCTCCGCCGCACGGGCAGCAAGTCCGTCCGGGTCGAGGCGGTCAACGGCGTCGTCAATCTCGACGTTTACATCTGCGTGCGTCAGTCGGCGCAGGTCAAGACCGTCGCCGAAGCGGTGCAGCGCGGCGTCAAGGAGAAAATCCAGGGCATGACCGGCAGCGCGATCACCCGCGTCAACGTCCACGTTTCCGACATCGAGCTCGAAACGTCCGCCGAGGCCGAACCGGAAGTCTGACTTTTTTCTGCGGCAGCCTACCCGACGCCGGGTTTTCGTCCGGCGCCGGGCTTTTTTTGCGGCGAAGCGCGATTTTTTTATTGCATTTCCGGGCGAAACATTGTAAGATAGGGAAGATAGCGATAAAGACGATACTACAACGAAATTCGGGACGTGAAGAAAACCAATGGAAAATTTCTGGACGGTGGCGCAGCAGGTGCTCGTGCTCTTTCTGCTGATCGCCGTCGGCTATCTCTGCGGGAAAACCGGGCTGCTCAAGGGCGGCGCGGTCACCTGCCTGACCGATCTTGTGCTCTACATCGCGACGCCCTGCGTGATCGTGCAGTCCTTCCTGCGGGATTACGACCCCGCCATGCTGCGCAGCCTGCTCTTCGTCTTTGCGGCGGCGGTGGCGATCCACGCGTTCGCGGCGGGGCTTGCATGGCTCTGCCTGCGGGGCGGGGCGCCCGACGGGCGGGCGGTGGCGCGG
>CANQSG010000140.1 GCA_947626485.1 uncultured Clostridia bacterium | reverse complement strand
CAAGGAGCTGCGGGAAGCCGGCGTGCACTATGCCGTCGTCAAGAACACCCTGCTCGGCCGCGCCGCACAAGAAGCCGGACTGGAGGGTCTGAAGGCCGTTCTCGAGGGCACGACCGCCGTCGCCGTCTCGGAAAACGACCACACGGCCGCCGCCCGCATCCTCAGCAAGTTCGCCGAGAGCCACGAGAATTTCCACCTGAAAAGCGGTTTCCTGGACGGGCAGGTCATCGACCTTTCCACCATCGAATCGCTCGCGAAGCTGCCCACCCGCGAGGTTCTGCTCGCGACCGTACTGGGCGCCTTCAACGCGCCGATCGCCGCCTTTGCCCGCGCGGTACAGGCTGTGGTCGACAAGGACGGCGCGGAAGAACCCGCCGCCGAATAACCCCACCCCGCGAATCTTAACAAATTTATGGAGGAACAAAAAATGGCATCTGAAAAAGTTACCGCTATGATCGAAGAACTCAAAGCGATGACCGTGCTCGAGCTTTCCGAGCTGGTCAAAGCCGTCGAGGAAGAATTCGGCGTTTCCGCCGCCGCCGCTGTTGCGGTCGCCGCGCCCGCTGACGGCGCCGCTGCCGCCGCCGCCGAGAAGACCGAGTTTGACGTCGTCCTCACCGAGGTCGGCGCCGAGAAGATCAAGGTCATCAAGGTCGTCCGCGAGATCACCGGCCTGGGTCTGGCCGACGCCAAGGCGCTGGTCGACGGCGCCCCCAAGACCCTGAAGGAAGCCGCCGCCAAGGAAGAGGCCGAAGAGATCAAGGCGAAGCTCGCCGAGGTCGGCGCGACCGTCGAGCTGAAATAAGCCGACTCCCTTTTTCCGGCAAATCCGAAGCCCGAGACCGGCACGTTCCGTTTGGAATGCGCCGGTCTTTTTTGCGCTTTTTTGCGCGCAGAACGGCGGGCAACGTGCAAAATCTTTCCCGTTTTCTTTTCCGTTTTTCGCGCGGGAAGAGCGGGCGAAAACCCGCGCGGGCGGCGGGCGGAAAACTCAGGATTGACAAGCGAAATTGTGCTGTTATATAATAAGAAAAAAGCGCGGCCTCGCGCCTTCGACCGGCGGCGCTTCCCCGCCCCGGCAAAAAAGCAAGGCTCCGTCCGATTTTTTCTTTGGAGGCGACCCTGATGCAACCGATTTTCGAACAGATCCGCAACATCGGCCTTGTGCCGGTCATCCGGCTCGACGACCCGTCGAAGGCCGTGCCGCTCGCCCGCGCGTTGAAGGCGGGCGGCATTCCGACCGCCGAGATCACCTTCCGCGCCGCCGGCGCCGAGCGCGCCATCGCCGCCGTCGCGCAGGCGGAGCCCGACGTCCTGCTCGGCGCGGGCACCGTGCTGACCGTCGAACAGGTCAAACAGGCGGTCGCCGCCGGCGCGCGGTACATCCTCTGCCCCGACTTCGACCCCGCCGTCGTCGGCTACTGCATCGAGCACGATATCCCCGTCCTGCCGGGCTGCTCCACCCCGAGCGAGGTCGGGCAGGCGGTTCGGCTGGGGCTGCAAGCCGTCAAGTTCTTCCCCGCCGAAACGGCGGGCGGCGTCGCCGCGCTGCGCGCCCTTGCGGGGCCCTTTTCGAAGATGAAATTCCTGCCGACCGGCGGGATCAACGAGAAAAATCTTTGCGACTATCTCGCGCTCGAACAGGTGCTCGCCTGCGGCGGGAGCTGGATGGTGCCGCAAAAGCTGCTCGACGAAGAGGACTGGGACGGCGTCACCGCCCTCGCCCGCGCCGCCGTCCGGGCGATGCTGCGGCCGAGTTTTGCCCACCTCGGCGTCAATTCCGCCGACACCGCAGCCGCGCGGCAGACCCGCGACGACTTCGCCGACCTCTATCTCGAAACCCCCGAACGCGACACCGACGTTTCGGTCTTCGTCGGCGCGTTTGAGGTCATGAAGGCGCCGGGTCGCGGGGCGCACGGCCACCTCGCCCTCTGCGTCAACGACGTCGACCGCGCGGAACGCTACTATCGCGCGCTGGGCTACGCCTTCGACGAGGAGACCCGCCGGCGCGACGAGAAAGGCCGCACGACCTTCCTTTACCTCGACGACCCCGTCGGCGGCTTCGCCGTCCATCTGCTGCGCCGGTAAGGCGTCCGAAAGAGAGGTTCCGTTATGAAAGTCATCACCTTCGGAGAGCTGATGCTCCGCCTCGCGCCGGAGGGCTATCTGCGCTTTGTGCAGGCCGACCGCTTCGCCGCGACCTTCGGGGGCGCCGAGGCCAACGTCGCCGTCTCGCTCGCCCAGTTCGGCGTCGACGCCGCCTTTGTCTCCAAGCTCCCGCCGCACGAGATCGGCCAGCTCGCCGTCAATTCTCTGCGGCGCTACGGCGTCGACACCTCGTATATCCTGCGCGGCGGCGCGCGCGTCGGGGTCTATTACGTCGAAAAAGGCGCGTCCCAGCGCGCTTCCAAGGTCGTTTACGACCGCGCCGGCTCGTCCGTCGCCACCGCGTCGCGCAACGAGTTCGACTGGCAGAAGATTTTGGCGGGCGCCGACTGGTTCCATTTCACCGGCATCACCCCGGCGCTGAGCGACGAGCTGGCCGCCGCCTGTCTCGACGCCTGCCGCGCCTGCCGGGCGGCGGGCATCACCGTCTCCTGCGACCCGAATTACCGCAAAAATCTCTGGTCGCTCGAAAAAGCCGGCTCTACCCTGCGCGAGCTCATGCCCTACGTCGACGTGCTCATCGCGAACGAGGGGCAGGCCGCCGACCTCTTCGGCATCCGCGCGACCGGCTCCGGCACGCCGGGCGTCGGCAAGCCCGACCCAGAAAGCTGTGCCCAAGTCGCGGCGGCGCTCGCGCAGGAATTCGGCTGCCGGCAGGTCGCGCTGACGATGCGCACCTCTCGAACCGCCAGCGACAACGACTGGTCCGCCATGCTTTACAGCGGCGGCAAAAGCTATTTCGCCCGGGAATACCCCGTGCACATCGTCGACCGCGTCGGCGGGGGCGACGGCTTCTGCGCCGGGCTGATCTATGCGCTGCGCGAAGGTTTTGCGGCGCAGGAGGCGATCGAATTCGCGACGGCGGCGGCCTGTTTGAAGCACGCCGTCGAGGGCGATTACAACCTTGTCAGCGTCGAAGAGGTTCGCGCGCTCGCCGGCGGCGACGGCTCCGGCCGCGTGCAGCGCTGACCGCCCCGCAAAAACAAAACCGGAGGTTTTTTCATGTTATATCACGAATTTCAAGGCGAAAAGCTGTCCGCCCTCGGCATGGGCGCGATGCGGCTGCCGGTCATCGGCGGCGACGATAACATCGTCGACCGCGAGACGGCGCAGGCGATGGTCGATTACGCGATGGCGCACGGCGTCAATTATTTCGACACGGCGTGGGGCTACCACGGCGGCAATTCCGAGACCGTCCTCGGCGCGGCGCTCGGGCGGTACGACCGGGCAAGCTTTTACCTCGCCGATAAATTCCCCGGCTACGACCTCGCGAACATGCCGAAGGTGCGGGAAATTTTCGAGCAGCAGCTGAAAAAATGCGGCGTCGACTATTTCGATTTTTACCTCTTCCACAACGTCTGCGAAATGAACATCGACGCCTATCTCGACCCGAAATTCGGCATTCTGCCCTATCTCAAGGCGCAAAAACAGGCGGGGCGCATCCGCCACCTCGGCTTTTCGGTGCACGGCGAGCTCGACGTCATGACCCGCTTCCTCGACGCCTACGGCGCCGACATGGAATTCTGTCAGATTCAGCTCAATTACGTCGACTGGAGCTTTCAGAACGCCGAGGCAAAGGTAAAGCTGCTGCGCGAGCGCTGCATTCCGATCTGGGTCATGGAGCCGCTGCGGGGCGGAAAGCTCGCAAAGCTGCCGCCCGCTGCCGCCGAAACGCTGCGCGCCCTGCGCCCCGACGAGACCCTGCCCGGCTGGGCATTCCGCTTTTTGCAGCGCCTGCCCGACGTGACGGTCGTGCTCTCGGGCATGTCCGACCCCGCGCAGCTGCGCGAGAACATCGCGACCTTTGCAACCGACCGCCCCCTCGACGACGCCGAGACCGACGCCCTGCTCGCCGTCGCCGACGGCATGCTGCAAAACACGCTGCCCTGCACGGCCTGCCACTACTGCGTCAGCCACTGCCCGCGCGGGCTCGATATTCCGCGGCTGCTCGACCTCTACAACGAGCACAGCTTCACCGGCGGCGGCTTCCTCGCCCCGATGGCGCTGCAGGCCGTCGACGAAGCGCACCACCCCTCCGCCTGCATCGGCTGCCGCTCCTGCGAAAAGGTCTGCCCGCAGCAGATCAAAATTTCCGAGGCCATGGCGGATTTTACAAAGCTACTGCAAGAATAGACAAACGGACGGCAGGATTTCCCGCCGTCCGCTTTTTTGCATCGAACTGTTTTACTTGATCGAAAGTCCGTCCCGGAAGGCCTCGCCGACCCGCTCGGCGACGCGATAGTAGCCGTGGGTGTAGGGGTCGAAGGCGATGGCGTCGACCAGCGTCATGTCGAGCTTGCCGTCCGGCATGACCCGCTCGTCGGCCGTCACGCAGACGACCTTGCCGATCACGCCGCAGCCGTACTCGTTTTTCTGGTATTCGACGAATTCGCACTCGAGGCAGAGCGGAAATTCCCGAATGACCGGCGCGTCGACCGTTTCGGACTTGACCGCGGTCAGCCCGGCTTTTTCGAGCTTGTTCGGCACCTGATTGCCCGAGGCGACGCCGAAATAATCGGCTTCCTTCACATGGGCGGCGTCGGCGATGCTGACGGTGAAGGCGCCGCGCTTTTTGAGATTCTGCACGGTCTTGTGCGACTCGCTCAGATTGAGCGCGACGACGTTCCGCTCCTGCATCGTCCCCCACGCCGCGTTCATCACGTTGACGCTGCCGTCGTCGTTATAGGTGGCGACCATCAGCACCGGCATCGGAAAAATCCCCTCGGTGATGTCCAACTTTTTACGCATGATAAAACCTCCCGAAACAAGATTA
>CANQSG010000139.1 GCA_947626485.1 uncultured Clostridia bacterium | reverse complement strand
TGCCCCGTAAAATCTTCAATTATCGCTCGTCTGACGATCTTTTCTATCCTGTCCTATTTGATATTGCAATTTAGAGTTTTCCGCGCCCGGCTACTGCGCCGAGAAGAGCAGGAAGCCGAGGTTGAAGAAAAAGCCCTTCTTTTTGAATTGATTTTTCATGTCCTTGTAATTCTTTTCGAACCACTGCCATTCCGATTCGATCAACTTGTCCTGCGGCGCCTGCGCGTGCATTTTCCGCAGGTCGTCGAGGATGAACCAGAAATAGAGGTTGAAAAAGGCGGTGCGCTTTTCGCGCGGCATGCCGACGGTGGAAAGCCCCTGCTTGAGCAGCCGCACGTCCTCCATTTCGACGTCGTAAAGCAGCTGCGGAATTTGCCTGCCGCTGCGGCGGAAGCCGGAATAGCCGGTCTGCGCGCAGATCTCGACCGCCCGTCCGAAGACCCCGTCCGGGTCGGGGTAGGCGACGTTCAGCCCGTCGTCGATGTCGAGGATCAAAAACCGCCCGCCCTCGTTGAGGTGGCCGCGCAGGGTGTCCATCAAGATCTGCGGCTCCTTTAAGTGCAGCAGCAGCATCGAAATGTGGATGACGTCGAACCCGTCGATGTCGAGCGTTTGCTCGATCTCGCGCAACGCGTCGTCGAAGGCGTCCGATTCGCAGTCGCATTGGCAGAAGAGCCCCTGCGGGAAGAGCTCCCGCCCCTTTTCGAGCGCCGCCGCTTCTTTGTCGACGCCGACGTACTGCCGAATTTCGCTGCGGCCGTCCAAAAACAGCATGGCCTGCTCGCCGGTGCTGCACCCGACGTCGAGAAACACCGCGTCCCTGACCGACGAGAGCAGCGCGTCGTACTCCTCGTGCGCAAATTCGTAGATGAATTCGCGCTGGGATTGCAGGCGCTCGCGCTCCCCCTCGTCCCCGTAAAATTCGAGGCTGTTTTCGGCGCGTTCGTACTGAAACAGCGCGCCCGGCTCGACCTCCGGTTGCTCGCCCGCCTTCCAGGCGCACAGGGCCGCCGCCAGCTTCTGCGCCTTTTGCTCGGCGCCGAGGCTGCGCAGGTCGAGCTGCTGATCGGTCGCGCCGAGGTAGGCGATCGTCTGCGATTCGTCGCAATCGTCGAGCCGCGCGACGAGCACCGGCTTTTTCAGCCGTTCGGCATACTGCACCTCCCGCAGCACCTGGCGCGAGGCGTTGGATTCCTCGTTGAGCAGCAGCACGAGCAGCTCGCAGCGCTCGATCACGCCGGGGATGACCTCGGCGTAATTCTCCATCGGCCGGATGTCCCGCTCGGCGAACCAGTGCTTGACCCCGCAGGTCTCGAGAAGGTCGGAAAGCGCCCGCACCAGCTCCTCGGTGGAGTGGGTGTGGTGACTGATGAAAATGCCGGTGCTCGCGTCCATGCCGCTTTCCCCCTTGCCGTCGCCTGCTTTTCTCCCATTATAACGTATTTTGCCGCGCTGCGCAAGGGGAAAACGCGCCGTTTCGTCCGGCGCGCGGGGTAAAATGTAAAAAAGATTTGACGAACGGGGGATTTTGTGGTATACTGCTGTTTGAGAAAGCAAAGGCGCTCCTCGGCCATGGGTCAGGTGCGCCTTTTTTTGATTGACAGCAAAGGGGAAGGTACGATGGAAAAGACGTTATACGACAGCCGCTTTGAACACGACGCCTGCGGCATCGGCGCGATCGTCCGCATCGACGGCAGTAAGACCCACGGCGTGGTTGACGACGCGCTGCACATCGTCGAAAAGCTCGAGCACCGCGCCGGCAAGGACGCCACGGGCGAAACGGGCGACGGCGTCGGCATTTTAGTCCAGATCTCGCACCGCTTTTTCCGCGAAGCGGCGGCCGCCGCCGGCATTTCGGTCGGGGCGGAGCGGGATTACGGCGTCGGGATGTTCTTCTTCCCGAACGACCGGCTCAAGCGCGACCAGGCGCGCAAAATGCTCGAGCTCATCTCCGAAAAGGAGGGCGTGCCGTTTTTGGGCTGGCGCGAGGTGCCGGTCTGCCCCGACGTGCTCGGAAAAAAGGCGCGCGACTGCATGCCCTGCATCATGCAGTGCTTCCTGCGCCGTCCCGACGACGTGCCGCGCGGGCTGCCCTTCGACCGCCGGCTTTACATCATCCGCCGCGAATTCGAGCAGAGCAACGACAACACCTACGTCGCCTCGCTGTCCTCCCGCACGATCGTCTATAAGGGCATGTTTTTGGTGCACCAGCTGCGGACGTTTTACCCCGATTTGCAGGACGAGCGGTACGAGAGCGCCATCGCGCTCGTCCACTCCCGCTTCTCGACCAACACCAACCCGAGCTGGGACCGCGCCCACCCGAACCGCTTTATCCTGCACAACGGCGAGATCAACACGATCCGCGGCAACGTCGACCGAATGCTCGCCCGTGAGGAGACGATGCTCTCCCCCGTGATGCAGGACGAGATCGACAAGGTGCTGCCCGTCGTCAACGTCGCCGGGTCGGATTCCGCCATGCTCGACAACACGCTGGAATTCCTCGTGATGAACGGCATGGATCTGCCGCTGGCGGTGATGATCTTAATTCCCGAGCCCTGGTCGAACGCGAAGGATATGGACATGGCGCGGCGCGATATGTACCATTATTACGCGACGATGATGGAGCCCTGGGACGGTCCCGCCTCGATCCTCTTTTCGGACGGCGATACGGTCGGCGCGGTGCTCGACCGCAACGGCCTGCGTCCCTCGCGCTATTACATCACCGACGACAACACCCTGATTTTGGCGTCCGAGGTCGGCGTGCTCGACATTCCGCCGGAGCGCATCGTCAAAAAGTCGCGGCTGCAGCCGGGGAAAATGCTGCTCGTCGACACGGCAAAGCAGCGGCTGATCTCCGACGAGGAATGCAAGCAGTATTACGCGGCGCGGCAGCCCTACGGCGAATGGCTCGACCAGAACCTCGTGCAGCTCAAAGACCTGCCGCTGCCCAACAAGAAGTTAGAGCGCTTTTCTCAATCCTACCGCGACCGGCTGTATAAGGCCTTCGGCTACACCTATGAGGACATCAAGAACGCGATTCTGCCGATGGCGCAGAACGGCGCCGAGCCGACGGCGTCGATGGGCACCGACGTGCCGCTCGCGGTGCTCTCGGAAAACCACCAGCCGCTCTTCAACTATTTCAAGCAGCTCTTCGCGCAGGTCACCAACCCGCCGATCGACGCGATTCGCGAGGAGATCGTGACCGATACGACGGTCTACGTCGGCAGCGACGGCAACCTGTTGCAGGAAAAGGCCGACAACTGTCTTGTGCTGCAAATCCACAACCCGATTCTGACCGGCACCGACCTCGCGAAGATCCAGGCGATGGACAAGCCCGGCTTCCGGGTCGAGACCGTCTCGATCCTCTATTATAAAAACACCTCGCTCGAGCGGGCGCTCGACCACATGTTCATCCGCTGCGACCGCGCCTATGCCAACGGCGCCAACATCCTGATTTTGTCCGACCGCGGCGTCGACGAGAACCACGTCGCCATCCCCTCGCTGCTCGCCGTTTCGGCGCTCGAGCAGCATTTGGTGCGCACCAAAAAGCGCACCAGCGTTTCGGTCATTTTAGAGAGCGCCGAGCCGCGCGACGTCCACCAGTTCGCGACGCTGCTCGGCTACGGCGCCCGGGCGATCCACCCCTATCTTGCCCACGAGTGCATCGTCGAGCTCATCGAGCGCGGCCTGCTCGATAAGGAATACAGCGCCGCCGTGCGGGATTACAACAACGCGATTCTGCACGGCATCGTGAAGATCGCCTCGAAGATGGGTATTTCCACGCTGCAATCCTATCAGTCGGCGCAGATTTTCGAGGCCATCGGCATTCGGGACGACGTCGTCGACCGCTATTTCACCAACACCGTTTCCCGCGTGGGCGGCATCGGCCTCGAGGAGATCGGCGAGGGCGTCGAGTGGCGGCATTCTCACGCCTTCGACCCGCTCGGACTCGGCGTCGATACGACGCTCGACAGCCTCGGCATGCACAAGCTGCGCTCCGGCGAGGACAAGGAAGATCACATGTACAACCCCGAGACCGTCATCGCCCTGCGCGAGGCGACCCAACGGGGGGATTTCGCCCGCTTCCGGGAGTATTCCGCGATGGTCGACAACGAGCGGGTGCCCCACACGCTGCGCGGCCTGCTGAAATTCCGGTTTGACCCCGAACGGGAAATTCCGCTCGACGAGGTCGAGCCGGTCAGCGAGATCGTCAAGCGCTTCAAGACCGGCGCGATGTCCTACGGCTCGATCTCGCAGGAGGCGCACGAGTGCATGGCCATCGCCATGAACCGCCTCGGCGGCAAGTCCAATTCGGGCGAGGGCGGCGAGCGGCCGGAGCGGCTCGGCGGCGAGAAAAACAGCGCCATCAAACAGGTCGCGTCGGGGCGCTTCGGCGTCACGAGCGAATACCTCGTCTCGGCGAAGGAAATCCAAATCAAGATGGCGCAGGGCGCCAAGCCGGGCGAGGGCGGCCACCTGCCGGGCAAAAAGGTCTACCCCTGGATCGCCAAGACCCGGTATTCCACGCCGGGCGTCGCCCTGATTTCGCCGCCGCCTCACCACGATATTTATTCGATCGAGGATTTAGCGCAGCTGATCTACGACCTGAAAAACGCCAACCGCGACGCGCGCATCTCGGTCAAGCTCGTTTCCGAGGCCGGCGTCGGCACCGTGGCGGCCGGCGTCGCCAAGGCCGGCGCGCAGGTCGTGCTGATCTCGGGTTACGACGGCGGCACCGGCGCCGCGCCCCAGAGCTCGATTCACCACGCCGGTCTGCCGTGGGAGTTAGGGCTTGCCGAGGCGCACCAGACGCTGATCCGCAACGGCCTGCGCTCCCGCGTCGTCCTCGAGACCGACGGCAAGCTGATGACGGGGCGCGACGTCGCCATCGCCTGCATCCTCGGGGCGGAGGAATTTGGCTTCGCCACCGCGCCGCTCATCACGATG
>CANQSG010000138.1 GCA_947626485.1 uncultured Clostridia bacterium | reverse complement strand
CTCCCCCACTTAAAAACGCAAAATAAAAACCGGACGATCTGCTTTTTCCAGCGGGTCGTCCGGTTTTTTTATGGAAAATACGGCGTTTACAGCGGCTTTGTGCCGTGGTACGACCGCTCGCAGTAGACGCAGCGGTAGACCGAGCCTTTTTTCAGGAAGGCGTGGCGGATGCCCTGCTCGCTCGACGTGATGCAGACGGGGTTGTCGCAGGTCAGGTCGTAGCGCAGCGCGGGCTGGGGACGGGGGTCGTCCTGCCCCGCTTCGGCGAGCAGCTTCAGAATCAGCGCCATGCGGATGTATTTGCCGTTGAGCACCTGCTTGAAATAGCAGGCGCGGGGGTCGCTGTCGACCCCGACGGAGATCTCGTTGACGCGGGGCAGCGGGTGGAGCACCCGCAGACCTTCGCGCGCCTGGGAAAGCCGCTTTTCGTCGAGGATATAGCAATCCTTGAGCCGCTCGTATTCGGCGGGGTCGGCGAAGCGCTCGCCCTGCACGCGGGTCATGTAGAGGATATCGAGCGAGTCGATCGCCTCCTCGATCGTGCGGACTTCGGTGTACGGAATGCCGTCGCGGTCGAGGACGTCCTTACGGACGTAGCCCGGCAGCTGCAATTCCGCGGGTGAGATCAACACGAAGCGGGTGCCGGGATAGCGCGACATGGCGGTGATTAAGGAGTGGACGGTGCGGCCGAATTTCAGGTCGCCGCACAGCCCCACCGTCAGGCCGTCGAGCCGCCCGAACTCGCGGTAGATCGTCAGCAGGTCGGCGAGGGTCTGGGTCGGGTGGTTGTGGCCGCCGTCCCCGGCGTTGATGATCGGCACGGTCGAGGCGCGGCTGGCGACGAGCGGCGCGCCCGCCAGCGGGTGGCGCATGGCGATGATATCAGCATAGCAGCCCACGGTGCGGATGGTGTCGGCGCAGCTTTCACCCTTGACGGTGGAGCTCGCCGTCGCCATCGAGAAGCCGAGCACCTGCCCGCCCAGCTCGTACATGGCGGCCTCAAAGCTCAGGCGGGTGCGGGTGCTGGCCTCGAAAAAGAGGGTCGCCAGCTTTTTGCCCGCGCAGGTGTGGGCGTAGCGGTCGGGGTGGTCGATGATGTCCTCGGCGCTTTGGATGAGCGCCCGGATTTCTTCGGTGGAAAAATCGTCGATGTCGAGCAGATGTCGCATGGCGGAAACCTCCTCAGGCGTGAATCCAGCTTTCGTCGGACGGGTTGTCGCGGAAGGCGAGCAGGCGGGCGACGTCGGACGGCTGAATGTAACCCTGCTCCGCCGCGACCCGCACGAGGGTGTCGAGATTGCTCAGGCTGTAATTGACGACGTCGGCAGCCTGCAGGCGGTCGAGCCCTTTTTGCATACCGTAGGTGAAGATGCTGACGATGCCGCGCACGTCGGCGCCCGCCTCGCGCAGCGCCTCGACGACCTCGACGCAGCTGCCCGCCGTCGAAATCAAATCCTCGACGACGACGACCTTCTGCCCGGGCTCTAACTTGCCTTCGATGCGGTTGGCGCGGCCGTGATCCTTCGCGCCGCTGCGCACGTAACCCATCGGCAGGTTCATCAGGTGGGCGACGATGGCGGCGTGGGCAATGCCGGCCGTCGAGGTACCCATGAGCACCTCACACTCCGGGAAGTGGGTCTGCACGAGGCGCGCCAGCCCGGTTTCGACGTGGTTTCGCACCTCGGGGGCGGTCAGGGTCAGCCGATTGTCGCAATAAATCGGGCTTTTGATGCCGCTCGCCCAGGTGAAGGGCTCCTCGGGGCGCAGAAAAACGGCGCCGATCGAGAGCAGATCCTTTGCAATTTCCTGTTTCATTTTCCGACAAACTCCTCTCTGCATCTGCGGTAAGCCGCGACGGGGTCGTCCGCCGCCGTGATGGGTCGGCCGACGACGATGTAATCACTGCCGATCTCGCGCGCCTTTGCGGGGGTCGTGATGCGCACCTGGTCGCCCGCGGCGCCGTCGGCAAAGCGGACGCCGGGCGTGACCGTTAAGAAGGAAGCGCCGCACGCCGCCTTGACGAGCGCGGCCTCGAGCGGCGAACAGACGACGCCGTCGAGCCCCGCGGCCTGCGCGTTGCGGGCGTAATGGCGAATGGTGTCGTTGATCGAAGCGGAGATCAGCAGATCGCGCTGCATCCGTTCCTCGCTCGTCGAGGTCAGCTGCGTGACGGCGAGCAGGACGGGGCGGGTGCCGTCGGGGCGGGTCAGCCCCTCGCGGGCGGCCTCCATCATCTCGATCGTCCCGGCGGCGTGCAGGTTGCACATGTCGACGTCGAGCCGCGAGAGCACCTGCATCGCCTTTTTGACGGTGTTGGGGATGTCATGCAGCTTTAAGTCGAGAAAGATCGGGTGGCCGCGGCGTTTGAGCTCCCGCACGATCGCGGGGCCCTCGGCGTAGAACAGCTCCATGCCGACCTTGACGTAGGGCTTTTCGCCCGAAAACGCGTCGAGAAACGCCAGCGTTTCGGCGGCGCCGGGGAAATCCAGCGCGATAATCACGTCTTTTCCCATTGTTTAAATCCTCAATTCTCTCAAATTTGAAATGCCGAGCCGTTCCATTTCGACCGGCAGATCTTCGATGATGTCGCGGCAGGCGCAGGGGTTGACGAGGTTGGCCGCCCCGACCTGCACCGCCGTGGCGCCCGCCATCAGCATTTCGAGCACGTCGCGCGCCGAGGAGACGCCGCCCATGCCCATCACCGGAACCCCCACGGCGTGGGCGACCTGGTAGACCATGCGCAGCGCGACCGGGAAGACCGCGGGGCCCGAGAAGCCGCCCATCGTGTTGGCGATGACGGGGCGGCGGCGGGCGAGGTCGATGCGCATGCCGAGCAGGGTGTTAATCAGACTGATGCCGTCGGCGCCGGCGTCCTCGCAGGCCTTCGCGATCTCGACGATGTCGGTGACGTTGGGCGAGAGCTTGACGAAAACCGGCTTCGTCGTGACGGCCTTGACCGCCTTGGTGACGGCGGCGGCGCCGGCGGGGTCGGTGCCGAAGCTCATGCCGCCGTGCCGGACGTTGGGACAGCTGATGTTGACCTCGATCCAGCCGACGCAGGGCTCGGCGTCGATTTTTTCGCAGCAATAGGCGTAATCCTCGACCGAAAAGCCGCCGATGTTGGCGATGACCGGCTTGTGGAAAAAGGTTTTCAGGCGCGGCAGCTCGGTCGCGAGCACGGCGTCGATGCCGGGGTTTTGCAGGCCGACGGCGTTGATCATGCCGGCGGTGCACTCGGCGATGCGGGGCGTCGGGTTGCCGAAGCGGGGCTCGCGGGTCGTGCCCTTGAAGGAAAAGGTGCCGAGGATGTTCGGGTCGTAAAATTCGCGGAATTCGTTGCCGTAGCCGAAGGTGCCGCTCGCGGGAATCACGGGGTTCGAAAGCGCGATCCCGCAGAGGTCGACGCGCAGGTCTACCATAAAATTTCCTCCTTTTCGAGGACGGGACCGTCCTTGCAGATGCGCTTGTAGCCGGTGACGGTCTTGCAGCTGCAGCCCATGCAGGCGCCGAAGCCGCAGCCCATGCGCTCCTCGAAGCTGAACTGGCCGCCGGTGACGGTCGCGGCGTAGACCGCGCGGAGCATCGGCTCGGGGCCGCAGGTATAAAAGGTGTCGTAGGAAAGGCCGGCGAGCGCGTCGGTCACAAAGCCGGGGATGCCGGCGGAGCCGTCCGCCGTCGTCACGAGCACGCGGCAGCCGAGGGCGGAAAATTCGTCCCGCAGGAAAATTTCCGACGCGGTGTTGAAGCCCAGCACGGCAGTGACCGGCTTGCCGGCGGCGCGCAGGCGTTTTGCAAGCCCGTAAAGCGGCGGAATGCCGACGCCCCCGCCGAGCAGCAGCGGCGCATTTCCCCGCAGGGTGTAGCCGTTGCCGAGGCCGGTCAACAGGTCGAAAGTATCGCCCTTACGCGCCTGCGCCATGCGGCGCGTGCCCTCGCCGACGACCTTGTAAATGAGCGTCAGCGTCTGCCCGTCCCAGTCGCAGACCGAGATCGGGCGGCGCAGATAGCAGCCGTCGATGTGCAGGTTGACGAACTGGCCGGGGCGGGTGATCGCGGTCGTGTCGCCCTGCAATTCCATGCGATAGACGGCGTCGGTCAGCGGGCGGTTGGCGAGAACCTGAAAGGTGGTTTGCTGCATGGCGGTCTCCTTATTCGGCGTCGATCGTCGAGACGCCGATCGTGATTTCTTCGAGCACGTCGAGCAGGATGCGCACCGTGTCGAGGGCGGTGCAGATCGTGACGTTGTTTTCGACGGCGCAGCGGCGGATCGCGGAACCGTCGCTCTCCCCCTCGCCCGAATCGAAGTCGCGGGTGTTGACAACGTAGCTGACGTGGCCGTGGCGGATGGATTCGAGAATTTCCTCGCTGCCCTCGCTGAGCTTCTTGCGGATGCGGGTCTTGATGCCGTGCTGAATCAGGAAATCTGCCGTGCCGCGGGTGGCTTCGATGTTGAAGCCGAGACGGTAAAAGCGGCGGATCAGCGGCAGGGCTTCCTCCTTATCCTTGTCGGCGACGGTGACGAAGAGCGTGCCGTAATTCACGACGTGCATGCCCGAGGCCTGCAGGGCTTTATAGACCGCGCGGGCAAAGACGCGGTCGTAGCCGATGGCCTCCCCCGTCGACTTCATCTCGGGCGAGAGGTAGGCGTCCATGCCGCGCAGCTTCGAGAAGGAGAAGGCGGGCGCCTTGACGTACCAGCGGTGTTTTTCGGGCGGGTAAATTTCCGTGAAGCCTTGCTCGCGCAGCGAGGTGCCGAGCATGACGCGCGTCGCGATGTCCGCCATGGAGTAGCCCGTCGCCTTCGAGAGGAAGGGCACGGTGCGGGAGGAACGCGGGTTGACCTCGATCACGTAGACCCGCTCGTCGGGGTCGACGATGAACTGAATGTTATACAGGCCGACGATGCCGATGCCGAGCCCGAGCACGCGGGTGTATTCGAGGATCGTCTCGCGCGCCTTTTCGCCGACGCTGAAGGTCGGGTAAACGCTGATG
>CANQSG010000137.1 GCA_947626485.1 uncultured Clostridia bacterium | reverse complement strand
CCCGCACGCCGCTCACCCGACCTGGAACGGGTCGCGGCCGAGCAGGCGGGGCAGATAGGTCTTGATCGCGCCGCGCATCCGCTCGTCGGGCGCGAAGATGAGCAGGACCATGCCCTGCGTCTTGTGGCGCACCGCGAAATAATAGGCGTCGGCGTCGTCCTCGTTGCAGGCGAGCAGCACGCGGCTGAAGTTGCCGTCGGGCTTGACGCCGGCGTGATAGCGGCCGACGCGCTCGACCTCGGCGCAGGAAATCGTCAGCACCCGCTTGCGGCTGCTGCGGGCGGTGATGCGGTCGACGTCGATGTCGCCGTTCGTCAGAATGTACTCGTATTCGACGCTCAGCAGGGTCGTCAGCTTATACCCGCCCCAGAACACGCCGAAGATCAAGAGCATGAAGATCATCATAAAGCCCGGGAACAGCAGCATCAAAAAGAGAAAAACCGCGACGAGCAGCGCCGCCGCCAGCCAGATGCCGACCGCCTTTAAAACGGTCTTGCCGGTCTTTCGGATGGGGACGATTTGTTCGAAAAAAATATCCATGTTTTTGCACTCCTTGTCAAAGCCGGACGGGAAGCCGACTTTCTATCTGATACTATGCTATCAGTATAGCATATCGGCGCGCCAAAAGCAAAGATTTTTTATCCGATTTGCCCGCGATTTTCGCGCGAATTTTCCCGGGCGGCAGACTGGCGCTTGCAACCGGGCGGGTTTTCGGCTATAATAAGAAAAACAGGGTCGCATGAGGCCCTGCGAAAGGGGAAAACCACATCATGAAAATCAAAGACGGATTCCTGCTGAAATCGGTCGCCGGGCGCGAGATCGTCGTGCCGGTCGGCGCGGCTTCGGTCGACTTCAACGCAATGGTGACGCTCAACGAGACCGGCGCCTTTTTGTTCCGTCAGCTCGAGACGAGCAAGACCGCCGAGGAATTGACCGCGGCGCTGCTCGAGGAATACGACGTCACGCCCGAACGCGCGGCGGCGAGCGTCGCCCGCTTTGCCGAGGATTTGCGCGGCGCGGGACTGCTGGACGACGAAACGGCCGACGCATGAACCGCACCCACACCCTGCGCTGGATCTACGGCCGCGTGCGGCGCTTCCTGCCCGCCGTCGTGCTCATCTCGCTGCTCGGGGCGCTCGCGTCGTTGAGCGGCGTCGCGCTGGCGCTGCTCTCGCGTTCCCTGCTCGATATCGCGACCGGGGCGCGCACCGGCAGCTTCCGGGGGACGGCGTTGCTGCTCTTTGCCGTCATCGCGGGGCAAATTTTGATCCAGATCGCCGGCAGCGCGCTCCAGCTCGTCGTCGAGGGGCGGCTGCAAATGTCGCTGCGCGCCCACCTCTTCGGCAAGCTGACCGAAAAGGCGCACGTCGGCGTCAGCGGCTATCATTCGGGCGACCTGCTCAACCGCTTCACCGGCGATATCGACGCCGTGGTCGGGGGCGTGGTTTCCATGCTCCCGGGGGCGATCTCGCTCGTCACGCGGCTGGTCGCCGGGCTGACGGCGCTGTTTTTGCTCAACGCCGCCGTCGCGGGGCTGACGCTGGCCGTCGGGCTGCTCTTCCCGCTCGTCGGCCGCCTCGTCAGCCGCCGGTATAAGCACCTGCACAAGGAAATGCGGCAGGCAGACGGCGTCGTGCGCTCCTTTTTGCAGGAGTGCTTTCAAAACCTCGTGCTGCTCAAATCCTTCCCGAGCCGGGAGCCGATCGAGGCGCGCCTTTCCGACAAAATGCGCCGGCATTACCGCATTCTGCTGCGCCGCGGCGCGTTGAGCATTTTCAGCGGCGCCGGGCTTTTCGCGCTCTTCACCCTCGGGTATTACCTCGTGCTGGCGTGGGGGGCGCAGCGCATTCTGCCGGGCGCCATGACCTACGGCACGCTGATGGCGTTTTTGCAGATCGTCGCCCAGCTGCGCGCGCCGCTGCAAAACGTCTCGGGGCTCATCCCGCAGTTTTTCAGCATGACGGCCTCCGCCGAGCGCTTGATCGAGCTCGAAACGCTGCCCGACGAGCCGGCGCGCCGCGCGGGCGAGGCGCTCGACAAACTCTGCCGGGACTTCACCGCCCTTTGTGCCGAGGGGCTTACCTTCGCCTATGAAACCGGAAAGCCCGTGATTTCCGACACCTCTTTCACCCTGCAACGCGGCAGCGTGACCGCCATCACCGGGCTGTCCGGCGCGGGGAAAAGCACCCTGTTCCGCCTGCTGCTCGGGCTTTACGAGCCGACGGCAGGTTCTCTTTGCGTACTCTGCGGCGAAGAAAAGCTGCCGACCGACGCCGCCGTGCGCGGCCTGTTCGCCTATGTGCCGCAGGGCAATTTAATTCTTTCGGGCACCATCCGCGACAATCTTTCCTTCTGCAACCCCGACGCATCGCCAGAGCGCATCGAGCAGGCGGTCGAGGCGGCGGTCATGACGGAATTCGTCGCCGAACTGCCCGACGGGCTCGACACCGTGCTGGGCGAGCGGGGGCTCGGGCTGTCCGAGGGGCAGCTGCAGCGCATTTCGATCGCCCGCGCCCTCGTCACCGACGCGCCGGTGCTTCTGCTCGACGAATGCACCTCCGCCCTCGACGCGACGACCGAGCGCCGCCTGCTTGCGAACCTGCGGAAGCTGCCCGGCCGCACCGTGCTCTTTATCTCGCACCGCCCCTTTACCGCCGCGGAATGCGACCAGGTGCTGCACCTCGAGGACGGCCGCTTCACCCTGCTGCCGAACGACGCGCCCTGAATTTGCCCGCAAAAAAGCCCGGCAGACCGCCTGCCGGGCTGAAAACTTGCCGTAAAAAACCCGACGCCGAATCAGACCGGCGTCCGGTTTTCGAGCAGATAGGGCGCGACCTCGAGCGCGAGGGGATCGTCGGGCTCGCAGTGGGCGACGAGCTCGAGCGGCTTCGTCAGGTCGAGGCTGAAAACCCCCATGATGGATTTTGCGTTGACGATATATTTTTCGGTGCGCAGCTCGATGTCGTACGGCTTTTGCATCGTCAGCCCGACAAAGGCCTTGACGTCCTCCATGCGGTCGAGCAGCAGGGTTTTTTGCAGCATAGCAAACGCTCCGTCCTCCGCGCCGTTTTTTTGCGCGGTCTGATTTATCTTTCCGCCGTTATCTTACTATAATTTTGCCCGAATGTCAATCCCCAAAGCGGAAGGCACAAGAAGGAGTTCGACATGAAAATCGCCATTTACACGCAGGGCTGCAAGGTCAATCAATACGATTCCGAATCGCTGCGCGAGCAGCTGACCGCGGCGGGGCATACGGTCATTTCGCCCGACGAGACCGGCGAAGAGCCCGACGCCGTCCTGCTCAACACCTGCACCGTGACCGCCGAGAGCGACCGCAAAAACCGGCAGCTGCTGCGCAAATGCCGCCGCCGCTTTCCCGACGCGCTGCTGGTGCTGACGGGCTGCATGGTGCAGGCCTTTCCGGAGCGCTGCGCGGCGCTGACCGACGCCGATTTGGTGCTCAGCCCCGCCCGCCACGCCGAGCTGTCCGCCCTGCTCGAAACGCTCGCGCAGGATCGCACCCGGCTGCTGCGCCCCGGCGATTTCGCGCCCGGCGAACCCTTTTCGACGCCCGGCATCACCCGCTTTTCGGGGCGCACCCGCGCCTTTATGAAGATCGAGGACGGCTGCGAGCACTATTGCACCTATTGCGTCATCCCCCGCGCCCGCGGGCCGGTGCGCTCCCGCCCCCTGCCCTCCGTCGCCGCCGAGGCGCAGCGGCTTGCCGACGCCGGGTTTGCCGAAATCGTCCTGACCGGCATCAACCTGACCGCCTACGGCCGCGACCTGGCCGACGCGAATCTCGGCGCGGCGGTCGCGGCGGTCTGCGCCCCGGCGGGCATCCGGCGCGTCCGGCTCGGCTCGCTCGAGCCCGATCTGCTCGACGACGCCCTGCTCGAACAGCTTGCCGCGCAGGAAAAATTCTGCCCGCAGTTTCACCTCTCGCTGCAGGCCGGCTGCGACGCGACGCTGCGCCGCATGAACCGCCCCTACGACGTCGCCGCCTACCGCGCGCTGGTCGAGCGCATCCGCGCCCGCTTCCCCGACTGCGGCCTGACGACCGACGTGATGGTCGGCTTCGCGGGGGAAAGCCGCGCCGATTTCGAGGAAAGCCTCGCCTTTGTCGAGGAGATGGGCTTCGCGCGGGTGCACGTCTTCGCCTATTCCCGCCGCGCCGGGACGATGGCCTACGGTATGCCGAACCAAATTCCGCGCGCCGAAAAGGAAGCCCGCAGCCGCGCCATGCAGGCCGCCGCCGAGCGTTCCGCCGCCCGCTTTCGCGCCGCGCTGCTCGGCTCGCGGCAGGAGGTCTTGTTCGAGACCGCGACCGACGGCGTCGCCGAGGGCTACACCCGCAGCTATGTCCGGGTGCGCGCGCCGGGCGACGAGCGCCTTTGCGGCAAGATTTGCACGGTGCGGCTGCTCGAAAACGACGACGCGGGCTGCCGCGGCGTGCTCGACCCGGACTGAAGAACTACATAACGAAGCGCCCGGATGCGAAATGCTGCATCCGGGCGCTCGGCTTTTTTCAGTCCCCAAAGGCGGTCACTTCGTCCTGCGAGGCGGGCTGATGGGCTTCGAGAAAGGCGCGGGTGTGGGTGAAGGAGGGCGGGCAGGGCACCACCCGGCTGAACTCGCTGATGAGCCAGAGGCGACCGTCGTCGGCGTCGTCATCGTCCGTCTCCGGCTTCGTGTCGTACAGCGTCCCGTCGCGCAAGGCCTGCGGCGTGAGCGTCGCGAGGTCGGCAAAGTAGGCGTCGAGCAGCGACTGCATCTGCGCGCGGGTGAAATACCATTCCCGGCGCGAAAGGACGCAGGTCGCGCTCTGCTTCGTGTTGTCGAGGACTTCGTTCGTCAGGGCGGTGCGATAGGCGTCGCTTTGCAGCAGGGTCAGCGTCGTTTCGGGGCGTAGATAGGCGTTATATTTCCGGACGAGGCGGCTGCCGTTGGCGCGGCGGTAGTCGATGCGAATTTCGTTGAACACGGCGGCGTTCCAGA
>CANQSG010000136.1 GCA_947626485.1 uncultured Clostridia bacterium | reverse complement strand
TGGTGGAGATAAGCGGGATCGAACCGCTGACCTCTTGAATGCCATTCAAGCGCTCTCCCAGCTGAGCTATACCCCCGGGTTTTTGCGGGCGGCGCGGCGCGAATTGCGAACGCCCTCGCAGCGAATCTTATATTACCATAAAACGCCGCAAATTGCAAGTATTTTTTCCGCATTTCCGCAAAAAATATTTTTCGGGGCAAAAATTGCTTGACTTCTTGGCAAAAAACGGTATAATAAAGAAAGCGACGCGGGCAAGACCCCGCCCGCCGAAAATACAGATTGCGGAATTGTGTAAGGGTAGCACGACAGACTCTGACTCTGTTTGTGAGGGTTCGAATCCTTCTTCCGCAGCCAAAACAGGTGATTGCTTGCGCAATCACCTGTTTTCATGCTGTTTGCCCAAACGAGCAAACAGCGCATCATTGTGCCATCGGCACAGCATCACCAAAAAGCCGACCGGACACCCGCCCGGTCGGCTTTTTTATAGGTCGTCCGCGAAGCGGACACATCACTCTTGCGGTGCCCAAAAAAGCTCTCGGGCGCCTACCGGCGCTGATCCTCGGCTTTTTTGACCGCGGCGCGAACCTCGCCTCGCTGCATCGCCCACCGGGCGCGCTCGGCGACGTTCCTTCACTCTTCACTCTTAGTTCTTCACTCCCGCGCCCGCGTCAGCGGCGCGGCGCGGCGCTTCCACGGCAGCGAGATCGCGATGCCGACGCACATCAGGGCGACCCAGATGAGGATCAGGGCGTCGTATTTGGCGACCTTGATGATGGTGGGGAAGAACTGGGTGAAGACCGACGCCGAAACGTAGCTGGAGAAATCGAGGAAGCCGGTGGCGGTCGAGACCATGCCGGTATCGCGCAGGCTCGGGCAGTAGCGGGAATAGAGCATGGTGGCGGCGCTGTTCGACGAGATGATGGCGAGCAGCAGGAAGACGATGTTCCAGATCGGCTGCCGGACGAAAAAGACCAGCAGGAAGAAGACAGCGGCGCTCGAAAAGAAGAGGAGCAGCGAAAGGTCGATGTTGCGGCGGAGCCGTTCGAAAATGAAGATCGCGATGAAGGCACTCGCCGCGATGGGCAGGGTGCAGACCGTGAACAGGAAGGCCGCCTGATCGGGCGGATAGCCCAAAAACTGGGTGAAATAAATCGTCATCCAGTTGACGACGGCGGTGCGGATGACGCCGGTCAGCAGGGCGACGATCGTAAATTTGACGATCTGCCGTTCGAGCAGGAGTTTGACGTTGAAGGTGCGCTTTTCCGTTTTGTCGCGGAATTGATTGTAACGCACGACGCCGGTGTGTTCAAAGCGGGTGAAGACGGCGAAGCAGACGACGCCCATCAGCAGCAGCGCGGCGGTGTTGCTGTAAAAAACGCCCTGCCACGACATCAGCATGGCAAAGAGCCCCGCCATCGGGGAACCGAGGAAGGAGGCGAGGGTGTAGCCGAGGCTGCAGCGGGTGGCGTAGACGAGGTTCGTGTTTTCCGAAACGACCTTCGTCATGGGGCCGTAGATCATCGAGAGGAAAAAGCCGGTCATGCCGTAGGCGAGGTAGGAAACCCAGAAGGTGTGGGCGAAGAGGGGGACGATCATCGAGGTGATGCCCGAGCAGATCAGCCCCAGCCCGATCATGTATTTCGCGTGGATGCGGTCGCCGATGGTGCCGTTGATGAGCTGACCGACGGCGTAGGTGATGAAATAGAGCGAGGACATCGCGCCGATGGCTTCGGTGGTGAAGGTGCCCTCATCGATCGCCTGTGGGGAGACGACGCCGAGGGTGTTGCGGGCGAAATAGACCGCGAGATAGGACAGGGAGCAGAGCGTGCCGAGAAAGACCGCGTTGCGGACCTCCGCTTTTTTGAAAACCGCCATTTCGATGTTTGCCTCTTTCCGTCAGAGCTTGTTGGCATACCGCAAAAAAACCCCGTTGCACCGGAAAATCCCGGCGCTTTCGCGGGCACATTGATTCTATCATATTCCGGTGGATAAGTCAAGGCGAAACCGTGTAATTCTTACGAAATTGCACGGTTTCTTATTGATTCCTTAAATTTCCCTTAATTCGCTTGCCAAGGCGGGCGGGGTGTGCTATGATAGGCGCGAAAGGGGAGAGGTTCATGCTCGAAACGAGAGATCTGACAAAAACCTACCGACCGAAAAAAGGCGTCCCGGTGGCGGCGCTCGACCATGTCTCACTGCGCTTTCCCGAGACCGGCATGGTGTTCCTCATCGGCAAATCCGGCAGCGGGAAGTCGACGCTGCTTAACCTGCTCGGCGGGCTCGACCGCTGCGACGGCGGCGAGATCGTCATCAAGGGCGTTTCCACCCGCGATTTTACGCAGAAGCACTTCGATTCCTACCGCAACACCTACGTTGGCTTTATTTTTCAGGAGTACAACGTCCTCGAAGAATTTTCCGTCGGCGCGAACATCGCCCTCGCGCTCGAATTGCAGGGCAAGCGGGCGACCGACGAGGAGTTGAACCGCATTCTGCGGGAGGTCGACCTCGAGGGCTACGGCGGCCGCCGCCCCAACGAGCTTTCGGGCGGGCAGAAGCAGCGCGTCGCCATCGCGCGGGCGCTGGTGAAGAACCCCGAAATTCTGCTCGCCGACGAGCCGACCGGCGCCCTCGATTCCGCGACCGGGACGCAGGTGCTCGAAACCCTCAAGCGCCTGTCGAAACAGAAGCTCGTCATCGTCGTTTCGCACGACCGCGACTTCGCCATGCGCTACGCCGACCGCATCATCGAGCTGGCCGACGGGCGGGTCGTCAGCGACGTCGAAGCGGCGCCGCAGGAAGAGGCCGAACCCGCCAAGGCGCCGACGGCGCTGCAATTCGAGCAGGACACGGTCTCGGTGCCGGCGGGGTATCACCTGACCGAGGCCGACCGCGCGGCGATCAACGCCTACATCGACCGCCTGTCGGGCGCGCTGACCCTCTCGCTCTGCACGCAATCAAACGAGCGCGCCTTCCGCTCCACCGACCAGACCTCGCTGCAAACGGGCGACGGCTCGGACTTTCGGCTCATCCGCTCCCGCCTGCCGCTGAAAAACGCCTTCCGCATCGGCGTCGGCGGGCTGCGGCACAAAAAATTCCGGCTCGCCGTCACGATTCTGCTCTCCTGCATCGCCTTCGGGCTGTTCGGGCTGGCGGACGCCTTCGGCGCCTACAACCATGTGCAGGCCTGCACCGATTCGCTCGTCGACACCGGCGTGCCCTATGCGACGGTGCAAAAGGCGGTGCGGTACAGCGACGCCGAATCCACGCCCTACGAATTCGACGAGGGGGCGCGGTACGGCATCACCGACGAGGAGCTTTCGCAGATTCGAACCGAAACGGGGCTCGCTTTCCGCCCGGTCGTCACGACCGACGATTCCCTCACCTACCCCGAGCTCGGCTCCGACGCCGCGCAGTTCCCGGCGCCCTCCTATTTTACGGGCTTCGCCGAGATCGACGGCGCGGTGCTCGACGCGATGGGCTACACGCTGCTCGCCGGCACCCTGCCCGACGGCGCGAAGAATGAGATCGCCATCAGCGAGATGGTCTATCTGACGATCTCCGAGTGCGGCTACCTGCCCGCCGATGCGCAAAAGGCGGTTAAATTTCAAGCCCCCGGCGACCTCGTCGGCAAGACGCTGACGCTGAACGGCACGGCGTACACCGTCGCCGGCGTCGTCAAAACCGACTTCGACCGCGCGCGTTACGCCTCGCTCATGGAGTCGGAGGATCGCCTGACCGAGACCGAAAAGCTGCAAAATTTCGTCCTGCAAAACGAGCTGGACAGCGCGGTGCAAAACAGCTACACCGGCATGGCGATGGTCGGCACCGGCGGCCTCGCCCGCATTCTCGCCGCCGCGCCCAAGGGCAGCCAGATCACCGGCTTTGCCCAGTTCTGGGCGTTCAACGAATCGGACAGCACGGTCTTCGACTTTGCGTCCTCCCTCTCGCCCAACTACGCCGTCCGCCTGCGCGAGCTGCCCGCCGACGCCGTCACCTGGGTCGACGGGGAAAAGACGGTGCTCGGCGAAAAGGAGCTCATCGTCTCCGCCGACCTGCTCGCGGGCGACGCGGACGCCAAAAACGGGTCGACCGGGTCGAGCGCGGGCACGACGGGCGCGGCGGGCGCGACGGATTACAGCGCCTTAAAAGACCTGCGGTTCGACGGCTTTTGCAGCGAGCCGGTTTACGGCGGTATCTCAAGCCAGTCAGATTATCGCATTGTCGGCGTCTTTTCGCAGCCGGGCTATCGCGGGGCGATCGCGGTCGACGACCTGACCTTCTCGAAGCTCACCCGCGGCGCGGGGACCTATCGCGCGGCGCTGGCGCCCATGCCCGCCGACACGCAGGGTGTGCGGGCGCTCGTCAGCTGGTCGTACCGCACCGGCACCGAGACCCGCTATCCGCTCCAGAGCCCCGTGACCTACGAGCTCGATTCCATCCACGAAATCCTGCGCAGCCTCTCGCGCGTGTTCCTCTATATCGGCCTCGGCTTCGCGGTCTTCGCGGCGGTGATGCTCTCGAACTTCATCGCCACCAGCATCTCCTATAAAAAGCAGGAGATCGGCATTTTGCGCGCCATCGGCTCCCGCAGCAACGACGTTTTCCGCATCTTCTTCGCCGAAAGCTTCGTCATCGCCGCCGTCAACTTCCTGCTCGCCGCGACGGGGACGGGCGTGGTCGTCGCGATCCTCAATTTCGTGCTGCGGCGGGAGGTCGGCGTGCTCATCACGGTGCTGCATTTCGGCCTGCGGCAGATTTTGCTGCTGCTTTTTGTCAGCATGGCGGTCGCCGCCCTCGCGAGCTTCTTCCCGGTGCGCCGCGCCGCCGCCAAGCGCCCGATCGACGCGATCCGCAACCGATAATGTTTCGGACGAGGCGCCGTCCGTTTTGCAAAAGCCGTCCGCTTTACCCGGGCGGCTTTTCCAACTTTTTGCCTGTATTTTCGCGCGCTTTTTTCCGACGCTAGTCAATGCAATCAGGGTACAACGCGCCCGAAGTGGGCGGATTTTCCCGCCGGACTGCGTCAAAAGTCCTTGAAATACGCCAGTATTCCTGCGTCCTTTTTC
>CANQSG010000135.1 GCA_947626485.1 uncultured Clostridia bacterium | reverse complement strand
GGCGCCATCCCGTTCTCCTCCGCCTTTTTCAGATCGTCAGCGTTGGCTGCCAGGATCATCTCCTCCCCGTCGAGGAAAAAGGTGCCGGCGGTCGGCTGGTAAACGCCGGTCAGCAGGTTGAAGACGGTCGTCTTCCCCGCGCCGTTGGGGCCGACGAGGCCGTAAAGCTGGTTTTTGCGGATCTTCAGGTTCAGATCCTCCACCGCTTTTAACCCGCCGAACGCGATGCCGAGCGATCGGGTCTCCAGCAGGTATTCCGCCATGGTGAATTACTCCTCTCCGGTGTCGACCTTCATCGACGACAGGATTTCTTTAAGCACCCCGCCGATGCTCTGCGCCATGTAATACATGCCGAGGTCGTTCGGGTGGCAGCCGTCGAGCGTGCAATCGTCGCGGCAGGCTTCGGGGAACATCTGGTAGCCGTTGACAAAATAGACGTTTTGGTCGCCGGCGGCGCGGGCGTTGACAAAGGTCTGCGCGATGACGGCGCGGCGCGCCTGCATCTCCTCGCAGAGGTTATACCCCGGCCGGCTCACGAGCACGATGGGCAGCTCGGGCTGCGCCTCGCGGATGATGCGGAAGAAGGGCTCGTGGGTCTTTGCGAGATGGTCGACGGTCGGCGCGTTGTGGTCGTAATCGAGGACAAACGCCGACATCGACAGCCCGGCGATATACCGCGCGATCTCGGGTTCGCCCTTGCAGTTGCCCGAAAAACCGAGGTTGTAATAATCGCAGTCGAGGTTGCGGGAGATGAAATTCTCGTAGATCGTCCCGGGGTGTCCCGCCGATCCGCCCTGCGTGATCGAGGAGCCGTAAAAGACGACGGGGGTCTCGATGCGGTAGGGGCGGTGGGCTTCGAGCAGGCAGCCTTCACGAATGCCGATCTCCATGCTGAATACTTCGGTGTAGGTCGGCAGGCAGAGGGTGATCTCTTTTCTGCCCTCGGGCAGGCGCAGCTCGCCTTCATAGCCCTCCTGCCGGTCGCGCGGCACGGTGTAGAGCCCGCCGAAAACGTCCTTGCCGTCCTGCTCGTAATAGACCGCGACGCCGCAGGCGGCGGTTTTGCTGGTGCAGGGGCCGCCGAGGCCGTAATCGCGGTGGGTCAGGCGGATGGCGAGATAGGGGGAGTCGGTCGCGAAGCGGGCGCGCACCCCCGCCGCCGTCTCGGCGTGTTTCTTGACGGAGGGCACCGCCTCGCAGAGCGCGTCCGGCAGGCGGCGGAAGCCGTACCGCTCGGTCGGCAGACCGTGCAGGCTGATGGGCGGCTTCGTCACGTCGTAAAATTTCAGGTCGGTCTGCTTGATGGCGAGACCCTCCTGCGAATAGCCGATCCAAATGTTGCTCATGTTTCGTCCTTCTTTCTGTCGGCGGTTTCGTCGGAAGCCGCGTCGCTGTTCGCCTCGCCGTCGCTGTCCGCGTCGGCAGGGGCGGCTTTTTTCTGTTGTAATTCCACCGTCAGCAGATCGTCCATGTCGATCTTGGTGGGGATGCGGTCCCATGCCGCGGCGTCCTCGCGGATGACCGCCGGGTCCTGCACCGGCTTTTTGAGCTTGGAAAGCAGCGCCTTGAGGTTGACGCGCTCGCGGAAGGATTTGAGGGCGGGCGCGTTGTTGTAGATGACGATGCCGACGAGCACCAGCGCATAGACGAGGTTTTGCAGCACGGCCAAATTGCCGGTCAGCACCGTCGCAAGGCGGGTGTTGAGATAGGTGATCAGGACGGCGGCGATGATGGAGCCGTTGATGCTGCCCATCCCGCCGAGCACGACCATCACGAGGATTTCGATCGAATAGTTATAGCCGAATTTCGAGCTTTCGACCTGATAGTTGCTGTAGCTGTAAAGCACGCCGGCGATCCCGGCGAAAAACGCCGAGAGCACGAAGCCGATGAGCTTGTATTTTGTGACGTTGATGCCGGTGGCGCGCGCCGCGATCTCATTGTCGCGGATCGCCGTCACGGCGCGTCCGTGCTTGCTGCGCAGGAAGTTCTGGATGACGGCGAGCGTCGCCAGTACGAGCAGGAAGCCGAACAGGAAGAGATAATTCCGGTTGAAGCGGGGCGTTTTCATGCCGAGCGTCCCGCCGAAGCTCTCGAGCGAGGTGTTCTGGAAAATGACGCGGACGATCTCCCCGAACGCCAGCGTCACGATGGCGAGGTAGTCCCCCCGCAGCCGCAGCGCGGGCAGCCCGATGAGGAAGCCGCAGACGGCGGCGCACAGCCCGCCGACGAGCAGCGAGGCGAGCAGCGCGAGGACGTTGTTGCCGCTGCCGAGCAGATCGGAAAGCAGCGCCGCGACCTTGCCGCCGAGGTAGGCGCCGACGCACATAAAGCCGGCGTGTCCGAGGCTCAGCTCCCCCATGAAGCCGACGACAAGGCAGAGCGAGACGGCGAGAATGACGCTGATGCTCATTTTTTCGAGCAGGTAGACGGTCGACTGGCCGAGCTGTCCGGCAAGGCTCAAACCGCCGAAAAGCAGGGTCAGCACGCCGATGACGAGATAATTCGCGATGTATTTCCACTTGATCTGCCGTTTCGCGGCAGTCGATGTTGCGCGCGTCATACCTTCTCCCTCCTCTTTTTGCCCAAAATGCCGGTCGGTTTGACGAGCAGAATGAGGATCAGGATCAGGAATTCGATCGCGTCGGTATAGGGCGAGAGGACGGGCACCGCGTTGCAGAGGCATTCGATGATGCCGAGCAGCAGCCCGCCGAACATGGCGCCGGGCACCGAGCCGATGCCTCCGATGACGGCGGCGGTAAAGGCCTTGATGCCGGGCAGAGAGCCGAAGGTCGGGTTCATGTTGGGCGCTTTGAGCAGGTAAAAGGTGCCCGCCAGCGCGGCGAGCGCCGAGCCGATGGCAAAGGTGATCGTGATGATGCGGTTGACGCTGACGCCCATCAGCTGCGCCGCGCCGCGATCCTCCGAAACGGCGAGCATCGCCCTGCCGGTTCGGCTGAATTTGATAAAGAGGGTCAGCGAGATCATGACGACCAGCGAGGCGAAGAGGGTCAGCAGGGTCTTGACCTCGATCGAGAATGCGCCGATGGAAACGGAGCCGAAATCGTAAATGACGATCATTTTCGGGTCGGCGCCGAAGATCATCTGGGCGAGGCTTTGCAGCAGATAGCTGACGCCGATGGCGGTGATGAGCACCGCGAGCGGCGACGCGCCCCGCAGCGGCTTATAGGCGACCTTTTCGATGACGACGCCGAGCAGAATGCAGAAGACGATCGACGCGAAAATCGCGAGCAGCGGGTTGCCGGTCATGCTTAAAAACACGAGAATGACGTACCCGCTCACCATGATGATGTCGCCGTGGGCGAAGTTCAGCATCTTGGCGATCCCGTACACCATCGTGTACCCAAGCGCGACCAACGCGTAGATGCCGCCGAGGCTCAACCCGTTGATGAGTGTATGCAAAAATTCCATAGGCGCCTCCTCAGGAAGGGCTTTCGAATGACATGACATCTGCCGGTACGGAAAAATCCCGTACCGGCAAATGCCGCAGTGTTCCGTTTGTGTTGCGCTTTATTTCGCGGGCGCGGTCGCGCCGGCTTCCTTGACGATGTACTTGACGGCGGCCTTGTTGACGTAGCCGTTCGCGTTCCAGCTCATCGAGGTCTGGGCGCCGTTCGCATATTCGCCGGTCACGCCGGTGAAGGAATAGCCGCCGTTGAAGATCTCCTTCAGGATGTCGCAGAGGTCGGAGGCGGAGGTGTCGGCGGTGATCTCCTTGCCGTTGTCGATGGCCTGCTTCATCGCGCCGTAGAGGGCGTAGATGCAGTCATAGGCAGCGGCGCCGAACTGGTTGAGGGTCTCCGCGCCGTACTTGTCGACGTACTTCTGAATGAAGTCGGCGGCGGGGCCTTCGGTCGCCTTGGAGTTGAAGTGCGACAGGAAGGAAATTTCCTGCGGGATGGTGTAGATGTCGAAGCCTTCGACGCCGGTCTCAATGCCGTCGAGCCCGTCGCAGCCATAATAGACCGCGTCCGGCGCGATGACGTTCTTGGCCTGCACCATGAACTGGGAAGCCGGGGTGTAATAGATCGGCATGAAGATGAACTTGCAACCCTTCAGCAGGTTGATCTGCGAGTCGAAGGAGGCGACGGTCTCGCCCATGAAGCTCGCTTCGATCAGCTGCACCGAATCGTCGAGCGTGTCCTTGAACTGGTTCAGGATGCCGGTGGAATAGACGTCGTCCGATTTGTACAGCACGCCGATGGTGTTGCCCGCGAGATTGTCGTTGACGTATTTCGCGGCGGCCGCGCCCTGGTTGCCGTCGGCGAAGCAGAGCTGATAGCCGTTGTCGAATTCGGGGATGGCGTCGGCGGAGGCGGAAGGCGTCAGGAAGAAGACGTTGTCCTCCTTCGACAGGTTCTTGAATTCCAGACCGGGCTTGGAGGTCACCGTGCCGAGCGAGACCTGCATGCCGTCCTCGAACAGCGACGCGTAGTTGGTGGCGATGGTCGAGGCGTCGTTCTTGTCGTCGAGCATGGAGAATTCAAACTGCATGCCGTTGAGACCGCCGGCCTCGTTGATCTCGTCGACGGCCATCTGCGCGGCGTTCTGCACCGCAAGACCGTAGACCGAAGCGCCGCCGGTCAGCGGACCGCTCGCGCCGATTTTCAGCGTGCCGCTGCCGCCCGCAAGCCCGATATCCAGCAAAACAAGGTCGGGCATCGCTTCCGCGATCGTCCGCGCCGCGCGCTCGGGGTCTGAAAATCCGGTATTCAGAACGTCCGCGTCGTATCCGGCGTCCTGCAAAAGCCGCCGCTGCTCCGACGCCAAGGCGCGGTCGTCCTCGACGATCAGAATTTTGCGCATCGCGATCTCTCCCGCCTCAATTATAGCACCGCTGCATCAAAAAGTCAAGGCGACCGGAATTTTTTTGAAAAGCCCTTGCAATTATCTAAAATCTATGCTATAATATATTAAATAAAGGTTGGAAAGGGTATTCCGATGACGGCGCTGTTCAAAACCGCAACGGTTTACCGCGGGGCGCGGCTCGCGCGGCAGGATATTTTGGTACGGGACGGGCGTATTGTTGACATTTCCGACAAGATCGTTTCGGACGTTCCGGCAGTGGATTGCAAAGGGCTTTATATTTTTCCCGGCTTTACGGATGTGCATGTGCATTTACGTGAG
>CANQSG010000134.1 GCA_947626485.1 uncultured Clostridia bacterium | reverse complement strand
CAAGGACTATCACGAGAGCAAATTCGACCGCGCGCTGCTCGACCGCCTGCGCGCCGACGGCGTTTCGACCGCAAACGTCACGCTGCACGTCGGGCTCGGCACCTTCCGCCCCGTCAAAACCGAGGAGATCACACAGCACAAAATGCACACCGAGCACTACGTCGTCCCGCCCGAAACCGTCGTGCTGCTGCGCAAAACGAAGGAAAACGGCGGCAGGGTGATCTGCGTCGGGACGACGAGCTGCCGGACGCTCGAAAGCATGATGCGCAGCAACGGCGAAATCTGCGCCTGCGCGGGCGACACCGATATTTTCATCTATCCCGGCTATGAATTTCAGTGCATGGACGGCCTGATCACGAATTTCCACCTGCCCGAAAGCACCCTCATCATGCTCGTCGCCGCCTTCGCGGGCTATGAAAACACCATGCACGCCTACAAAACCGCCGTCGCCGAACGCTACCGCTTTTTCAGCTTCGGCGATGCCATGGCGATCCTTTGATTTATCTATTGTTTTCATATACATTTTCTTGCGTTTTATTGACAAGCACAGCTGATTGACGTATAATAGAAACAGAAAATCAAAGGAGGCATTCTTATGGCACAAACCAATATCAACATCCGAATGGACGAGGCTACCAAAATTGCGTTTGATAAATTTTGCCGGGAAATCGGGCTGTCCACCAGCGCGGCGTTCAACATTTTTGCGAAAACCGTCGTGCGGGAACAGCGGATTCCGTTCGCGCTTACCACAGAGGTTCCGAACGCCGTGACCCTTGCGGCAATCGTGGAGGCGGAGGATATGCAGCGTCATCCGGAAAAATATCCATCCTATCACAGCGCGGAAGAAATGATGGAGGATATTTTGCATGAAGCTTGAAATCGTCCCTTCCGTTCAGTTTCGAAAAGATTTGAAGCTTGCGCAAAAGCGGGGACTTGATCTTGCGAAATTAACAACGGTGATCGATGCGTTGGCGGACGGCGAAGCCTTGGCGTCGAGCTACCGCGACCATGCCTTGACCGGCGGCTACGTGGGCTTTCGGGAATGCCACATTCAGCCGGATTGGCTGCTCATTTACCGCGTGGACGGAGAGCGGCTATTCCTGTTTTTAGCGAGAACCGGAACGCACAGCGATCTGTTTTAAAAGTTTGTCCTCAAGTCGAAAGCTTCGGCGACGCCATGGCGATATTATAAGAAAGGAAAGTCACGATGGATCAGCTGTCTGCCGCGCCGAACGCCGCGCGGTATAAGGATATCAGCCGGCTTGCCCTTGCGGTCGGGGAGAACCTCGCTTCTCACGGCGCGGATTCCTCCCGCGTCGAGGATACGGCAAAACGGATTTTAGAGACGACGGGCTTCTCCTATACCGAAGTCCACGCCTCCGTGACCGGGATCACAATTTCCCTCGCCGACGCGTCGATCGACCACGAGGTTTCTTTGACAAAATGCATCCGGAGCCGCGACAACGATCTCAGCCAGATTTCGCTGACGAACAATCTGTCCCGCAGCTTCGTTTCCGGCGCTCTTTCGATCGATCAGGCCTTTCTCGCGCTCGAAAAGCTCAAGGCCAAACGGTATTATCCCCGGCTGCTGGTGATCCTCAGCTATGCGATCATCGCCGTCGCGAGCACCTTTATGCTCCAGGGTACCCCGAAGGACGCGCTCGCCAGCTTTCTCGTCGGGCTCGGCGTCGGGCTGGTGGAGTGCCTGCTCGGCAAATTGCGCATGCTGGGCTTTGTGCGGTGCTTTCTGTCCGCCGCCGCCTTGGGGCTGTTTTCTCTTTTCTTTGTCTCTTACCTTCCGGTGGGCGAAAATCTCTATCCGATTTTGTCCGGCTCCCTCATGCCGCTGGTTCCCGGCGTGACGTTTACGGTCGCGATTCAGGATTTGCTGCACAAGGACTATCTCTCGGGCGTCTCGCGGGGCGTTGAGGCGATCCTCTATGCCGTTTTTCTCGCCGCCGGTATGTCCGTCGTCGTCCGCATGTTCCACCGGGGGGACGCCGCCCTCTTCCTTTCCGAAGCGCCCAACTGGTTTACCTGGGGGCGGGACTGGATCCTGCCGCCGGAGATCCTGTTTCAGGCCGCGGCGTCCTTCCTCATGTCTCTCGGCCTTGCCATTCTCTTTCACGCGCAGCCGGGGCACCTCGTCGCCTGCGGGTTGACCGGGGCGGCGACCTGGTTCGTCTACTGCCTGTTTGCGCGCCGACTTTCCGAAACGCTCCTCGCCGTTTTTCTCGCGGCATTGACGGCAAGCGTCCTGTCGTATGCACTGGCGCGGTTCAAAAAAGCGCCGATCACCGTCTTCTTTATCGGCGGCGTGTTCTGCCTTGTCCCGGGCTCGGACATCTACCGCAGCATGTATTATTTCCTCGGCTCCGACTTCTCGATCGGCGGTAGCTTCCTGATCCACACGCTCGAGGTCTCCGCCCTCATTGCGATCGCCATGGCGATCCACCGCTCGATCGTGGCGCTGTTACCGTGCCGCCGGGACGTTTCCGAAAAATCCTCTTGACAATATAGGATTTATCCTATATAATATAATTCTGCTAAGAAAAACAACGAGGGGAATAACGCCTGCAAGAGTTTGAAATTCTATTTTACGTGAAACCCGATGAAAGCGAACCTGTCAGGAAATTTCTTTCCTCTGTCGATGTGAAAATGCGAGCCAGAATTCTGCGAATGATCGACCTGCTCGCGAACAACGGAACGGCGCTGCGGATGCCTTATTCGAAGCACCTTGCCGACGGCATTTTTGAACTGCGTATCAGCAGCGGGTCCGATATTTCACGCGTGTTTTATTTTTTCATCATCGGAAAAAAGATTATTCTCACGAACGGTTTTCTAAAAAAGACGCAGAAAACGCCAAAAAATGAAATTGAAACGGCTAAAAAATACCGCGATGAATATTTGAGTCGGGAGGTAAAGTAACATGACAAATTACAAGGATTACCTGAATGAACAACTTCAAAATGAGGAATTCAAAGAAGAATGGGATGCCATTGAACCGGAATTTGCCATCATTCAGGCGATGATTGACGCCAGAAAAAACGCTGGTATGACGCAAAAAGAACTGGCGAAAAAAACCGGTATCGCACAAGGCGATATCAGCAAGCTTGAATCCGGCAGCGCTAACCCATCCCTGAAAACATTACAACGTCTTGCCGCAGGCATGGGAATGCGCTTGAAATTGGAATTTGTGCCGACTGCAAGGTAATGCGAATAAAGGCGCAGGGGGTTCTGCGCCTTTTGTTATAAAAATCGGGAGCGAAGGTGTGTTATGTTTCGGGTATTGACAACGCAGGGGCGCGCGCGGCGCGGGGTGTTTGAAACGGTGCACGGCGTCGTGCAGACGCCCGCGTTCATGAACGTGGCGACGGCGGCGGCGATCAAGGGCGGCGTTTCCGCCGCGGATTTGAAAGAGATCGGCTGTCAGGTCATGCTCTGCAACACCTATCATCTGCACGTCCGGCCGGGCGACGCGCTGATTCGCAAAATGGGCGGACTGCACCGGTTCAACACCTGGGACGGTCCGATTCTGACCGACAGCGGCGGGTTTCAGGTCTTTTCGCTCGCGTCGCTGCGGCAGATCGACGAGGAGGGCGTCACCTTCGCGTCCCACGTCGACGGCCGCCGTATCTTCATGGGGCCCGAGGAAAGCATGCGCATTCAGTCGAACCTCGGCTCGACGATCGCGATGGCGTTTGACGAGTGCGTCGAGAACCCCGCGACGCATGAATACGCCGAACAGTCCTGCGCGCGGACGTTGCGCTGGCTAAACCGCTGCAAGGCCGAAATTCGGCGCCTCAACGCGCGGGAGGATACCCTGAACCCGCACCAGATGCTTTTCGGCATCAATCAGGGCTGCACCTTTCCCGACCTGCGCGTCGCCCACATGCGGCAGATAGCCGAGCTTGACCTTGACGGGTACGCCGTCGGAGGGCTGGCGGTCGGGGAGCCGACCGAGGTCATGTACGATATTTTAGACCACGTCACGCCTTGCATGCCGCCCGAAAAGCCGCGGTATCTGATGGGCGTCGGGACGCCGGTCAATCTCCTCGAGGGCGTCGCGCGCGGCATCGACCTCTTCGATTGCGTGATGCCGAGCCGCAACGCGCGGCACGGGCACGTCTTCACGAGCGAGGGCATTCGCAACCTCAACAACCAGCGCTACGAGGACGACCCGCTTCCCATCGACGAGCGCTGCGGCTGTCCGGTCTGCCGCCGGTACAGCCGCGCCTATCTGCGCCACCTCATCAAAAGCGGGGAAATGCTCGCGCACCGGCTCACGGTGCTGCACAACCTGTATTTTTACAATCACTTAATGGAAGAAATTCGCGCCGCGCTCGACGCCGGCACCTTCGACGCCTATCTGCGCGAGCAGCGCGACGTCCTCGGCCGCCGGATCTGACCCGCCGCCCGCCGATTGCGAGACCGGCTGAAATAGCGCTTGCAAAAAGCGCCCGGTTCTGGTATAATATCCCTCGGATTTCTTTAGGAGGTTTGAATTATGCAATTCACACTGTTGGACGCTGCCGCCAATACGGCGCAGCAAGGAGAAACGACACAGGGCGGCGGCCTGCTCGGGCTTCTGCCGATGCTTCTGTATCTCGTCGTCATCGGCCTTGTGCTCTATTTCGTCATGATCCGGCCGCAGCGCAAGCGCCAGAAGGAAGAAGAAAAAATGCGCAATTCGATCGAAGTCGGCGACGAGATCATCACGATCGGCGGGCTTTACGGTCGCGTGATTTCGGTCAAGGAGGATTCCATCGTCCTCGAATCCCAGAGCGACCATTCGAAACAGCGCCTGGCGCGCTGGGCGATCCAGCAGAATCTGACGGTGCACGACGACGTCGAGACCGACACGCCGAAAAAGTCCCGCAAAAAGGAAAAAGACGTTTAAAGTCGCATAAATCCCGCCCCTTTCGCATACAGGTTTTAGCGAGGAGGGATGGATTTGGAAACCACACGAAAAGGCAGCCGCCAGACGCGGCCGCTTTCCGTTACCGCAGCCGTCGCCGTGCTGCTCGGCGCCGCTGTGACGGCGGCGGGGCTGCTGCTCTTCGCCGCGCTCATCGCCGGCGCCAACCTCGACCGGTCGACCGCCAGTCCGCTCGCGTCGGTCGCGGCGGGGCTCGGGGCGTTCGTCGCGGGCTGGTATCTGTCCGCCAAAATGGGCAGCAGGGGAC
>CANQSG010000133.1 GCA_947626485.1 uncultured Clostridia bacterium | reverse complement strand
CGCGCAAAGGTGCAGGCGACGTGCATCTCGGCCTCGTTTTCGGGCGTCTGGTGCAGAATCTCGGGCGGGACGGGCTTCCAGCCGAGCCGCACGCGCACCAGCACGGAATTCGCGGCGTAATCGAGCGTCTCGCGCTCGCGCATCCGCTCCTGTAACGGGCGAATCTCTCCCCGCTCGAGCTGATACCGGCGGTAGCGCCGCGCCATGCCGGAATAGTCGGCGTCGGCTTCCGAAAGGCGAAAATAGTGGATTTTGATCGCCTCCGCGAGCGGCGCACCGTCGAGGCGGAAGCGGGGATAGATGTAATACTTCCCGTCGCGCACGCCGCAGACGAGCTCGTACCCGTATGCCATCCCGGCGACGACGGCGAGGTAGCTCTGCCGCCGCGTCTTGACGCCGAACACCGGCATGGCGTATTTCTGGGAGACGAATTCCTCGTCCTTGTGGCCGCAGAAGGTACAGAGCATGCCCTCGTTGGGGATGAGAAAATAGCCCTCGTCCCCGTCGCGGGCGAGGTCTTCGAGGTATTCGAAGCAGATCTCGCGCACCGCGGAGGTGTCGGTTTCCTTCGGCAGCGTGAGGGTCGTGCAGTCGCCCTGCGTCGTGATTTCGGGGGTCAACGCGCGGGTCGACCCGTCGAGCAGAATGGCTTGTATCATGCGGATTCCTCCTGTTTTTTCGTTTTTATTCTTCCGGCCGGAACTTGTCGTCTTCGGTCAGCTCCAGCAGGTCAACGATGCGTTCAAAGCGGGCGGGGATGGGTGCGAAATCGGCGGGGGTGTGGGCGTCGGAGCCGAAATAGAACTTGCAGCCGCAGGCCTTCGCGATGCGGTAAATGCGCAAAACGGCGGGCAGCTGCTGCGGCGAATAGGTCTCAAGCGGGAAGTTGAGCTCGACGCCGACCCCGAGGGCGGCGGCGCGGTGAAAGAGGCGTTCGAGCGCGCTGTCGGGGATCCGGTCGAGAATTTCGACCTCGGCGTGCGGGGGATGGGCGCCGGACAGGCCGACGAGCGCCGGGTGGGCGATGCCGATCTTGCGGAAGGGCAAGTCCATATCGAGCACGGCGTCGAGCCGTTCGACCCAGAGTTCGGCGCGACGCTCGAACGAGGCGGGCACGTCGATCGTAAACCCGTCCATGTGCAGGTGGGTCGTCGGGATGATGACGAGGGCGAAGCGGTCGAAATGTGCCTTCGCCATGCCGAGGGTGCAGGCCTTGTCGAGGTCGATTTCACACCCGAAGCGGAAGCGAATGCCCTCCGTCTGCGGCAGCGGCAGGCTCTGCGCGATGTGGGCGTAATCCTGCGCGTCGTACCAGTCGGACGGGCTGCTTTTCGGCACGGTCTCGTCCCAGTGGTGATCCGTCAGGATGACGTCCGTGAGCCCGGCGTCCTTTGCATATTGCAGAATGCGGGCGGGCGTCTGCGCGGGGTCGCCCGAGCAGAGCGAAAGGCGAGAATGAATGTGGTAGTCCTGATCGACGACAAAGCGCATGGTAAACTCCTTTTCAAGCAGGCGTCGGGGCGCGTGGCTATTTCGTCTGCGGAATTTTGAAATCGTCAACCGAAAATGCCCACGGCTCGCGCTCGCGGAAGGGACGGTGGAATTTGCGTGTCAGAACGCCCTTTTCCTCGAGGTGGCAATAGCAGGCGACGTCGCAGGCCTTGCCGCAGATCGAGCAGGGATAGGCGTGCTGCGCCGGCGGGTAGAAATAGATGCGGTCGAGAATTTCCCGCGCCCGCTCGGGCGTCAGGTCGGCTTCCCCCGCAATAATTTCGAGGCGGTCGGGGCAGTCGGCGAAGGCGTCGGGCGGCATAAAGGGGTTTTTCGTGCCGTTCGCGCCGTTGTAATAGACCGCGCACTGCCAGGGGTCGCGGGTGCCGTCGGGGGCGATGGCGTGACCCGGGCAGGCGGAAACGCACTTGCCGCAGGCGTCGCAGAGCGTCGGCTCGCGCAGGTCGTCGGGCTCGATGACGGCGTCGGTCAAGACGAACGCCCAACGCACCATCGGGCCGAATTCCGGCGTGAGCAGCGACCCGCTCAGCCCCTTTTCGCCGATGCCGCAGGCGACGGCGGCGGACAGGAAATCCATCTGATTTTCCGCCGTCCGCCCGCGATAGATCGCGTCGTAGGCGACCTCGGGGTTGGTGCTGTCGGGCTCAGCCATGATCTGCTGGTGGCGGCGCTGGGGGACGGCGACGTAGCCCTGTGATTCGAGCCAGACCGAGACCTTCCAAAGTGCCATCGGCAGGATCGTTTCCTCCATGTTTTCGACGCCCATGGTGGTGTATTGATAATAGGTCGTGCCCTCCTCGGTGCCGCGGTAGCAGCCGCGCAGCACCCGGAACGCCAGCGCGATCACGGTTTTCGTGCCGGGGAAGATGCGGAAAACGGGGTCGTCGGGCGCGAAGCGGTCGGCCGGTGCGAAGCCGACGAGGTCGGCGAAATTTTCCCGCGCGATGCGGCGGATTTCCTCCTTCACAGGGCGTTCGCTCCTTTCAGGTGCCGGTAACAGGCGACGTCGCATTTCCGGCCGCACAGGCAGGGCGCATAGCCCCACTGGGTGTCGGGCAGAAAGTGCATCTGTTCGAACAGCGCCCGCGCCGAATCGGCGTCAAAGCGCGCTTTTCCGTCGAGAATTTCGTCCCGCCGCGGGTCGTCGCGCAGGAAATCGTCGGTTTGAAACGGGTTCGAGCGGTGGGCGCCCTTGTAATAGACGGCGCACTGCCAGCTGTCGAGCCCATCCTCCGAGATCGCGCCGCCGGGGCAGGCGGAAGCGCAGGCGCCGCAGCGGTCGCAGAGCGGCTCGGTCAGCGGGGGGTCGGTCTCGAGCGGGGCGTCGGTGATGAGAAAGCAATAGCGGATAAAGGGGCCGAAATCGGGGTGCAGAATTTTGCCTCCCAGCCCCGGGCTTCCGATGCCGCACGCCATGGCGGCTTTGCCGAAATCGAGAATGACGTCGGGCACCGGCTTGCCGGGCTCGACGGCGACGGCGTGGACGAGCTCATAGGTGTCCTTGACCTCGGGGTTGGTCGTCTTGTCGCCCTGAATGCGCAGGTTGGGGATCGCCTTTTGCAGGCAGGCGTCGTAGCCGTAATTCTCGATCATCCCGCCGATCTTCAGCAGGAAAATTTCGGCGAGCTCCTCGTCGATGTACTTGACGCCGATCGTCGTGTAAGTATAATATTGCGAGCCGCGATCCATCGTCAGGTACAACCCCTTCGGCACGGGGAAGCCGAAGCCGATGATACATTTCGCGTGGGGCAGGATGCTGCGCGGGTCGCGCTGGGGATTTTCGCCGTCGAACAGGGACAGCGAGCCGACGCCGCAGACCGGCGCGCCCAGCTCCTTCGCGGCTTGCTTGATGGCGGATGCGGTTAAGGGCATACGGTTTTCCTCCCTGTGGATGGCGTTTGTCCCGCAAAAAGCGGGGGATCCTTTTCGGTGTTTGCGGCGCTCGTGTCCCGGTTTTCGACGACCAGCACGTCGGCGTCGCGCGAGACGACGATCTGGTGCCATTCGCCCGCCGGGACGAGGATGACCTGCCCGGCAAGCAGCGGCGCGGATTCGATTTTTTCGTCGCGTCTGACGTAGAGCGTCGCGCTGCCGCGCAGCAGGGCGAAGGCCTCGTCGGTTTGCAGGTGGCGCTCGAAGCGGTCGGGGCGGGCGAAGCGGTCGGCGTAGCGCAGCAGGCCGATCTTCCAGTCGCCCGATTCCAGCAGGACGCGGAAATCGTCGCCGGTGTAGGAATAAGTCTGCATCAGCGGTCGAGCCTCCATGCCTTTTTGCGGGTGCGCAGCGGGGTCTCGAACCGACCCTCCATGCAGCCGCCCTTGTGTTCGAGCATGTGCACGCAGGCGCGGATACAGCCGCCGCATTTCGCCATGTTGTACCCGACCCAGCTCGGGAAATACTTTTGCAGCGCGGTGTAGACCTTCATGATCTCCTGCTCGTTCGCGACGTCGGTCACGCCCTCGAGCAGGTCGAGCGCGCCGTCCTCGTTCTTGTCGAAAACCTCTTTCGGCACAAACGGGTTGTAATAGCGCCCGGCGTGGGTATAAAAGGCGTAGCACCGCCACATGTCGATGTCGCCCCACTCGCAGATTTTGCCGGCGAGGTCGACGGTGACCTTTTTGCCGGACTGGATCGAGGGGATGCAGCCGCCGGGGCACTCGCGCACGCAGGCGCCGCATTTGCGGCAGAGCGGCGGGCCGCTGTACATCTCGTCGTATTCGAGCTCGGCGTCGGTGAACAGAAAGGCGACGCGCTGCAGCGGACCGAACTGGGGCGTTAAGAGCATTTTGCTCCAGCCGATCTCGCCGAGGCCGCAGGCGACCGCCGCGAGGCGGAAATGGAATTGCAGGTCGGGCGCGGTGTTTTCGGGGCGGGTCGGCCGGGTGAACTGGACGTTGCGGTGGTGCGCCGTCGAGGTCTTGGCGTTTTCGTTGACCTCGATCTGCTCCTCGGGCGAAAGGGTGTTGCCGGCGGAGCCGTCCATGTCCGAAACGCTGCCCCGCGCGCCGGTGTTGCGGTAGACAAAGGCCTCATAGCCTTCGTCCTCGATGACCTTGCCGACGCTGTAAAGCACGGCGGGGGCGAAGATCTCATTGATGCCGCCGTATGCCATCGAGGGGTATTGATAAAACTGCGTGCCCTCCTCGATGCCGCGCTGGACGCCGCGCGGAATGCGGAAGACGAAGCCGATCATGCTTTTCACGCCGGGGAAGAGCAGCATCGGATTCATCTCGTCCGGCGCGCCCTCCATGCGCGAAACGGGGGCGATCCCGCAGGCGTCGGCTCCGGCGGCAAGGGCGGCCTCTTTGATTCTGGCGCTTGTCAACATAAGGGTTGCTCCTGTCCTTTCTATTCTTGTAGGGTGATCGCGGCCTGTTCGAGCGCGTCGGCGCAAATGTGGCAGTCGGCGCAGCGGCGGTTACAGGTCGCCGCTTTTTTTGTGAAATCGGCGGGAATGCGGCTGTTTTCGAGCACCTGCGGGTAAAACAGCGCGCTGTGGTCGGGCTCGAGCAGGGCGGGCAGACTGCCGCCGTAATGCCCGGCGAGATAGGCGCGCAGCACCCGCACGGGGTCGGAATGCACCCGCGTCGCCAGCTTGAGCCCGTCGTAATACGGCTCGTAGAGGGCGACGTCCTCCGGCCGGATGAAATTCGTCAGCCGCAGCCAGTCGCGGCGGCGAGACGCGTCGGAAAGATAGTCCCGGCACTGTCCCGAAAAGGTATAGGCGTTGTCC
>CANQSG010000132.1 GCA_947626485.1 uncultured Clostridia bacterium | reverse complement strand
TTCAACCCGTCGCGCCCGAAAAGCCGATCGGTTTCGTCTCGGTTTCGGCGGGCGAAGGGCTCGAAACGCTGTTCCGCGATTTGGGCGTCGACGTCGTCGTCAGCGGCGGGCAGACCATGAACCCCAGCACCGACGACATCCTGCGCGCCATCGAGACGACGCCGGCGGAGACCGTTTTTGTCCTGCCGAACAACAAGAACATCATCATGGCTGCCGAGCAGACCATTCCCATCAGCACCCGCAAGGTCATCGTCCTGCACACCCGCACGATTCCGCAGGGCATTTCGGCGATGCTCGCCTATGACCCCGACCTCGACGACGAGCAGAACGCTATCGCGATGCAGAAGGCCTTCGAGCGCGTCACGACCGGGCAGATCACCTTCGCCGCCCGCAACTCCGATTACGACGGGCACTCGATCCAAAAGGGCGAGCTGCTCGCCCTCGAAAACGGCAAGGTCACTTTTACGGAGCAGTCGCTCGAACGCTGCACTGCGCGGCTGGTGCGCCAGATGCTCAAACGCGACAGCGCCTTCCTCACCCTGATCTACGGCGAGGACGTCGCCGAGGAGCAGGCGGCAGCCATCGAGCAGGAGCTGAACGAGCGCTTCGGCGACAAGGTCGAAATCACCTTGATCAACGGCGGACAGCCGATCTATTACTTCTTGATTTCCGTCGAATAAATCGGAGGCGGCCTTATGGCTGAAACTGACAGATCCATTCGACAGCTCAAGGGCGTCGGCGAAAAGCGTGCCGCGCTCTTTTGCAAGCTGGGCATCGATTCCGTCGATGCCCTTTTGCGTCATTATCCCCGCGATTACAAGGACTGGAGCCACCCCTGCCCCGTCTTTTCGGACAACCTCGAGAGGGTCTGCTGCGTGCGCGTCAAGCTGCTGACCCCCGTCCGCGCCCACTACATCCGGCAGGGCATGACGCTCTACCGTTTCACGGCCGCCGACGCTTCCGGCCCCGTCACGGTCACGTTTTTCAACACCCGCTTCCTCGCCACCCGCCTGCACGCCGGGGAAACCTACCTGCTTTGCGGCAAGATGATCGGCGGCCCGACGCGGCGAGAGCTCGCCTCGCCCGAGATTCAGCCCGCCGATTTTACCGGCATGCAGCCGGTCTACCGCACGACTGCGGGGCTGTCCTCGCGCCAAATCGAGGCGACGGTGCGCGCCGCGCTGCCGCACCTGCCCGACGATCCCCTGCCCGACCGCCTGCGGGAGGAAGAAGGGCTCTGCACCCTGCGCGAAGCCCTTTTCAATATCCATTTTCCGCCCGACGAGGCGGCGCTTTCCCGCGCACGCAAGCGGTTGATTTTCGAGGAGCTTTTCCTGCTGCAAGCCGGGCTGCTCTGCCTGCGGCAAAAGACCGAAGCGCGCACGGCAGCTGTGTTTTCCGAAGATTTCACCGCCGAATTCGCCGCTGCGCTCCCCTTCGCGCTGACGGGGGCGCAGCGCCGTGCGATCGGCGAATGTATGGCAGACCTGCGCCGCCCGCGCCCGATGAATCGGCTGTTGCAGGGCGACGTCGGTTCGGGCAAGACGGCGGTCGCCGCCGCGCTCTGTTATTCCTGCGCGAAAAACGGCTTTCAGGCGGCCGTGATGGCGCCGACCGAGCTGCTCGCGGAACAGCATTACGCCACCTTTTCGAAGCTGCTTTCGGGAGCCGGGGTGCGCGTCGCCCTGCTGACCGGTTCGACCCCGCCCGCACAGAAAAGGAAAATCAAAACAGCCCTCGCCGACGGGTCGCTCGACCTCGTCATCGGGACACACGCCCTCATCGTTGAGACCGTGACCTTCGACCGGCTCGGGCTGGTCGTGACCGACGAGCAGCACCGCTTCGGCGTCGCACAGCGGGCGGCGCTCGCCGCCAAGGGCAACAACCCCCACCGCCTCGTCATGTCCGCCACGCCGATCCCCCGTACCCTCGCCTTGATGATCTACGGCGAGCTCGACGTCAGCGTGATCGACGAATACCCGAAGGGGCGGCAGAAAATTCAAAGCTACGCCGTCTCGACCGCCCTGCGCGAGCGGGTCTACGGCTTTATCAAGCGCCACCTCGACGCCGGCAGACAGGGCTACATCATCTGCCCGCTGGTCGAAGAGGGCGAGACCGACACCGGCCTTGTCCCGGCGGAAACCTATTATCAGAACATCGCGGCGGGCGCCTTTGCCAATTATCGCGTCGGCCTGCTGCACGGCAAGCTGCCGCCCCGCGAAAAGGATCGCGTGATGCGCGCCTTCGCGGCGGGCGAAATTCAGCTTCTCGTCGCGACGACGGTGATCGAGGTCGGTATCGACGTCCCCAACGCCGCCATTCTCGTCGTCGAAAACGCCGAGCGGTTCGGCCTGTCCCAGCTGCACCAGCTGCGAGGACGCATCGGGCGCGGACAGTGGGCGTCGAGCTGCGTCTTTTTGTCCGACGCGCGCAACGAGGACGCCGTTTACCGCCTGCGCACCCTCTGCAAGACGCAGGACGGCTTCGAGATCGCGCAGGCGGATCTGAAGCTGCGCGGCCCCGGCGATTTCCTCGGGCGGCGGCAACACGGCCTGCCCGAGCTGAAAATCGCCGACCTGACGACCGACCTCGACCTCATGCAACGCGCCGGCGCGCGGGCAAAGGCGCTGCTTCGCGCCGACCCGACGCTGCAAAAGCCCGAGCACGCGGCGCTCGCGCGGGAGATCGAGCGGATGTTTTCCGAAAATTTTTCAACCTGAAAGGAAGCGCTTGCGCATGAACCGAACGTTGACCGCCGACCGCATTCGCGGGTCGCTGGCGCTGACGCTGACCGCCCTGATCTGGGGCACGGCCTTCGTCGCGCAGAGCGTCGGCGCCGAGCACGTCGGGGCGCTGACCTTCAACGCCGCCCGCTGGCTGCTCGGCGGGACGACCCTGCTGCCCGTCATCTTCCTGCGTCGCCGCAGGACGCCGAAGCAGGACAAGCCGGCGCTGTGGCGCGGCGGGATCGCCTGCGGCGCCGTCCTCGCGCTGGGCAGCGCGCTGCAACAGCTCGGCGTCGCGCAGACCTCGGTCGGACGCGCCGGGTTTCTCTCGGTGTTTTACATTCTGTTCGTCCCGCTGCTCGGCCTGCTGCTTTTCCGCCGACGGGTCACGCCTCTGCTCTGGCTCAGCGTCCTGCTGGCGCTCGTCGGGATGTACCTGCTTTGCATGCGGGAGCGGTTCGCGCTCGAAACGGGTGACGCCCTCGTGCTGCTTTCCTCCGTCGTCTTTGCGATTCACATTTTAGTCGTCGATCATTTCGCGGCACGGTGCGACGGCGTCATGATGTCCTGTATCCAATTCTTCGCGGCGGCGGTTTTCAGCGCTCTGCCCGCCCTTCTTTTCGAAGCGCCCACGCCCGCGCAGATCGCGCCCGCCTGGGTCACGCTGGTCTACGCCGGCGTGCTCTCGAGCGGCGTCGGCTACACGTTGCAGGTCGTCGCGCAGAAATGGGTCGAGCCGACCGTCGCCTCGCTGCTCATGAGCCTCGAATCGGTCTTTGCAGCGCTCTCGGGCTGGGTGCTGCTTTCGCAGGCGCTCTCGCTGCGGGAAATTTTCGGCTGCGCCCTCGTCTTCACGGCGACGCTCCTCGCCCAGTGGCCGCAAAAAGCCGCGCCGGACAGGTAACGAACAACCCCGCGCCCTCATACAGATAAAGCGAGGGGGCGTGAAACGATGAAACCGGAAGCAGAACGCACCGCGCAAGCTTTGCGCGCGATTTTGGAACAGACGCTGACGGCGGCGGCAAAATTTGCAATATTCGCCGACGAAGCGAAGGCCGAAGGGCACGCGCAGCTCGCCGCGCGGCTGCAAACCGCCGCCCGCAATGAGTTTACCCTCGCCGCACTCTGGATGCGCACCCTTGCCGAGGGCGACCGCCCCGCAACGCTCGAACGTCTGCGCGCGGCGGCGGATAGTTCGGACGGATTGCACGCGCTGTATCAAACCGCCGTCGACGTCGCGACGCGCGAGGAAAGCGCCCCGCTTGCCCGAAAGCTGACGCTTGCCGCCGCCGTCGAGAAAAACCGCGCGCGGCAGTTTCGCATTTTGGCGAAGAATTTCGCCGACGACAACCTCTATCGCAAGGCGCAGGAACGCACCTGGATCTGCGGCGGCTGCGGCCACCTGCACGACGGCGTCCGCGCCCCGGCGCGCTGCCCTCTCTGCGCCGCCCCGCGCGGAGAATTCTCACTTTATTGCGAAAATTATTGAGTAGAAAAACCGTTTTGCGGCGCCCTTTGCGTCGCGTTTTCTTTTTTTGCCGCAAAATCGTACAGAATCCACCCTGCCCCGGGATTGTTTTTCGTCGCCTTGCGCTCTGTTGTTTTGCGGCGATTTATGCTATAATGAATTTGAAAAAATGCGATTTTTTCCTTGACAAACGGGGATCTTTTTGCTATAATTTATTTTGGTAAAGTGATAAATTGATAAAGCACTAAACTATCACATCCGGAGGCGGCGGCATGAAATCCATTTCGAAGCACATCCCCAACGGCACGCGCGACCTGATTTTCGAATCGGTCGCCGCCGAGCGGCAGCTGCGGCAGGAGGTCGAAACCCTCTTCGCCCGCATGGGCTATCGCCCGGTTTCGACGCCGACCATCGAGTTTTACGACGTTTTCGATCACGACCGCCGCGCCATTCCCGAGACCGATATTTATAAATTTTCGGGAACCGACGGGCGGCTGCTGGCGCTGCGCCCCGACAACACCGCGCCCATTGCCCGCCTCGTTTCGACCCGCCTGCGCGAGGAGCCGAAGCCGCTGCACCTCTGTTACAGTCAGACGATTTTCCGCATGGGCGAGGCGTATCACGCCCGGCGCAGCGAGCAGCTGCAATGCGGGGTCGAGATTTTGGGCGGCGCACAGCGCGAGGGCGACCTGCGCGCCCTTTTCACGGCGCTCGAGGCGCTGCGGCTGACGGGGTGCCCCTTTAAGCTCGAAATCGGGCACGCCGGATTTTTCGCCGCCCTGCTGCGCGACGAAGACTTAAACGAGGAAGCGCAGGCACAGCTGCGCGCCTACATGGCAGCCAAGCATTCGGGCGGCTACGATTTCCGGCTCGGCGAGGTCAGCCCCCGCGCCGTCGAATTGGCGCGCACCCTGCCCCGCCTGTGCGGCGGACGCGAGGTTTTTGACCGCGCCGAAGCCCTTGCCGACGGCAACCCCGCCGCCCGCGCGATTCTCGACGAGCTCGGCTGGCTCTACGACGCCTTTGCCGACGCGGGACTCGGCGAGCACCTGCTGCTCGACCTCGGCATCGTCCAGCGCATCGACTATTACACCGGCCTCGTCTTCCGCGGGTACGTCGAGGGCGTCGGCGAGGCGGTG
>CANQSG010000131.1 GCA_947626485.1 uncultured Clostridia bacterium | reverse complement strand
GGAACGGCAAAATTTTTTACACTTCTATTACTTCTTTATCGCACATAAGCAAAAGCGCAGGGATTGCAGCACCGGGACGGCGAAGAAGAGGACGACGCCGACGAGCCAGGTCGAGATGAAATACCAGCCGTAGCGGCTTTTCAGCCGCTCGATGCCGCGGTTCTTCTTGTGTTTCATTGCGCGCTCCCCCCTATCAGAAAGCTCTTTGCAGGCACGTTTCCGGCGGGCGAGGCGACCGGCGAAGACCCGTAATTGACCCAGACCGTCACGCCGTTCGAGAAGGTCGTCGCGCGCAGCGTATCGGAGACGATGCGGTGCGAGGCGATCGAGGCGTCCCCCACCGCCGCGTAATACGGGGCGGTTTCCTTGACAACGTCGAGCAGCCGGGGCGAGAGGTCGGAATACAGGCTGTTATAAAACACGGGGCAGTCGGCGTCGAGCAGGTCACGGTCGTAGCGGGCGGTCAGCGTGTAGGCGAGGCCGGCGCCGCTCTCGACGGCGCGCAGGAGCTGGAGCCGGGCGTCGCTGACGAGGTTGAGGCTCTGGCAGGAGAGGGCGACGCTGCCGCGGAAGACCATTTCGTAAAACGGGACGTCGACGTCGAAGAGCGAGAGCCCCGCCGAGACCGTCGGCGCGGCATAGACCACGTCGGAACAGGCGGCGGCGTAGGCGTTCGCGTCGCTCGTCATGATCTGCTTGCCCGCCTCGCGGATGCGGCGCAGCTCCGAAGCGACCTGCGAAGCCGTTCCGGCGGCGGCGTAATAGGCGACGTCGCTGCGGCTCGAATAGTCGCCGTAGCGGATGCAGCCGAGGGTCGTCAGCCCCACGCCGTCGACCGCCCAGCCGCCCGCTTTGCGCAGCAGACGGGTGACCGCGTCGTCATATTGATCGCGGGCGAGCAGCGACCAGCCGTCCGTCCCCCTGCCGAGCACGGCGATGTCGAAGGGATAACCCTTCGCCTGCTTGCGGTTGGCGCGCAGCGCGGTGTCGAAGAAGGGCGTGACGCCCTGCCCGCGCGCGGAAAAGCGGACGAGGTCGAAATCGAAATACAGGCCGGTTCCGGTTTGCTCGCAGAGGGCGGAGATCGCGCCGAGCTGCGAAGGCTTGCCGAGCTTGCCGGCGATGCGGAAGCCGCCGCCGAGCGCGCCCGGGTCGACCCCGGTCTTGCCGAAGCCGGACAGCGTGACCGACGAAGGCTTCACCCCGTTTTCGGCGAGGGCGGAGAGAATGTCGGAGACGTCAGAAAGCGTCGTCGCCGGGAAAAGCGTCTGATACGGCACGCCGAGGAAGGAGCGGTCGACCATCGCGCCGCCGACAAAGGTCAGGTCGAGGGTCGAGGTCGCCGCGTTCGCGTCGCAATCGAAGAGGGTGCGGCAGCGCGCCGCCATGCCGTTATAATCGGCGTCGTCCCCCGAGAGGGGGTAAAAGGTGACGGCGACGGGGGTGTCGGTCATGGAATCGGCGTAGACCGTGCCGTGGTGGTAGCGGTTGGAGTAGAGCTCCTTGATGTTATCGGTGTAGCCCCGCAGGTTGAAGGTCGGGTAAACGGCCGAATAGCCGATCGAGGTCGAGCCGACCGTCGCGTTGATCGTCGCGACGTCGGCGCCCTCGGAAAGGACGGCGAGGGTCGCGGTGTCGCCCGTTTTCGCACCGTAGACCGGCAGGCGGACGGCCTGCGCCGTCGTGGGCTGATCCCAGACCTCCATCGAGGCGTCGTCCCCGTAGACCGCGGCGGAGCAGCTCTCGCCCGGCTGGGAGATCTCGCGCGGGTAAATCAGCGCGCCCGAGCCCGAGGGGAAGAAAAGATAGCTGTCGGTCGCGGTGTTCTCGGCGGCGCACCAGAAGGGGGCAAATCCGACCGAGAGCAGCATATTCTCGCCCTCCAGAATTTCCTTCGGGTCGAGCCGCATTTGCAGGCCGTCGGACAGCAGGCGGTATTCGATCGGGATGCAGATTTCGCAGTTATTGAAATAGTATTCCACGCGCAGCCCGTCGTCGAGCGGGGTGCAGACGGCGTTGCCCGGCTTGACCGCGCCGGTGTAGGCCAGGGCGTCGGCGGCGGTGTTCGAGGCGACGTCGAGATACCGGATGGTGACCGGGGACTCGAGCTGGGCGTGCCGGGTGACGGGCAGGCCGAACTCGTCGAGCTTGACCTCGTCCGAACGGGCGGGCGAGGTGCCCCAGCGCTTGCCGGTGGCGATTTCAGTCAACTCAACGCCCAGCGTTTCGGCGTCAAGCGTCATGCGAAAGCGGGCGTTTTCGGCGAGCACGGAGCCGACCGAGACGTCGGTCTGCGTCGGGGAAACATAGGGCGCGGCTTGCCAGGTGGTCTGTTCGCCGCAGCCGGTCAACGACAGGAGGACGGCGACGAGGGCGCAGAGCACCGCCGCGGTTTTTTTCTTCAACAAGATGGCTCCCTCCCGCGTCATGAGATCAGCTCCGTAAAGACGGTGAGCAAAAAGCCGCCGAGCTGTTGCAGCAGCATGCCGATGAGCACCAGCAGGAAGACGAGCACCGCCACCCAGCCGATACTCAGCGCGCTTGTGCCGAGGAAGCGGCCGAGGCCGAAATCGTGAATGCGAATCAGGCCGATCGAGATCAGCAGCAGCGTATAGAACAGGGCGATGGCGTCGAGCGTGCCGAGGAAGATCGCCTCGTTCGGCAGCAGGGCGTTGGTCAGCACCAGCCGCAGCAGCCGCTCGACGATCATCGGGGTGAGGCTGTAACAGGTGACGATGCAGATTTCCCGCATCTTGCCCTTGCCTTGCAGCAGGGTGCAGATCATCCAGTTGCTGATGATCCAGAGGACGACCAGCCCGACGCTGCGCACCAGCACCCAGACCGAGTTAAACCCGGCGGGGTCGTAATGGGTGAACAGGAAGCCGCCGCAGAGCACTTGCAACACGGCCGTGACGTAGAAAAGCAGCAGCAGCACGAGGCAGAGCGGGATCGATCCCGCGCCCTTTTCTTTGATGTCGGCGAAGGAGTTGATCGGGTGCAGCGGCGTCGTAAGCATCAGGCGCAGCGCCGGGGAGCGGATGATCGTGACCCGGCGGCGCATGCTGACGATCAGCAGGGCGGCGACCGCGCCGATGAGTACGATCGCGCCGAGGAAGATCAGCCAGAAGTGCGAGCGCAGGTTATCCTTGCGCTGCAATTCGAAGGCGAGCTGATAGGTCTCGCGGTCGTAGCCCGCTTTGGAGAGCTCCATCGCGGTTTTGTAGTCGCCCTCGGTCAGGCTGGCGCGGGCGAGGCCGCTGTAGGCCGGTTGGAAGTTGCGGTCCTGCGAGAGCACGTCCTGCCAGCCGGCTTTCGCCTGTAAATATTCGCCCTGGGCGGTCAGGTCGATCAGAGACAGCACCTGCGCGCCGAAGGCCGTCGGCGTGAAGACGGTCAGGGTGTTGGCGGCGCTGTCGCCGACGACGACGTCGCGCCCGTTGAGGGTCAGCGCGCAGGCGGCGCGGAAGGAGCCGTCCTGCACGCCCGCCTGCATGCCGCCGCCGAAAGCGGTGAGCATGCGGCAGTCGCTGTCATAGAGAAAGACGCGGCCGAACTGCCCGTCGAGGCAGTAGAGATAGCCGTCGGGCGAAACGGCGAGGCCGATGATGTCCTGCTCGAAGGGCTTGCCGTTTTCGTGGGTCGTGTTGAAGGCGTCGTCGGTGAAGTTGACGTCCTCAGAGCCGAGGATATTTTTGCCGGCGCCGGGGTTGAGCTTTTTGATCTGGCCGGTGCGGTCGTAGGTGTCGGTCTTGCCGGTCGCGGTGTAGACGAAGTCCTCCGCGTCGATCGTCAGGTCGACGAAGCAATAGGGCAGCGAGCGGGCGCTGGCGCTCTTGCGGGCGTTGTTCGGGAACATCCGGTCGAGCACGTTGCGCAACGTCGAGGCGATGCCGGTCGTGACCTTATTGGCGCCGTAAAACCCGGTGAAAGAGCCGTCGGGCGCGTAGAGCAGGGCGCCGTAATAGGAGCCGTCGCTCAAGACGTAGAGATAGCCGTGCGAATCCATCACGGCGCGCAGCGGCCGGAACTGGAAATCGTCGGGAATCAGCGGAGAATCCGGCAGGCCGTAGGTCTCCAGCACCTTGCCCTGCGCGTCGGCATGGAGCACCTGGGCGTGGTCGGTGTCGCCTTGGAAGAGGGTGCCGTCGCTGTGGACGTAGAGGCTGCGGGCGCCGTCGAAGGTCACCGGCGCGCCGTCGGCGGCGGTGAACTGCCGCAGCTCGCGCAGCAGGTGATAGCCGCTGTCGAGCACGACGATGCGCGACGCCTTGTCGAGCAGATAGAGGTTGCCCTTCGAATCGGTGCAGAGATCCTGAATGGCGGAAAGCGCGTTGACGCCGAGGTCGGCGGCGCCGAGGACGCGACCGGTCTCGTACATCGGGCGGCTGTAAACGGCCTTGCGGGTCTCGCCGATGTCCGTCCAGTAGGTATAACTCGTGTAGGGCTGCTGGGCGCCCTCGCCCAAAGCGGCGGCGGGGACGGTCAGCAGGGTCAGCAGCGCGAGAATCACGGCTGCCGTGCGGAAAGATCTGTTTCGCATCTCGTTCTCTCCCCCGCCCTATTCTTTGATCCCGGCGCTGCTCATGGCCTCGACCACGTTGCTCTGGGAAATCAGGTAGACCAAAATCGGCGGGATCATCAAAATCGTCGTCACCGCCATGGCGCTGCCGGCGCGGGCGGTCCCGCTCGCCGTGATCTGGGTCAAGATCTGGGGCAGCGTTTTGAGCTTTTCGTTGAAGATGGTGCCGTTGGGGACGATCGCCCAGATGTCGCGGAAGGCGAAGAGCGTCACCGTCAGCCACGCGGGCTTGATGACCGGCATGACGATCTGCCAGAAAATGCGGAAGTTGCCGGCGCCGTCGATGCGGGCGGCCTCGAGCAGCGGGTCGGGGATGTAGCCCTCGATGTACTGCTTAATCAGGAAGACACCGAGCGTGCCCGCTAAATGCGGCAGGATATAGACCCAGTAGGTGTCGACCATGTGGAGCTTCGAGAAGATGAGGTACTGCGGCACCGCCAGCGTGTAGGCGTTGAACATCAGCGCGAACTGGATCATCAGGAAGATGGCCTTGCGGCCGCGGAAGGTGCCCTTCGAGAGGACAAACGCCGCCATCGAGGCGATAATAATGTTGAGCACCGTGGTGACGACGGTGATGAACAGGCTGTTGAAGACGTAGCGCGAGAGGGGCACCGAAAGGCTCGAGAGCAGCGTCGGCAGCGCGATGTAGTTCTGGGTCGTCGGGCGGTGGACAAAGAAGCGGGGCGGGAAGATCAGCAGCTCGTCGATGGGCTTAAACGAGGTGACGACCGCGTAAATCAGCGGCAGCATCGAGAAAAGCCCGGCGACGACGAGCAGCGTGCAGCACAGCGCGTTGCCCCA
>CANQSG010000130.1 GCA_947626485.1 uncultured Clostridia bacterium | reverse complement strand
TGTCCCCGCCCGCCTCCTCGGCGTAAACGGGGAAGTTGTCCACGCTGTAAGGACAGCAGAACATCTCCGGCAGGGCGGCCACGTCGGCCCCCGCCGCCGCCGCCCGGGCGCAGGAGACGGACGACGTTTCGTCGCTGACGACGAAGGATTATGCGCTGACGACAAGCGAAGTGCGCTTCGATTACCCCGACGCGCCGACTTTCCTTGCGGCGATGCGGCAGGCGGCGCAGAACGACGCCTATACCTTATATTACGACGCACAGACCCTCGCCGTCGCCCTTCTCGACCGGCGCGACGGCAAGGTCTATTTCAGCAACCCCTACAACGCCGCGGCCGACCCCTATTGCAGCGGCGACGTGGGGCAGCAGATGAATTCCCAGGTCGTGCTCGAGTACGTCGATTTCAACAACACCCAGAAAAATCTGCTCTTTTCGGCGCACGATTGCGTCGAGCTCGGGCAGTTCGCGCTGCAAGACGTCGAAAACGGGTTCGACGTCTTGATGACGCTCGGCGAGATGACGAAAATCGTCTATCTGCCGCCCGCCATGCGGGTCGAATCCTTCGAGCAGTTCACGGCGAAAATGGGCGACCGCGCGAAAAGCCGCATGGAAATTTTCTACACCTTGACGACGCTGGACGAGGCAGACCCCGCCGAGCGCCGCCGGCTGCAGCAGGATTTCCCCGCCCTGTCGAAAGGCCCGCTCTACATCGCGCAGGAGGAGCTTTCGGACAAGGAACAGCGCGACATTTCCGAATACCTCGTCGAGGCGGGGTACACCGACGCCGACTATCAGCTCGACTGCGCGCTGGGCGGCGACGCGGCGCAGCGGGAGGTCAACCCCGAGTTCACCCTGCGGCTGCAATACCGCCTGACACCGGACGGCCTTTCGGTCACGGTGCCCGCCGATTCGGTCTCCTTTAACCGCGACGCCTTCGCCCTGCTGAACATCCGTCTGCTCGAATTCTTCGGCGCCGACGTCGCCGACCCCGCCGGTTCGGGGTATCTTTTCCTGCCCGACGGCAGCGGCGCGCTGATCCGCATGGACGACAGCAACGTCAACCGCCGCCGCACCATCAGCGGCGAGGTCTACGGCGCCGACGTCACGGTGCAGAACGAGGCGCTCGACAAGGGCGAGCAGTTCTTCCTGCCGGTTTTCGGCACCGTGCGGCAGGACGGCGGCTGCCTCTTCGCGCAAGTCACAACGGGCGACGAGATCAGCACCGTGACGGCGGCGTTGGGCGCGCCGAGCAGCCGGTATTTCCGGGTCTACAACACCTTCCGCTATCAGGCCTACGACCGCCTGACGATCAACACCAAGGTCAACTCGCAGGGCACCCAGATGATCACCTTCGTCGCGAACGACCTGCCCTATGCGCGCGACATGACGGTGCTTTACACCCCGCTTTCCGGCGGCGCCGGTTACCTCGAAATGGCGGCGCTTTACCGCAGCCGCCTGCAGGCGATGGGCATGAAAGAAACCGCCGAAAACTGCAACTTTGCGGCGGAGCTCGAGCTGCTCGGCGCCGTGCGCGCCGAGGATACGGTGCTGGGAATCCCCGTTCAGCGCAACATCGGCCTGACGACCTTCGACCAGGCGCGGGAGCTGACGGAATGGTTTTCATCGAAGGGCGTCGGCGCGATGCGGGTGCTCTACAGCGGCTGGCAGAAAAACGGCCTGAACGCCGGCGTCGCCGGGAAACAGACCGTCTCCGGCACGCTCGGCGGCGGCAAAAAGCTGCGAAAGCTGAACGCCGACCTCGCGGCGCGCGGCGTCGAGCTGCTGCCCGCCGTCGACCCGATCTTCTGCAACTATCAATACCTTTTTGACGGCTATTCCTCCAACCGCGACACGGCGCGCGACTTCGCAGAGGAGTTCGCCGGCGTGCCGATGTTCGAAAACCGCGTCACCGACGACACGCTGCGCCAGCTGATCTCGCCCGCCCGCTACGCGAAGTTCTGGAACAAGCTGAAAAAATCCGTCCGCAAGCTCGACGCCCCGGCGCTGATGCTCGACTCGCTCGGCCGCTACCTCGTCTCCGATACGAAACGCGAGCAGAACGGCAGCCGCATCGCCGCGATGGACGCCATGCTCGAAATCTTCGGCGACGACTGGGGCAAGGCGCTCTGGACGGAAGGGGCGAACGCCTTCCTGCTGCCGCTGCTCTCCGGCGTGACGGCGGCGCCGCTGCACCATTCGAACTTCCCCGGCGAGACGGCGCAGATCCCCTTTTACGAGCTCGCGACCGACGGCCTCGTCGCCCGCAGCTCGTCGGCGGTCAACCTCGCGGACGACTGGGAGCAAGAGCTGCTGACCTGCGTCGAGACCCACACCTCGCCCCGCTTCACGCTGGCCTACGGCAACGTCGCGTGGCTCAAAAATTCCGATTTCACGCAGTATTATTCCGTTTCGTACGAAATTCTGCGCGACCGCATCGCCGAGGATCTGGCGAATTTGCAGCGCGACCTCGCCTGCGTCGACGGGGCGCGGCTGACCGATCATCAGATTTTGGCGGACGGCGTCACCCGTTCGGGCTTCTCCAACGGCGTGCAAATCCTCGTCAACAAGACCGACGCGGCCTATACGTTCGAGGGAAACACGGTGCCGGCGATGGGCTACACCGTGCTGCAAAAGGAGGTGGGGTAAGTGAACAAAAAACGCGGCAAGCTCTTTTCAAAGCGCGATAACCAGTGGGTCGGCCTGCTTTTTGTCCTGCCCTTCCTGCTCGGCTTCGTCTTTATCTTTCTCGACGTCCTCATCGAGGGCGCGGTCTACGCCTTCCATTCGATCGACCGCTCCGACGTCGTGTTGCACCAGACCTTCATCGGCTGGGAGAACTTTTATAAGGCGCTGCGGGTCGACCCGACCTTCTTCCGCGTCCTGCTCGGCAGCTTGCAGGAGATGCTCACCCTCATCCCGATGATTTTGATTTTCGCCCTTTTTATGGCGGTGCTGCTCAACGGCAAGGTCTTTTGCCGCACCTTTTTCCGGGCGGTCTTCTTCCTGCCCGTCATGGTGACGACCGGCCTGATCGGCAAGCTCGATTCCGCCAACGAGGTCATGAATTACATGTCGACGGCGGCTGCCGCCGACGAGGCGTCGGGGCTCAACAGCGTTTCGCTCTTTCTGCAATCCCTGAAATTCAGCCCGGGGCTGATCTCGACCGTCTCCTCCGCCGCCGAAAACATCACCCAGCTCGTCACCCTCTCGGGCGTGCAGATCCTGCTCTTCCTCGCCGCGATCCAGTCGATCTCGCCCTCGATTTACGAGGCCGCCGACGTCGAGGGTGCGACCGGTTGGGAAAAATTCTGGAAAATCACGATGCCGATGGTGCTGCCGACCGGCGTCGTCTGCCTGTTTTATACCCTCGTCGAATATTTAACGCGCGACAACACCCAGATCATGTCCTACATCAACCGCGTCGCCTTCGGCACCGGCGATTACGGCCTCGCGTCGGCCATGTCGTGGATCTACTGCCTGAGCCTCGGCCTGCTGATCGCCGTCGCGGTCGGCGGCTACGGCCTGATTCGCTACATCGCCCGCCGCAGAGAGGAGGCAAACGCATGACCCGTCCCGTGCTCAAAAAGCTTTCCCCCAAGGCGGCGCGTTCCTTCCTCGGGCGGCTGCTGATCTTCCTGCTGATGTGCGGCCTCGCCTACGTCGTGCTGTTCCCCTTCTTCGTCAAGCTTTCCTCCTCGCTGATGTCGCAGGAGGATCTCTACGATACGACCGTCGCCCTGATCCCGCGCCGCTTCACCCTCGACAATTTCCGCTACGTGATGGATCAGCCCGATTTCACGCCGAGCGTCGTCAACACCTTCCTCTACGCGCTGGGCGTGGCGGTCTGCACCGTCATTTCGGCGACCCTCGTGGGCTACGGGCTCGGCCGCTTCCATTTCCGAGGCGTCAACCTCTGCCTGCTGCTGCTCGTCATCACGATGTTGGTGCCGGGGTTGACGGTGATGGTGCCGCTTTACAGCAAATTCCGCTTCTTCGATATCTTCGGCATCTTCCGGGCGACGACCGGCGCGCCGCTGAACCTGACCGGCACGATCGTCCCCGTCGCCGTGCTCGCCCTGACCTCCCTCGGCTTCCGCGGCGGAATTCACACGCTGCTGATGCGCTCCTATTTCAAGGGCGTCCCCAACGAGATGGCGGAGGCCGCCCGGGTCGACGGCGCCAACGCCTTTCAGACCTTCCTGCTCGTCATGATGCCGATGGCGCGCTCGATGATGATCGTCATCTTCCTGCTCTCCTTCGCCTGGCAGTGGACCGACACCTATTTCACGAACATCTTTTACGGCGCGAAAAAGCTGCTGCCGAGCCTCGTGATGGTCTTTACCAACGCCAACCAGGCGTCGAACAAAGAGTATTTCATCGGCTTTGTCCGGGCGAACGCCGGCGCGCTGCTGGCGCTGCTGCCCCCGCTGCTCATCTACATCATTTTCCAGCGCAAGATCATGGAAGGCATCGAACGCGCGGGGCTGGTCGGCTGACCGCTTCGCACCGCGACCGGCCGCGGGCAATCGGCCGGAACCGACAGATTTGCGCCGCCGCCTCGTGCTCGGGTGCGGCCGGCAGAAAGGTAAGGTAGATTATGAGAACTGGGAAACGACTTCTGGCGTATCTTCTGATCGCGTCGATGGTGGTCGCGCTCTGCGTCCCGGTGATCGCCTCCGCGGCGAACCCCGACGACCCTCAGACCGTCTTCTCGTTTGAGGCGGGCAAGGGCGAGACCATCGTCCCGTCGGACGGCACGGCATCTTTCAGCGCCGAGAACGTCCGCGAGGGGGAGGGCGCGCTGCGCAAGCCGGTCGGCACGGCGGGGTTTGCACAAAACACCGTCGCCGTCACGCGCGACACGCCGTTTGACCTGACGCCATACGGGGCGCTGCAGATCGACCTGCACGTCTCGAACGTCGACGCCTATTATCTCTACTGGCGCGGCAGGACGGCGCTGCAATTCTACAACACCGCCCTGACCGACGACAATTTCGGCGTCAAGGCGGATTATGTCTGGGCGCTGCCCGTCGACCTGCAACAGGGCTGGAACACGCTCACGATCGACCTTTCGACCGTCGGCGCGAACCTCGACGCCCTGCGCAGCATCCGGCTGGTCTACGGCGACCCCGCCGCCGAGGCAGAGAGCACCGTCGGCTCGTATGCGCTCACGGGGAACTACTGCCCGACGGCCGCCTCCGCCGCGCTGACCTTCACCTTCGACAACTGCGTCGCCGTTAAGGAAACGGACGAGACCGTCGTCGCCTCCTGCGACAACGGGTCGGGCGAGACCTACGGCGTGGCCGGCGTGCCTTACAGCGTCGCCTATATCGACGACGTCTTCACCCGGACGCAGGGCAAATCGAGCGCCTACTTCCGGCTCGGCGGGCATCGGAATTCGATTCAGGACGCGCGCGGCCAGTGGCCGAACCATCTGCGCGTCACGGTGCCGAAGCCGGTCGACCTGTCCGATTACAACACCCTGTCCTTCGATTTTTACATCACCGACCTGCAGGTCGGTGATGTAAAAAT
>CANQSG010000129.1 GCA_947626485.1 uncultured Clostridia bacterium | reverse complement strand
CATGCCGTTGATGAGCAGCTGATAGCGGTCGGAGACGGAGATCTCGCGCAGGCCGCTTTTCAGGGTGATGACCTCGCCGTCGCGCGTGATCTCGATCGTGTAGAGATAGGGCGCCTCGGCGTTCCAGAGGACGGGATGCGCGGGCGCGAAGCAGAATTCCGTGCCGGGCGCGTCGGAGGCGAACAGGCAGCCGGTCTCGTCCGAAATGCGCAGGTTCGCGGGGGCGTCGAGCTTCAGGCGGAAGGCCTCGGCGTTCGGGATGAGCTCGATATCGCGGACGTGTCCGTTCGGGCGCTGGAGCAGGTAGCAGTCGCGGAAAATGCCGTTCATGCGAAAGAAGTCCTGATCCTCGAGATAAGAGCCGGCGCACCATTTGAGCACCTTGACGCGCAGGGTGTTGACCCCGGCGCGGACGTAATCGGTCAGGTCGAATTCCGCTTGCAGGTGGCTGCCCTGCGTGAAGCCGACCTCCTGCCCGTTGACCGTGACGAAGGCGCAGGTCGCGACGCCCTCGAGCACGAAATAGACCCGACCCCAGACGGAATCGAGGGTGAATTCGCGCTCGTAGATGCCGCAGGGGTTGTCGTCCGGCACATAGGGCGGGTCGACCGGGAAGGGATAGCGGGTGTTGGTGTAGTTCGGGCTGCCGTAGCCCTCGGTCTGCCAGCAGGACGGCACCGGGATCACGCCCCAGTCGGAAATGACGGCGGGGACGTCGAGCTCGCGCTCAAAATAAGCGAAGCGCCAGGTTCCGTTCAGCAGGTGGTATTCACTCTTGCCGCCCGGGATGTAATAACTGCGGGGCGCCAGCCGGTTGCGGCTGGTCAGCTCCTTGTTTTCGTACACTCTTGCCATACAATCACCTCAAAAAAATCGGTCTTGCCCGCGTCGCGGAGAACGGGTTTCCCCCCGCCGGTCGCGGACTGTAAAAACCGCACCTATTATAGCCCGCCCGCCGCCGGGTTGTCAAGCAATTTCGAAAAATTCTCGGAGAATTTAGACTTTTTTCCGCCGGTCGAAAGCGCGGCGGCAAAACGCCCGGTATTTCCCGCCGGATTTTGCGCCGATTTCGACCTCGTTTCGGCACAAAAAAAGAGCGGCGGAAAGCTCCGTCGCCCCGTTTGCATGATTTTTTCAGACAGCCGCCCTTCCCTACGCCCCGTGCGCCTGCTGCGGGTCGGCAAGCAGACCGTAGGTGTAGCCGCGCGCCGCGGCGAGATAGACCCAGACGCGCTCGACGGCGTGGGCGAGCGTCGCGTCGCGCTGGCCGTGCTCGCGCGGGAAATCCTCCGGCGTCAGCGGCAGGTCGAAGAGCGGGCGCACCGCGTCGACCCGCGCGTAAAACATGTTGCCGACCGGAAAAACCGGCGGGTCGGTCGTGTTGTCGCGCAGCCCCATGCGGCGCAGCAGCGTGATCGTCGCCTCGCGGTTGAAGGTCCAGGTGACGTACTCCCCCACATCGTCGAAGGGGGCGGGAAAGAGCAGGCCGAGCGTTTCGTCGGCGGCGAGTCGGGCGAGCGCGCCGCCCGACTGCGCGGGAGAACCCGCCAGGGTGCGCAGCAGGTTTTCGCGCCAGCTGCCGCCGAAATCCGACGCGACGGTGCGCTTGGAATGCAGGTGGAGCAGGTAATCGTAGCCGTCGATCCTTTCGCGCATCTGGGCGAGCAGCGGGGCGACGTCCCGCCCCCGGTTGGGAAAAATTTCAACGGTCGCGGGAATCCCGGCGTCGGCAAAGGCGGCGTTCAGCTGCGCCTGTTTTTCGGGCGTATCGGTCGAGACGAAGCAGTCGAAGGGCATCGGGATCGCCCGCAGGGCGGCGAGCAGGTCGGGCAGCGTGTCGGGGTAAAAGAGGTGCAGCTGCACCGCGAGCCGCCCGGGCGGCGCCTCGCCGTTCCCGTCGGGTGTGATATGCTGCGGCGGCGGCAGGGGCGCGGCGGCCTGCTCGGCGGGCGAAGGGCGTCCCGTGCGGCGGTAACGCAGGCGGAAGGCCTGCATGCGCAGCTCGTTGCCGAAATAACGCAAAGAGCCGCCCAGACCGTTCTTTTGCAGGCTGGCGGCGGCTCGTTCAAAAAAAGACATTTCGGTTGTTCCTCCCGTTCGGCGGCGTTCGGGCTACTTCGCGAGGCTGCGGTAGGCTTCGCAGACATCCGCCGTCGGCCCGACCATGCACATTTTGCTCTTTTCAAGCCACATCACGCGGTCGCAGAGCCGCTCGATCTGCTCGATGGAGTGGGAGACGATGACGACCGTCGTCCCGCCGGACATGAGCTCGGCGATGCGCTTTTCGCACTTCTGCTGGAACATGAAGTCGCCGACCGACAAAATCTCGTCGACGATCAGGATATCGGGCTTGATCACCGTCGCGATGGCGAAGGCGATGCGGGCGACCATGCCGGAGGAATAGTTCTTGATCGGCATATCGAGGAAATCCTGCAATTCGGCGAATTCGATGATGGCGTCGAAATGCTGTTCGATGAATTTCTTCGAATACCCCAACACCGCGCCGTTGAGGTAGACGTTTTCGCGGGCGGTCAGGTCGGGGTCGAAGCCGGCGCCGAGCTCGATTAAAGGCGCGATCTTGCCGTCGATCTGCACCGTGCCGGTCGTGGGCTTCAAAATGCCGGAAATGATCTTGAGCAGCGTGCTCTTTCCGGAGCCGTTGGTGCCGACGATGCCGAAGACCTCGCCCTTGGCGATCTCGAGGCTGACGTCGTCCACGGCGACGAAATCCCGGAAAAAGAGCTCCCGGCGCACGAGTTTAATAAAGTATTCCTTCAGGTTTTCAAGCTTCTCCGAGGCGATGTTAAAGTGCATTGAAACGTGATCGACCCGGATGGCAAAGGATTCGTTTTCCACTTTCCGTCGCCCCCTCTCAAATAAACAGGATGAACCGATCCTGCTTGCGGTGGAACACCCAGGCGCCGATCGCCAGCATTCCGGCGGCGCTGACGAAGCAGGCGAGCATCGAAAGGCCGTTCGGCGTGCTGCCCCAGAGGACGGCGCAGCGGAAGTTGTTGATAAAATGGTAAAGCGGGTTGCAGAGGATCACGGGCTTGAGCCGGGCGGAGAGGATATCGGCGGGGTAAAAGATCGGGGTCAGATAGGTCCACGCCGTCAGCACGACGGTGTAGAGGTGCATGACGTCGCGGAAGAAGACCGTGACCGCGGCGAGGAAAAGTCCGAGCCCGAGGCAGAAGCAGAAGAAAAGCAGCAAAATCACGGGGACGAACACGAGGTTCCAGGTCAGCGGGATGCGGTAATACGCCATCACGCAGCCGACCGCGACGAGCGAGATCGCGTAATTGACGAAGGCAAACAGCACCTTTTCGAGCGGGAAGATATACTTCGGCATATAGACCTTTTTGATGAGCGCCGCCGAGCCCGTGATCGAGCTGAGGGCGGAGTTGGTCGACTCGGAAAGGAAGTTGAAAAGGGTCTGCCCGAGGATCAGGTAAACCTGAAAATGCTGAATGTTGAAGCGGAAAATATAGGAGAAGACCACCGAGACGACGATCATCATGAACAGCGGGTTGAGCACGCTCCAGGCGACGCCCAGAAAAGAGCGGCGGTATTTGATTTTAAAATCCCGCGCCGTCAGGTAGTAGAGCAGGAAGCTGTGCTGCCGAAACTCCCGGATGAGCTTTTTCAATCTGTGTACTCCATTCTGCCGCAAACGCGTCCGGCGGGAAGCGGCGGCGGTGTGATTTTTCCGTCTTTCAGTTTACCATAAATCCGGTTACAAATCAATGACAGAATTCGGGTGTTACGCCGGCTGGGTTTCGTCGGCCGGGGCTTCGGCGGCGAGGGGCGCTTTGGCGCTGGCCGCCTCGAATTCGGCGAGCACCGACGCGTCGGGGGCTTTTGTCAGCAGGCTGACGACGATGATGACGGCGAGGCCGACGAGGAAGGCGGGCAGCAGCTCGTAGATCGCGAAGCCGCCGCCGAGCGGGGCGATCAGGTATTTCCAGACAAAGACCATTGCGCCGCCGGACAGCATGCCGGCGATGGCGGCGGGCAGCGTCGTGCGCTTCCAGAAGAGGGCGCAGATCATGACGGGGCCGAAGCTGGCGCCGAAGCCCGCCCAGGCGAAGGAGACGATGCCGAAAATGGAGCTGTTAGAATCGCTGGCGATGACGACGCCGAGAATCGCGATGACAACGACGGTCAGCCGCGCGACGAGCATGCTCTTTTTGCGGGAAATGCTGCGATGGAAGACGTTTTGCAGGATGTCCTGCGACGCGCTCGAGGAGGCGGCGAGCAGCTGGGAATCGGCGGTCGACATCGTGCTGGCTAAAATCCCGGCGAGCACCAGACCCGCCATCAGCGCGGGCAGGAAGCCGTAGCTCGAGAGGAAGTTCGCGATGCGGATGATGATGGTCTCGGATTCGGCGGAGGTCGCAAGCTCCCCGATTGCGCCCTGCGCGGCAGGGGTCTTTCCGAGGGCGAGACCGGCGAAGCCGATGAGGATGGCGAGCGCCATGGCGATCACGACCCAGACCGACGCGACGCGGCGGGAGAGGCGAAGCTTCTTTTCGTCCTCGATCGCCATAAAGCGCAGCAAAATGTGGGGCATGCCGAAGTAGCCGAGCCCCCAGGCGAGCATCGAGACGCTTTGCAGGATGCCGTAGGGCTTGGCGGAATTTGTCACGACGTCATAGGTCTGATTCAAAGAGAGATAGCCCGGCAGGGCGCTCGCGTTCTCGACGACGGCGCCGACGCCGCCCGCCATGACCGTCGCAAAGATCAGGACGAAGAAGATCGCGATCGTCATGATGATGCTCTGGATAAAGTCGGTAAGCGAGGCGGCGAGGAAGCCGCCAGCCGCCGTATAACCGACGATGACGACGGCGGAGAGGATCATCGCGACCATGTAATCCATGCCGAACAGCGTGGAGAACAGGCGGCCGCAGGCGGCGAAACCCGAAGCCGTATAGGGCACGAAGAAGATGAGGATGACGAGGGCGGCGATGAGCGCGAGGACGCCGCGGCGGTCGTGGAACCGGTCGGAGAAGAACTGCGGCAGCGTGAAGGATTTCGTCACCTGCGAATAGCGGCGCAGGCGGCGGGCGGTGAAGAGCCAGTTGAGATAGGTGCCGATCGCGAGCCCCGCGACCGTCCAGCCGACCTCGGCGAGCCCCGACAGGTAGGCGAGCCCGGGCAGGCCCATCAGCAGATAGCTCGACATATCCGACGCTTCGGCGCTCATCGCGGTGACGAGGGGACCGAGCCGCCGTCCGCCGAGATAGAAGTCGGAGGCGGATTCGTTCCTGCGGCTGAAATAGAAGCCGATCGCCAGCACGGCGAGCAGGTAAACGACGATGGTGATTAAGATTCCGACGGTGGAAACGGGCATGATGTACCACTCCTCCAAATGGGTATAAAATGTATAACAGGGATATTATAGCAGAGTTCGCGCAAAAAAGCAAACTTTTTTCGGCGGCGGCGGGAAAATCGGCGGGTTTTCGCACAAAAAAGCGCCTGATTTCCCTGCCGGAAAGCAGACGCTTGCGGGGTGGTTTGCCGCCTTGTGTCCCCTGCC
>CANQSG010000128.1 GCA_947626485.1 uncultured Clostridia bacterium | reverse complement strand
TGCTGCTTTCCAACGCGCCCGCCCGCCGCGTCGAGCCCTTTGCGCAGAAGATCGACCTGCCGTACCAGTCGCGCAGCGCAAAGCCGCTGCCCTTCGGCTATCTGCGCGCCGCCCGGCGGTTAAAATTGCCGCGCAAACAGGTCGCGATCGTCGGCGATCAGCTCTTTACCGATATGCTCGGCGGTCACCTCGCCGGCGTCAAGACGATCTTGCTGACCCCCATCGCGCCCGAGAACGGCTGGAGCTTCCGGCTGCGCCGGCGGCTCGAACGCCCCTTTTTGCGCCATTATCCCATGGAGGAGGAACGCGGATGAATATGAAATTCGGCCCCGCCGGTAACGCGCAGAGCTTCACCGAGCTCGGCTATCGTCATTCGATGCAGGTGCCGGAATACCTGACCCGCATGGGGCTTGACTGCTTCGAATACCAGTGCGGCCGCGGCGTCGCCATCGGGCTCGACAAGGCCGCCGCTTTCGGCGAAGCCATGGCGGCGCAGGGACTTTCGGTCTCGCTCCACGCGCCCTATTACATCTCGATGTCCTCCGTCGAGCCGGAAAAGCGCGACCACTCGATCGACTATATTCTGCAAAGCGCGGCGGCGGTCAACGCCATGGGCGGCGATCGCATCGTCGTCCACACCGGCTCCTGCGGCAAAATTTCCCGCGAGCAGGCGCTCGACCTCGCCTGTGATACAATGCGCCGCGCCCTTGCCGCCCTCGACGAAGCCGGTCTCGGCCATATCCATATCTGCCCCGAGACGATGGGGAAGATCAACCAGCTCGGCACCCTCGACGAGGTGCTCGCCCTCTGTGCCCTCGACGAGCGGCTGCTGCCCTGCGTCGATTTCGGCCACCTCAACGCGCGCACCCTCGGCGGGCTTTCGTCTCCCGCCGCCTTCGCCGCCGTCTTTGACGCGATCGAAAACCGGCTGGGCGCCGACCGGCTGCGCGCCTTTCACGTCCATTTTTCCAAAATCGAATACACCGCCGGCGGCGAAAAACGCCATTTAACCTTTGCGGACGAGACCTTCGGCCCCGCTTTTGAGCCGATGCTCGACCTCGCGCTGCAAAAGGGCTGCGCGCTGACCGTGATCTGCGAATCGGCGGGCACCCAGGCGGAGGACGCCGCGACGATGAAAACCTATTACCGGCAACAGTCGGAAAGGAGCGAACGCAGATGACAACGGGAAAGATCCTGATCCTCAACGGGCCGAACCTCGACATGCTCGGCCTGCGCGAGCCGGAGATTTACGGCCGCCAGACGCTGGCGACCATCAACCACGGCATCGCAAGCTACGCCGAGGGCATGAAATTACAATGCGATTTCTTCCAGTCGAACAGCGAGGGCGAGCTGATCGACCGCATCCACACGGTGCGCGAGGAGTACGACGGTTGCATCATCAACGCCGGCGCCTACACCCATTACAGCTATGCGATCCGCGACGCCATCGCCGCCGTCGACAAGCCCTTCATCGAGGTGCACCTCTCCAACGTGCAGGCGCGGGAGGAGTTCCGGCACCATTCGGTCATCAGCGCGGTCTGCAAGGGCGTCATCGCCGGCTTCGGCATCCACAGCTACCTGCTCGCCGTCAGCGCGATGCGCGACCTGATCCGATGAAGCGGCTGCAAAATTGGCTGCCGGCGGGCGACTGCGCGCTGCTGGTGACCGAGATCTCCCGGCGGTATTTAACCGGCTTTCCGTCCTCGCTCGGCTATCTGTTCGTCACGCGTGAGAACGCGACGCTCTACGTCGACGGCAGGTATTTCGAAGCCGCGACGGCGCACGCGCAGCACTGCGAGGTCAAGCTCCTGCGCCGCCTGCGCGACCACCTCGCCGAAGTCGAACAAACGGGCGTCAAGCGCTTTTTGTGCGAGACCGAGCTGACCGTCGCGACGGTGCAGACCCTCTCCGCCTGCACGTCGCTGCCCGTGACGCCAAGCGCCGCGCTCACCGATTTTCTGCACACCCTGCGGGCGGTCAAAACGCCCGACGAGGTCGGCCGGATCGTCGCCGCCCAGCGCATCGCCGAGCGCGCGTTTTGCGACCTGCTCGAATGGTTGCGCCCCGGCGTGACCGAGCGGGAGGTCGCCCTCGAGCTCGATTACCGCATGCGCCGCTTCGGCGCCGACGGCCTCTCGTTCGAGACCATCGCCGTCAGCGGCCCCAACAGCTCGATGCCCCACGGCGTGCCGGGCGACCGGGCACTTACAAACGGCGATTTCCTGACGATGGATTTCGGCGCGGTGTGCGACGGGTATCACAGCGACATGACCCGCACCGTCGCGATCGGCGGCGTGACCGACGAAATGCGCCGCGTCTACGACACCGTTTTGCGCGCGCAGGCAGCCGCGCTCGACGCCCTTCGCCCCGGCGCGACGACGGCGGAAATCGACGCCGCCGCGCGCGACGTCATCACCGCCGCCGGCTACGGCGAAGCCTTCACCCACAGCACGGGGCACGGCGTCGGCCTCGAAATTCACGAGGGGCCGAACCTCTCCGCGCGCGGCGCCGAATCGCTGCAGCCCGGCCAGATCGTCACGGTCGAACCGGGGATCTACCTGCCGGGTCGCTTCGGCGTGCGCATCGAAGATATGGCCTGTATCACGCCGGACGGATTCCGGAACTTGACAAATGCGCGAAAAGACCTTATAATACTTTCTGTCTGATGACGCAACACAGACAGACAAAAAGGAGATTGAACGATGGTAACAGCAGGAGATTTCAGAAACGGCGTCACGTTCGAGATGGACGGCAACGTCTATCAGATCATCGAATTTCAGCACGTCAAACCCGGGAAAGGCGCCGCCTTTGTCCGCGCGAAGATCAAAAACGTCATCGCCGGCTCGGTGGTGGAGCGCACCTTCAACCCGAACGACAAATTCCCGACCGCCTACGTCGAGCGCAAGGAAATGGAGTTTTCCTACAGCGACGGCGGGCTCTACTATTTCATGGATCCCGAATCCTATGAGCTCGTGCCGGTCAACGCCGAAAACCTCGGCGACAACTTCAAATTCGTGAAAGAGAACATGGTCTGCAAGATCCTGTCCTATAAGGGCAACGTCTTCGGCATCGAGCCGCCGACCTTCGTCGAGCTCGAGGTCACCAAGACCGAACCCGGCTTCAAGGGCGACACGGCGACCAACGCCACCAAGCCCGCCACGCTCGAAACCGGCGCGGAGATCCGCGTGCCGCTCTTCGTCAACGAGGGCGACCGCATTCGCATCGACACCCGCACCGGCGAATATATGGAACGCGCCTGACGAAAGGGGAACATGAAAATGACAATCACGGAAAAGGTATCCTACATCAAGGGTCTGGCCGACGGCCTGACGCTCGACGAGAACAACAAGCAGGACAAGATTCTCAAGGCCATCATCGACCTGCTCGACGATATCGCCCTGTCGGTCTCCGACCTCGAGGACGGCTGCGCCGAACTCGGCGAGCAGCTTGACGCGGTCGACGAGGACCTCTCGGCGGTCGAAGATCTGGTCTACGGCGAAGAGGACGAGTGCGACTGCTGCTGCGACGAGGACGACGACGGACTTTACAGCGTCCAGTGCCCCAACTGCAACGACGTGATCTATCTCGACGAGGATATGCTCGGCGAGGACAGCGTCGAATGCCCGAACTGCGGCTTCAAGTTCGATCTCGACGAGGAATGCGACTGCGAGGACTGCTCCGACGCCGCCGACGAGGACAAATAAGCCGATAAACGCGTGTGGGCCGTACCCTCGGGTGCGGCCTTTTTTCAAGGAGGGGACGTCATGCGTTTCCGCACCCTCGCGGCCTGGACGGCGGCGCCGCTCGCGGTCTTCGCCCTGTGCGCCGCGCTCGCCTTTTCGCCGCGCGTCACGGCGTGGGAGCTCGCGCTTTATGACGCGGTCTCTGCCTGCCGCGCCCCGCTGCTGCGCGGCGTCATGCTGGGCTTGACCCGCCTCGGCGATACAGTCGGGGTGATCGGCCTGCTGCTTCTGCTGCTTTTGCTGCCCGTCACCCGGCGGCGCGTCGGGCTGCCCGCCGCCGTGGCGGTGACGCTCTCCTGGCTTTGCAACACGGCGCTCAAATACCTTTTCGCCCGGCCGCGCCCCGCCGTCGACCGTTTAATCGAGGTCTCGGGGTACAGCTTTCCGAGCGGCCATTCCATGAACAACATGACGTTGTATTTAAGCGTTCTGCTGGCGCTTTTGCCGCTGCTGACCCGCCGCCCGGCGCGCCTCCTTCTTTGTACGGCGCTCTGTTTGCTGCCCTGCTGCATCGGCTTTTCGCGCGTCTATTTCGGCGCGCATTACCTGACCGACGTGCTGGCGGGCTGGTCGCTCGGCGTCCTCTTTGCCGGGCTGACGCACGAATTCTTTGCCCCATCCTCGCCCCTGCGGCGGCGCGAAAGGCGGAAAAACGAATGAGTTTGGAACTGGATTTTCAACTGCAATACGAAACGAGGGAGACCCCGCAGGTCGAACCGCTGCCCGTCGTCATCGTCGCCGCCGGCGGCTCGACGCGCATGGGCGGCAAAAACAAGACCCGCGAGACGCTGCTCGGCGTCCCGGTGCTCGCCCGCACGCTGCTCGCTTTCGAGCGCAGCGAACAGATCAGCCGCATCGTCCTCGTCGCGCGGCAGGACGACCTGCTCTGGGCGCAGCAGCTTCTCGAACGCTATTCCGTCCGCAAATGCGCCGACCTCGTCGCCGGCGGGGAAGACCGGCAGGCCTCCGTCGCCATCGGCGTCGGGCGGCTCGGGGAAGGTGAGACCATGGCGCTCGTGCACGACGGCGCCCGCCCCCTCGTCACCGAAGCCGTCATCGCTCGCGTCGCGCAAGCGGTGCGTTCGAACGGCACCGCCGCCTGCGCCGTCCCGGTCAAGGATACGATCAAGCGCGCCGACGCCGACGGCATCGTGACCGAGACGCTGCAGCGCGACGGGCTTTTCGCCATGCAGACGCCGCAGGGCTTCCGGCTGGATGACTACCGCGACGCCCTCGCCAAGGCGGGCGAGAACCGCTATACCGACGACTGCGCGCTGCTCGAAGCGGCGGGTTACCCCGTCCGGCTGGTGGAAGGGGACTACCACAACCTGAAGCTGACGACGCCCGAGGATTTCGCCGTCGCAAAGGCCTATCTCGAACAGGAGGAATCCGAATGAGGATCGGACACGGCTACGACGTCCACCGCTACGAGGCGGGGCGGCGGCTGGTGCTCGGCGGCGTGACGGTGCCGTTCGACCGCGGCCTGCTCGGCCATTCCGACGCCGACGTCCTGCTCCACGCCGTCTGCGACGCGCTGCTCGGCGCGGCTGCGCTCGGCGACATCGGCCGCCATTTTCCCGACACCGACCCGGCGTTTGCCGGTATCGACAGCACGATTTTGCTGCGGCGGGTCTGCGAAAAGATCGCCGAAGCGGGCTTTGCGGTCGAAAATATCGACGCGACCGTCATCGCCCAGGCGCCCAAGCTCGCGCCCTATCTCGACGAAATGCGCCGCAACATCGCCGCCTGCTGCGGCATCGACGCGCGGCGGGTCAACGTCAAGGCGACGACCGAGGAAAAGCTCGGCTTCACCGGGTCGCTCGCCGGCGTCGCGGCGCACGCGGTCTGCCTGCTGCGGGAATAATTTTCCTCCCGCCGGCATATAGCATTCTTGTAACGGGAA
>CANQSG010000127.1 GCA_947626485.1 uncultured Clostridia bacterium | reverse complement strand
TCGCGCGCCCGCCGCGGCTGCGACCGTTAAGATCGTCGAAGCGCTCGCGGGGGCGGAACAGCCGGTCGGCCTTGCGGAATTGAGCGTTTTGACGGGGCTGAACAAAAACATGATCTCCCGCACGCTCGGCGTCCTGACCGAGGCGGGCTGGGCGGTCATGCAGCCCGAAACCGGCCGCTATTCGCTCTCGTTGCAGCTCTTTCGCCTCGGTAGCTGCGCCCTCGGCCGCAAGACGCTGCTGCGCTGCGCGACGCCCTATTTGCGCGAGCTGAACGACAAAACGGGGGAGTGCATCCAGATGGCGGTGCTCTACGAAAACCGCGCGGTCTACATCGCGCAGATGGACGCGCAGGGCGTCGCCGGCATCCGCGGGCAGGTCGGCGCGAGTTATTCCCTCGACACCACCGCCCCGGGCAAGGCGCTCAAAGCCTTTGTTCTGCGCGACCCGGACATGGACGACACCCGCGCGCGGGGTTTTTCGGTCGATAACGAGGAATACGGCCGCGGCGTTGTCTGCGTCGCCGCCCCGGTTTATGATTACACCGGAAACGCCATCGCCTCGATCGGCATCGCTTCGCTCACGGTCAACCATTCGCTCGACGAATTGATCAAAACCTATGCGCCGCTTTTGCTCGCCCAGACCCAAAAGCTCTCGCGCGAGCTGGGATACGGACAGGAATCTGTTGCTCGGGAGGTTCTTTTATGAAAACCGTTTTGCAGTTGAAGTCGGAAGTCGGCGGCCGCGCCAAGGCCTGCAACGTCGCCAACCGGGAATTGCGCGCCCGTCTGCTGAAACAGGCGAACGCCGAGCGTATCGCCGGGACGCCGCTGATCCCCCGCATGCTCGATTACATGACCCGCTATACCGAGGCCTTTACGCCCTTGATCGACGGCGATCTGCTCTTGCAGGGCTCGCCGGGGCTTTACTGGCTGCCGCCCGAATTCTGGAAGGAAAACGACGCTTTCGGCGGCGACATCGGGCATTATTGCGCCGATTACGCCTCCCTGATCGACCACGACCTGCCCGAGATCCGGGCGCGGATCTTGCAGACGAAGCCCGAAACTGACGCGCAGGCGCAGGTCAAGGACGCGTATTTGCGCACCTACGACCTCTTTGTCACCTATCTGAACCGGCACGCCGACGCCGCCGAAGCGGCCGCCGAAACCGCCGAAGGCGAAAGCGGGGAAAACCTCCTGCGCGCGTCGCGCGACATCCGCTTTCTGACGACGCACCGGCCGCAGACCTTCCTGCAAGGGCTGCAAATCATCCTGCTGGCGCACAGCTATCTTTTTGTCAAGCCCCGCACCGGCACCCTGACCTTCGGCAACCTCGACCGCACCCTCGGCGAGCTCTACGCCGCCGAATGCGCCGCCGGAACGCTCGACCGCGACCGCGCCCTCGAACAGATCTGCCACTTCATGCTGGCGCTCTCCCGCATGGATCGCGACACCCAGAACATCGTCGTCGGCGGCAGCGACGAACAGGGCAATTATTTCGAAAACGACCTGACCGTTCTGTTTATGCAGGCGCAGACGATTTTGCACCTCGAGCAGCCCTCGGTCAGCCTGAAGATCCGCAGCGACACCTCCGACGCCGTCTGGAACGCGGCGCTCGACCTGCTCGCAACAGGCGGCGCGATGCCCTCTTTCTTAAACGACAGCGTCTATATTCGCGCCCTCAAGGATTTCGGCTTCCCGGCGGCGCAGGCCAATACCTTCTGCAACGTCGGCTGCTACGAAGCGACGCCCTACGGCAACACCTTCGGCGGGACGATCTCCGGCAACGTTGTCCTCGTCGCGATCTTTTCGAAGTTTTTCGCGCAGGAAGAGAAGTTTGAGACCTTCGACGACTTCCTCGCGGCTTGGGAAGCCTACCTTGAGACGCATTACCGGACGGTTTTGGTGCCGTCCTATCAGGAGAAAATCGAGCGCATCCGCACGACTTCGGCGAGCATTTTCCTCGGGCTGATCCTCGACGGCTGCATCGAAAATCTCCGCCTGCCGGAGGATTTCGGCGCCGAGCACAATATTTTCTCGGTGCTCTTCGGCGGCCTCGGGACGATCACCGACTCGCTGCTTTGCGTCAAGCATTTTGTCTTTGACACCCACACCGACACCCTCGACGAGCTGCGCGCGCAGGTCGCGCAGAATTATCCCGACGGCGCGGTGCGCTCGACCCTGCGCCGGTACGCCGCCCGCTTCGGTTCCGCCTCGCCCGAGAGCAACGCCCTTGCGTCGCGGCAGGCGACCTTCTATTCCGACCTCGTCGCGCGCTATCCGCTGCATGAGCTTGTCACGGCGACTCCGGCGCTCTTTATCTTCACCGGCGACATCTGGACGGACGGCCTCGCCGCGACGCCCGACGGCCGCGCGGTCGGCGACCATTATTCCTACGGCGCCGCCGCCAGCGAGCTGCTGCCCCACCGCGACACGACGAAGGTCCTGCTTTCGACCGCCTCGCTTCCGCTGCAGCGCTTCCCGATCGGCGCGCCCATGACCGTCAACCTGATGGCCGACCTGCTGAAAACCGAAAAGGGTCGCGCCGGCATCCGCACGATGGTCGAGACCTATCACCGCGAGGGCGGCACCCACATTCAGATCAACATCGCCGACCCCGCCGTCCTGCGCGACGCGCAGGCGCACCCGGAGGCCTACGGCGACCTGCTCATCCGCATCAGCGGCCACACCGAGCCCTTCACCCGGCTTGCCAAAAAGATGCAGGACGCCTTGATCGCCCGCGCGGAACTGGGGTGCTGACTTGGAATCCTTGCAGGGCAACCTCTTCGAAATCCAGCATTTCGCCCTTTATGACGGCCCCGGCATTCGCACCGTCGTCTATTTCAAGGGCTGCCCGCTGCGCTGTCGCTGGTGCCACAATCCGGAAAGTCACGTCGCCCGGCCGGAAGTGTTTTTCTACGCCGAAAAATGCACCGGCTGCGGCGCCTGTGCCGACCTCTGCCCGCAGGGCGCCCACCGCGTTATCGACGGGCGGCACGAGCTCGACCGCGCGCGTTGTACCGGCTGCGGCGCTTGCGCCGACCGCTGTCCCGTCGGCGCCCTCGAACGCACCGGGCGGACGGTCGGGCTCGACGAATTGCTGCCTGAAATTCTCTGCGACCGCCCTTTTTACGGTGAGACCGGCGGCCTGACCCTGTCGGGCGGGGAGCCCCTCGCGCAGCCGGATTTTGCCTGCGCCCTGCTGAAAGCCGCGCGCGACGCCGGAGTTTCCACCTGTATCGAGACCTGCGGGTATGCGCCGACCGAGACGCTGCGGGCGGTGGCGGCGCAGACCGATCTGTTTCTTTATGATATCAAGGAGCTCGACGCGCGGCGGCATCGGGAATTGACCGGCGTCGACAACGCGTTGATCCTCGCAAATCTGCGGCAGCTAAACGACTGGGGCAAGCCCGTCATTTTGCGCTGTCCGCTCATCCCCGACCAAAATCTGCGCCCCGAACACGCCGCTGCTTTGGGTGCGCTCGCCGCGTCGCTGTCCAACGTGCAGGCGGTCGAGCTCGAGCCCTACCATCCGCTCGGCCTGTCGAAATACGCGGCGCTCGGGCGCGCGGCGGTTTATCAGAATCCCGCCTTTCTCGCGCCGGAATCGCTTGCCGATTTCGCCGCCGCCCTGCGCGCGCATACCGACAAGCCGGTGCGGCTCAGCAACGGCAACCCGGTCTGATTTTCACAAAAAGATACCGCGGCACAAACGACGATAAATCGCTTGTGCCGCGGCTTTTTGTTTTGTGCGACGGGAAAGGGGCGCGTTCAGCGCTTTTTTATACCGTAACGGCCGACCGCCGAGGCGATCTGGAGGTAATCGTTCGTCAAAATCGTATCGACCCCCATCTCGATCGCGCGACGCGCCTCGTCCGGATCGTCGGCATAAAAGAGGTTGCAGCGGATGCCGTGGGCGTGCGCCTTGTCGATCATTTCCTGATTGTAGAAGGGCTTAAAGAGCTGCACCTTCTGCGCGCCGAGCGTGATGGCGCGGTCGACGATCTCCCAGGGGCGGCGATCGTCGTGCCCGACACAGCAGGCGATCTCGGGCGCGGCGGCCTTGAAGCGGCGAATGTCCTCGTCCGAGGTCAGCATCAGGTAACAATGCGCCTCGCAGTCGTACTGCCGCAGGAGGTCGACGATCTTCTGCACGAGCTCGGTGGGGTAGGGGCGGTCGAGCTCCTTGACGTGAATGTTGAGGATCGTCTGCCCGGCGAACTGTTCGAGAATATCCGTGAATTTTACGATGTGCAGCCCGGTGTAGGCCGCGCCGAATTTGTCGACGAATTTGACGCCGAAATCGAGCTGTTGGAGCTCGGCGAGGGTGTGGGACGAGACCGCGCCGGTGCCGTTCGAAACGCGGTCGAGCGTCGGGTCGTGGATCGAGACGAACTCGCCGTCCGCCGTCGGCCAGATGTCGAATTCGATCTCATCCGCCCCCAGCGCGACCGCCGCGCCATAGGCGGGCAGGCTGTTTTCGGGCGCGATGGTCCGCCAACCCTGGTGTGCGCAGACGCGCGGATAGGGCAGCGTCGCCTCGTTTGGAATCATGGCGGTGCCGGCGTTGCGATAGAGCCACGGCTTGCGCCCGGCTTCGATGTAAACGTAATGCGGCGCCGGCGCGCTGCCGTAACCCGCCGGTTTATAATACTTGTCTGCCGGGTCGAATTCCGCCGTCGCCAGCCCGAAGCGACCCTTCAGGTTCGCAAGCACCTTGCCGGTCGGGGCGACGATCATGCTCGCCCCGCAGATCGTCGAATCCTCGGCAAAGCTGACCGAGGAGCGCACGACGTAGGCGTTCGTGTTGTAGGCGAGGAAGCGGCACATGACTTCGATGGCCTCGTGGGTGTCGGAGCGTTGCAGGGAACAGCCGATGATGACGTCGGGCTTCTGCCGCGCGATGGCGGGGAACTCCTCGTAAAAATAGAAATCGTAGCAGGTCAGAAAGGCGTAGCGCACGCCGTCGATCTCTAAAATATCCGGCACGCCGGGCGCCATGGTATATTCGTTGTCGAGCCACGCCTCCGAGGGCGGCAGGTGCCTTTTGAAATAGCTGCCGACCTGTTCGCCCGCGCGGTTAAACGCGAGGGTCGTGTTGCGGTAACCGCCCGGCTGGCGGGTCAGCACGTTGACAAACAGCACCGCGCCGCAGCGCTTGGCGGTCTTCTTGCAGGCGTCGAGCAGCGGCTCGATATAGCGCTCGTGCACCGCGAGGGTCTCTTCGCGCGTCGAAGTGGCGCAGGGCACCTCGCTGTATTCCGGCAAAACGATCAGATCGAGCGACTCGTCGCACTGCTCGAGCAGGTCGAGCTTCGCCTGAAACAGGCGCTCGGCGTCGTTGCCGTCGGTCGAATAGGGCGGCTGCATAATACAGGTTTTCATCCGAACTCCCTCATTTCCCGCCCGGCGGTCTGCCGAGCTTTTGATTGTTGCCTTATTATACCATTCCCGCCGCGCCCCTGTCAAGCGCGCGGGCGTCGTTCTACGGGCAAAAAGGCGGGAAACTTTGCGAAATGCAAATCTTTTTGTTGACAAAACGCCGCCGCCTTGCTATAATAAACACTGGCGGGTCTTTCGGCGCGCGATAGAATGTGGTGGGTATAGCTCAGTTGGTTAGAGCGCCAGATTGTGGCTCTGGAGGCCATCGGTTCGAATCCGATTATCCACCCCACTTTTTTTATATTTTGGGGTGTCGTCAAGCGGTAAGACACAGCACTTTGACTGCTGCATTCGTAGGT
>CANQSG010000126.1 GCA_947626485.1 uncultured Clostridia bacterium | reverse complement strand
CCTGTATCCCGGCGTCAAGCCGGCGCTCGCCGCCCTGCGGGGTGCCGCGGGATGACGAAGATCAAGCTCTGCGGCCTTTCCCGCCCGGAGGATATCGAGGCCGCCGGACGGTTACAGCCGGATTACATCGGCTTCGTCTTCGCCCCCGGCAGCCCCCGGCGGGTCACCCCGCAGCAGGCAGCCGACCTGAAACGGCAGCTCCGCCCCGGCATTTCGGCGGTCGGCGTTTTCGTCGACGCGCCCCCGGAGGAGATCGCCGCCCTGCTGCGGCGCGGCGTCATCGACGTCGCCCAGCTGCACGGCGCGGAAAGCGAGGAGACCGTCGCCCACCTGCGCGCCCTGACCGACCGGCCGATCTGGCGCGCCTTTCGGGTGCGCTCGGCGAACGACGTCGCCGCCGCGTCAAGCAGCAGCGCCGACTGCGTCCTGCTCGACGCCGGCAGCGGCACGGGGACGACCTTCGACTGGTCGCTGCTCGCCGGACTGCGCCGCCCGTATTTTTTGGCGGGCGGGCTGCACCCGGACAACGTGGCGGCCGCCGTCGCGGCGTGGCGTCCCTACGGCGTCGACGTCAGCACCGGCATCGAGACAAACGGCGTGAAAGACGCCGCCAAAATGCGGGCATTTTGCGCGGCGGTCAGAAAGGAAGAAAGCAAATGACAAATCCGAAGGGCCGCTTCGGGATCCACGGCGGCCAATACATTCCCGAAACGCTGATGAACGCGGTGATCGAGCTCGAAGAGGCCTATTTGCGCCTGAAAGACGACCCCGCGTTTGACCGGGAGCTGCGCGCCCTGCTCGACGAGTACGCCGGCCGCCCCTCCCGCCTGACCTACGCCGAGAAGATGACGAAGGACCTCGGCGGCGCGAAAATTTACCTCAAGCGTGAGGACCTCAACCACACCGGGTCGCACAAGATCAACAACGTCCTCGGCCAGGCGCTCCTCGCGAAGAAGATGGGCAAGACCCGCCTGATCGCCGAGACCGGCGCGGGACAGCACGGCGTCGCCACCGCGACGGCGGCGGCGCTGTTCGGCATGGAGTGCGTCATTTTCATGGGAGAAGAGGACACCGTGCGGCAGGCGCTCAACGTCTACCGCATGCGGCTGCTGGGCGCCGAGGTCGTCCCGGTCAAATCCGGCACCGCCACGCTGAAGGACGCCGTTTCCGAGGCGATGCGCGAATGGGTCAGCCGCATTTCCGACACCCATTATTGCCTCGGCTCGGTCATGGGACCCCACCCCTTCCCGACCATCGTGCGGGACTTCCAATCGGTCATCTCCCGCGAGATTCGCGCCCAGCTGCTCGAACGCGAGGGCAAGCTGCCCGACGCCGTGCTCGCCTGCGTGGGCGGCGGGTCGAACGCCATCGGCAGCTTTTACCACTTCATCCCCGACGCCGGCGTGCGGCTCATCGGCTGCGAGGCAGCCGGGCGGGGCATCGACACCTTCGAGACCGCCGCGACCGTCAACACCGGGCGGCTCGGCATTTTCCACGGCATGAAATCCTATTTCTGCCAGGACGAATACGGCCAGATCGCGCCGGTCTATTCGATCTCGGCGGGGCTGGATTACCCCGGCGTCGGCCCCGAGCACGCCCATCTGCACGACATCGGCAGGGCGGAATACGTCCCGGTCACCGACGACGAAGCCGTCGACGCCTTCGAATATCTCTCGCGCACCGAGGGCATCATTCCCGCCATCGAATCGGCGCACGCCGTCGCCTATGCCCGCAAGCTCGCGCCGACCATGCGCCCCGATCAGATTCTCGTCGTCACGATCTCGGGGCGGGGCGACAAGGACTGCGCCGCGATCGCCCGCTATAAAGGAGAGGATATTTATGAGTAATATTCGCAGCGCCTTCGCCGACGGCAAGGCATTTGTCGCGTTTATCACCTGCGGCGACCCCGATTTTGAAACGACCGCCGCCGCCGTGCGCGCCGCCGTCGCCGGGGGCGCGGACTTGATCGAGCTCGGCATCCCCTTTTCCGACCCGACGGCGGAGGGTCCCGTCATTCAGGCGGCGAATCAGCGGGCGCTGGCGGGCGGCGCGACGACCGACCGGGTCTTTGAGCTCGTGCGGGAGCTGCGGCGCGACGTTCGCGTTCCCCTCGCCTTCATGACCTATGCGAACGTCGTCTTTTCCTACGGCATTCCCCGCTTCCTCGACCGCTGCCGCGACGTCGGGATCGACGGGCTGATCCTGCCCGACGTGCCGTTTGAGGAAAAGGACGAATTTCTGCCCGCCTGTCGGGAGGCCGGCGTCGATTTTATCTCGCTCATCGCGCCGACCTCGCACCAACGTATTGCGAAGATCGCCCGCGAGGCCGAGGGGTTCCTCTACCTTGTCTCGAGCCTCGGCGTGACGGGGGAGCGCAGCGAGATCACGACCGACCTCGGCGCCATCGTTTCCCACATCCGGGAGCAGACCGACGTCCCCTGCGCCATCGGCTTCGGCATTTCGACCCCGCCGCAGGCAAAGGCGATGTCCGCGCTCGCCGACGGCGTCATCGTCGGCTCCGCCATCGTCCGGCTGCTCGCCGAGCACGGGACCGACGCGCCGCCCTACATTCGGGACTACGTCGCCTCGATGAAGGCCGCCATGCGCTGAGTAACATAGCAAAAAAGACCGCCTCCGCCGGGAACTCCCGCGCGGCAAACGGTCTTTTCTTTTTTGGGGATAATCAGCCCTCGATACAATGCTGCGGGCAGGCTTCGACGCAGGCGCCGCAGCCGGTGCAGAGCGCCGGGTCGATACTCGCGAGGTTCTGCGAAACGCTCGCCGCCCCCACCGGGCAGACCTTGGCGCACTTCATGCAGCCGATGCAGCTCGCCTTGCAGATCTTGCGGGCGACGGCGCCCTTCTGCGTGTTGTGGCAGCGCACGAGCGGGCGCGCCGGTTCGGCGGGGCGCAGGGAGAGCACGCCCTTCGGGCAGGCCTTGACGCAGGCGCCGCAGCCGGTGCAGAGCGCCGGGTCGACCGACGCGACGCCGTTTTGCACCGAGATCGCCCCGTAAGGGCAGGCCTGCGCGCAGTCGCCGAGGCCGATACAGCCGAAGGCGCAGGCGGAGGGACCGCCGTAAAGCTGGGCGGCGGCGGCGCAGGTCGGAATGCCGCGGTATTCGAGCTTTTGGCCGACGGCGTCACAGTTCCCGCCGCAGGCGACGCAGGCGCGTTTCGGTTCGAGCGTGACCGTCACGCCGAGCAGCTCGGAAAGGGCGGCGGCGGTGTCGGCGCCGCCGGGGGCGCAGCGGTCGGGCGGGGCTTCCCCTTTGGCGATGGCGGCGGCGTATCCGTCACAGCCCGAAAAGCCGCAGGCGCCGCAGTTCGCGCCGGGCAGCGCCGCGCGCACCTTTTGCTCGGTCTCGTCGACCGGCACCTGCATCAGCACCGAGGCGATCGACAGCCCGAGCCCGGCGATCAGGCCGATGACGCCGACAATGAGGATCGGAAGCCAGAGATTCATTTGTCTTCTCCTCCTTTATCCGACGACGCCGGCGAAGCCCAAAAAGGACAGCGCGACGAGCGACGCCGAGATCAGCGTGATCGGCAGACCCTGCAGGGCGGCGGGGACGTCGCTCGTCTCCAACCGGGAGCGGACGCCGGCGAAGAGCACCATCGCGAGCATAAACCCGAGCCCGGCGCCCAGCGCATTGCAGAGCGATTCGACAAAGGTCAGCGAATCGGTGAAGTTCAAAATCGTGATCCCCAGCACCGCGCAGTTGGTCGTAATCAGCGGCAGGTAAATGCCGAGCGCGCGGTAGACCGGCGGCAGGAAGCGCTTGAGCACGATCTCGACGAGCTGCACGAGCGCCGCGATGATGAGGATAAAGACGATGGTTTGCAGGTATTCGAGCCCCGCCGGCACGAGCAGCAGCGCGTAAACCGGCCAGGTCACCGCCGTCGCGATGAGCATGACGAAGATCACGGCGACGCTCATGCTCAGCGCGGTGTTCAGCTTTTTCGAGACGCCGAGGAAGGGGCAGATGCCGAGGAACTTCGAGAGCACCATGTTGTTCGTGAGGATCCCGGCGAGCAGAATTGTCACAAGTCTTGTCGTCATTCGCCCTGCGCCTCCTCTCGCGCCGCTTCTTCGGGTGCGGCTTTTGCCTCTTCCGGCGCTGCTTCGGGCGCCGTTTCGGTTTCGGGCGTCGAAGCGGCGTCACAGCCGGTGCAGCTCTCGCGGGCGGGACAGCCCTCGCAGGAGAGGTCGCGCGCCGGGCGCTTGCCCTGCCGCGCCGCAAGCCGGTTGGACAGCGCGACGAGCACGCCGAAAACGAAGAAGCCGCCGGGCGGCAGAATCATGACGAGCATCGGGGGAAGAAGATTCGAGGTGATCGGCAGACCGAAGAGGGTGCCGTTGCCGAGCAGCTCGCGAATGGCGCCCATCGCCACGAGCGTCGCCGTGAAGCCGATGCCCATGCCGAGGCCGTCGAGGACGCTCGGCAGGACGGGATTTTTACAGGCGAACATCTCGGCGCGGGCGAGAATGATGCAGTTGACGACGATCAGCGGCAGGTAAATGCCCAGCGCGCTGTCGATGGCGGGCAGGAAGGCTTTGACGAGCATCTGCACGATCGTGACGAAGCCGGCGATGATCGTGATGAACGCCGGAATGCGCACCCGGTCGGGAATGACGTTGCGCAGCAGGGAGATCGCGAGGTTCGACCCCACCAGCACCAGCGTCGCGGCGAGCCCCATGCCGATGCCGTTGACCGCCGCCGTCGTGATCGCAAGGGTCGGGCAGGTGCCGAGCACCAGCCGCAGCACGGGATTTTCCTTCAAAATGCCCTTGGAAAACGTGTTCCAGTAGTTCTGTTTCATTCCTGTGCGCCTCCTTCCCCTGTCGGATTCGTGTTCACCTGGCGGAACTGTTTACGCGCCAGATTGACGGCTTCGGTCACCGCGCGGGAGGTGAAGGTCGCGCCGGTCAGCGCGTCGATCTCATCCTCCGCTCCGCTGCCGCTGCCGTGCTTGACGGCGGTCAGCTTTTCTGCCGTTTTTCCGGCGAATTGATCGGTGAAATCGGAATGTACGGCGTTTTGCCCGAGGCCGGGCGTCTCGTTCGAGACGTCGGTCACGGCGACGGCACGCACCGCGCCGTCGGGCGCAAAGGCCGTCATGACCGAGACCGCGCCGCCGTAGCCCTTGCCCTCGGTCAGGAAGACGTAGCTGTCGGGGGCGTCGCCCCGGTAGCCGACGTAATAGACGATGTCGCCGGGCAGCTGCTGTTCTTCAAACCGGTCGGCCTCGACGAGGGACTGCATCGTCTGCTCCTGCTTTTGCTGCGCGAGGGCGGCGATGCGGTCGGCGGTCAGCAGGTTCGTCCCCGCCAGCGCCGCCGTGATGAGCAGGCAGATGAGCGTTAGCACCAGCGTCGGCCGTAAAATCGCTTTCCAATCAGCTTTCATGCGTTCGGCGCCTCCCATCCAAAGGGTTTCGGCGTCGTCAGCCGGTTGATGTGCGGGACGAGAATGTTCATCAGCAGAATCGAATAGGACACGCCCTCCGGCAGGCTGCCGAATTTGCGGATCAAAACGGTGAGCAGGCCGCAGCCCACGCCGAAGATCACCTTGCCCCAGGGGCGGGTCGGGCTGGTGACGTAATCGGTCGCCATGAAGATCGCGCCGAGCAGCAGACCGCCGCTGAAAATCGTCAGCAGCGGGTCGAGCCCGAGCGCCCAGCCCGCCAGCGCCGCCGTGCCGATAAAGCAGACCGGGATCAGCGGCGAAATGACGCGGCGCAGGCAGAGGTAAAGGCCGCCGATGAGCAGCATGAGCGAGGAGGTCTCGCCGATGCAGCCGCCTGCGCGCCTTCGATCGTGACCGCGCCTTGCGAA
>CANQSG010000125.1 GCA_947626485.1 uncultured Clostridia bacterium | reverse complement strand
CTCAACAGCCCCCGCCAGCTCGGGGTGGTGCTCTTCGAGCGGCTGGGACTGCCGGCGCGCAAAAAGACCAAAAACGGCTATTCCACCAACGCCGAAGTCCTCGAAAGCCTGCGCGACGCCCACCCCGTCGTCTCGCTGCTGCTCGAATACCGCCAGCTCGCCAAGCTGAAATCGACCTATTGCGACGGGCTGTTAAAGGCCGTCGGGGCGGACGGCAGGGTGCATTCCACCTTCAACCAGACCGAGACCCGCACCGGGCGCATCAGCTCGACCGAGCCGAACCTGCAAAATATCCCCGTCCGCCAGCCGCAGGGGCGCGAGCTGCGCAAATTCTTCCGCGCGAAGCCCGGCTATCTGCTCTGCGACGCCGACTATTCCCAGATCGAGCTGCGGGTGCTGGCGCATATTTCGGGCGACGCGGCGATGCAGCGCGCCTTCAACGAGGGCGTCGACATCCACACGCTGACCGCTTCGCAGGTCTTCGGCATGCCGCCCGAGCTCGTGACGCCCCTGATGCGCAGCCGCGCGAAGGCCGTCAATTTCGGCATTGTCTACGGCATCGGCGCCTTTTCGCTCTCGAAGGACATCGGCGTCACCCGCGCCGAGGCCGACCGCTATATCAAAAGCTATCTCGCGACCTATCCGCAGGTCGACGCTTATATGCACCGCATCATCGAGCAGGCGCGCGCCGACGGTTATGTGACGACGCTCTTCGGCCGCCGCCGCTATCTGCCGGAGCTCACATCCGCCAACGCGCCGCTGCGCGCCTTCGGCGAGCGGGTCGCCCGCAACATGCCGATCCAGGGCACCGCCGCCGACATCATCAAAATCGCCATGATTCGGGTGCGCGACCGCCTCGCGAACGAGGGGCTCGACGCGACGCTGATCCTGCAGGTGCATGACGAGCTCATCGTCGAAGCCCGCGCCGACCTCGCCGAGCGGGTTTGCGCGCTGCTGCGCGAGGAAATGGAACACGCCGCGCAGCTTTCCGTCCGGTTGACCGTCGACGTCCACAGCGGCGCAAGCTGGTACGACGCCAAGAATTAAAAATCTTGCGAAAAAAGGGAAGGGGAGGAAGCCGGTGAAACGGGTGCTGTTTGTCTGCACGGGCAACACCTGCCGCAGCCCGATGGCCGAGGCGCTTTTCAACCGTTCTTCGCCGCCGGGCTGGCGAGCCGAGAGCGCCGGGCTTGCCGCCGGGGGAAATCTTTCCGCACCGGCGTCCGCCGCCCTGCGCGAATGCGGCGTCGTCCTCGAAAACCGCCCCGCCCGACAGCTGACCGAGGCGATGCTCGCGCAATTCGACGCCGTCGTCTGCATGACCGAATCGCACCGACAGGTGCTGCTGCGCGCCGGGGTGCCTGCCGAAAAGCTTTGTGTGCTCAGCGGTGGCATTCCCGACCCCTTCGGCGGCGATCTTGAAGACTACCGCGCCTGCCGCGACGCGATTCTCGCCGCGCTGCCGGAATTGATGCGGAGGCTGGAAAATGCCGGATGAACTTCTCATCGCCCCGGTGACGGACGCCGATTTCGAAGCCGTCGCCGCCCTCGAGCGGGTCTGCTTTTCCGCGCCCTGGTCGGTCGACGCGCTGCGCTCTTCGGCTGCGGCGGGCGTCCGGTTTTTGACGGCGAAACGCGGCGGGCGGCTCTGCGGCTATTGCGGGCTGCAAATCGCGCTCGACGAGGGGTATTTGACAAACCTCGCCGTCGCCCCGTTTTGTCGGCGGCAGGGCGTCGGTCGGGCGCTGCTCGCTTCGCTCTGCAACCTCGCGCGGGCGGAGAACCTTACCTTTTTGACCCTCGAAGTGCGCGAGACAAACCTCGCCGCACAGGCGCTGTATGCCGGCGCCGGATTCCGCCCGGTCGGTCGCCGTCCGCGGTTTTACACCGCCCCGACCGAGGACGCCATCCTGATGACAAAGGAGTTTTTGCATGAAGATCCTCGCCATTGAATCCTCCTGCGACGAGACGGCGGCCGCCGTTGTCGAGGGGCGGACGGTGTGCTCGAGCGTTGTCGACACCCAGATCGCCGAGCATCAGGTCTACGGCGGCGTCGTGCCCGAGATCGCCTCCCGCCGCCACACCGAGCACATCGCGGCCGTCGTCCGCCGCGCCCTCGCCGACGCGGGTCTTGCCGCGCCCGACGCCGTCGCCGTCACCTTCGCCCCCGGGCTCATCGGGGCGCTGCTCGTCGGCGTCAATTTCGCGAAGGGGCTCGCCCTCGGTTACGGCGTCCCGCTTATTCCCGTGCACCACCTGCGCGCCCACATCGCCGCGAATTACATCGCCCATCCCGACCTTACGCCGCCCTTTCTCTGCCTGATGGTCTCGGGCGGGAACACGCTGCTCGTCGAGGTGAACGGCTACACCGATTTTCGCGTAATCGGCCGCACCCGGGACGACGCGGCGGGGGAGTGCTTCGACAAGACCGCGCGGGCGATGGGGCTGCCCTATCCCGGCGGCGTCCACCTCGACCGCATCGCGACAACCGCCGACCCGGCGCGCCATGAACTGCCCCACCCGGCGGTCGACGGCTGCCCCTACGATTTCAGCTTTTCCGGCCTGAAAACCGCCGTCGTCAACCGGTTGCACCACGCCGAACAGATCGGCGAAGCGGTCGACGTCCCGGTGCTCGCCGCCACGGTGCGCAGGGCGGTCTGCGATCTGCTCGTCTCGCGCACCCTCGCCGCCGCCGAGGCTTTCGGCCACAAGACCCTCGTCCTCGCCGGCGGGGTCTCCGCCAACAGCGAGCTGCGCGCCCGCATGACACAGGAATGCAAAAAGCGCGGCATCCGGCTCTGCTTTCCGCCCCTCTCGCTCTGCGGGGACAACGCCGCCATGGTCGGCGCGCAGGCCGCCTTCGAATTCGCCGCCGGCAACCTCGCCGACGTCGGCCTCAACGCGACCGCGAGTGAGCCGATCGACTTTTCCGCCGCGAAAAAATAAAATGTTTATGAATTTCGGATAAAACCGTTGCAAAGAGGAAATTCTTTCATTATAATGAAAGAATAGGAGGGCTCGCGCGATGAAGAAAAAGCTGTTTCTGGTCGTCAACCCCTGTTCCGGCACCCGCAAGATCAAACCCGCGCTGCTGCAGGTCGTGCAGATCTTTTCCGAGGCGGGATACTGCGTCACGGTCTACCCGACGAGCGCCCCGCAGGACGCGACGCGCGTCGTCCGAACGCTGCCGAAAAGCTACGACCTCATCGTTTGCAGCGGCGGCGACGGCACCCTCAACGAGGTCATCACCGGAATGCTCGAGGGCGGGCACACCTGCCGCCTCGGCTACCTGCCGGCGGGGACGCTCAACGAGTGGTCGTCCGGGCTGAAAATGTCCGGCAACCTCCTGCGCGCGGCGCGCGACGTCGTCGAGGGGATCGAAACGCCGCTCGACATCGGCCGCTTTTGCGATCGTTATTTCTCCTACACCGCCTCCTTCGGCGCCTTCACCGAGGCGTCCTATTCCACGCCGCAGGACGTCAAAAACGTGCTCGGCCAGGCGGCGTATTTCTTCGAGGGCATCAAAAGCCTCGGCAACATCAAGCCCCACACGCTGTCGGTTCAGTTCGACGACGGCAGCGTCTGCGAAGGCGATTTCATCTTCGGCGCGGTTTCGAATTCGCTGTCGGTCGGCGGCGTGCTGAAATACCGCGACACCCGCGTCAAGCTCAACGACGGCGTTTTCGAGGTCGTCCTCGTGCGCAAGCCGGAGCACGCGTCGCAGCTGCAAGGCATCGTTTCCGCCCTGCTCTGCCAGAATTTCGACGATTTCTCCGACCCCTGCCTCGAATTCCGGCACACCTCGTCCCTGACGGTCACGGGCGGCGAAAACCTGCCCTGGACGCTCGACGGCGAGCAGGCCTCGGGCGCCGACCGGACGGAAATTTCGATTCTGCACGACGCCCTGCGTTTTGTCATCCCGAAGCGCGCGCCGGACAAGATCCTTGCCGCCGCGCCGGCGCAGTAAATAAAGCTACCACACAAGAAAAGGTGAGATAAAAAATACCATGTTTACAAGAGACATCGGCATCGACCTCGGAACCGCCAACACGCTGGTCTGCGTCAAGGGCAAGGGCATCATCATGCGCGAGCCCTCCGTCGTGGCGTACGACGTGCGCAGCGACATCGTCCGCGCCGTCGGGCGGGAGGCCAAGGAAATGATGGGGCGCACGCCCGGCTCCATCGTCGCGGTGCGCCCGCTGAAGGACGGCGTGATCGCCGATTTCGACGTGACGGCCGCCATGCTCAAGCGCTTCATCAAGCAGGCGCTCAAGGGCTCGCTGTTCTCGCGGGTGCGGGTCGTCATCTGCATCCCCGCCGGCGTGACCGAGGTCGAAAGCCGCGCGGTTTACGACGCCGCCAAGCAGGCGGGCGCGACCGAGGTCGACCTCATCGAGGAGCCGATGGCGGCGGCGGTCGGGGCGTCCCTGCCGGTCTCGGACGCGACGGGCAGCATGGTCGTCGACATCGGCGGCGGCACCTCGGAGGTCGCCGTGATCTCGCTGGGCGACATCGTCACGGCGCAGTCGGTGCGCGTCGCGGGCGACGATCTGGACGAGTCCATCATCAACTTCATCCGCAAAAAATACAACCTGCTCATCGGCGAACGCACCGCCGAGCAGATCAAGCTCGAAATCGGCTCCGCCATCCCCTACGAGGACGAGACGAGCATCGAGATCAAGGGGCGAAATTTGGTGGACGGGCTGCCGAAAAACATCGTCGTCTCCTCGCAGGAGGTGCGCGACGCGATGGCGGATTCGATCGGCCAGATCATCGACGCGATTCGCCTGACGCTCGAAAAAACCCCGCCCGAGCTCGCCGCCGACATCATCGACCGCGGCATCACGCTGACGGGCGGCGGGGCGCTGCTGCGCGGGCTTGCCGAGCTCATCGCGCGGGAGACGGGCATGCCCGTTTCGGTCGCCGAAAACCCGCTCGACTGCGTCGTGCTCGGCACGGCGAAGCGGCTCGAATCCGGCAACGGCAACTTCGACCATTACGTGTTCCGGCGCGGCCGGTATTTCCGGTAACAAACGGCAGGAGGCAGAGTTCCCGTGCGCTTTTTCTTTCGAAGCAAACCGTTTAAAGTGGCGGTCGTCGTCGTTTCGGTCGTGCTGGTGCTTTCGGTGGCGGCAGGGCTGATCGGCGGCTTTATCGCGCCGCAGGCCAACCTGCTCGGCACCGTTGCCGCCCCGTTTCAACACGCCGCGACGGCGGTCTCCTCCTTTTTCCGGGACTTTGCCGACCGCCTGCAGGGCGCCGACGCCGTGCTGCTCGAAAACGCCTCGCTGCAATCCGAGGTCGACCGCCTGACCTCCGACCTGCTCGGCTATCAGCAGGCCGTCACCGAAAACGAATTTCTGCGCGAATACCTCGAGATCAAGGAGCAGAACCCGGATTTTCAATTTGAACCCGCGATGCGCATTGCCCGCGACGCCGAGGACCCCTTCGGCGGCTTTTCGATCAACAAGGGCAGCCAGAACGGCATCTCGCCCCACGACCCCGTCATCACCTCCTCCGGCCTCGTCGGCTACATATCCGAGGTCGGGCTGACCTATTCGAAGGTCACGACGGTGTTGAGCGCCGAACTGCAGGCGGGCGGCTTCGACCGCCGGACGCGGGACGCCGGCGTCGTTTCGGGCAGCCTCGCCCTCGCCGAGAAAAAACAGACCCGGCTTTACAACCTCGCACGCACCTGTTCGGTCGCGGTGGGGGATTATATCGTCACCTCGGGCGGCGGCTTTTTCCCCGAGGGGCTGCTGGTAGGGCAGGTGGAATCCATCGAGCAGGAGGCCTACAACAGCGCGCTTTACGCCGTGGTGACGCCCGCCGCCGACCTCG
>CANQSG010000124.1 GCA_947626485.1 uncultured Clostridia bacterium | reverse complement strand
CTGGAACTGCAAGGGACATGACGGCCGCTATCCGCAGGTCTTCCCCGTCGAGGAAGCGCTCGGCGGCGAGGAGGAGCTGCGCCGCCTGATCGACAAGGCGCACGCGCTCGGCTACCAGATCACCTGCCACACCAACAGCACCGACGCCTACGAGATCGCCGAAAACTGGAGCGCCGACGACCTGACCCGCACCCCGACCGGCGAGCTCGTCGACGACCCGAACCGCTGGAGCGCCGGGCAGATGTACTGGCTCTGCCCGACCGTCGCGCTGCGGCAGGCGCAGGAAATTTACCCGAAGCTGGCGGATTTCGGCTTCCGCGGCCTGCATTATATTGACGTGCTGAGCATCGTCATGCCGCGCCTGTGCAGCCACCCCGACCACCCGCTCAACGTCGTCGAGAGCATCGAGACCAGCCGCCGCCTGATGGCCTACGCGTCCGAGACCTTCGGCGGTTACTCGTCCGAGGGCGGTTACGATTTCGGCGCGAAATACCTCGACTATGCCCTCAACACCGATTATTACGGCACCTACAAGCTCAACCCGCTCTGCGACGAAAAGGTGCCGTTCTGGCAGCTCGTCTACCACGGCGTGATTTTGAGCAACCCCAACATGTACGAGACCCTCAACTTCCCGGCGCGCGACGAGCCGACGGGCAAGCTGCGGCTGCTCGAATACGGCGGCCGCCCGAGCTTCTATTTTTACTGGAATTTCCGCGGCGACTGGCGTGCGGCGGCGAAAAACGACCTCGTCTGCGACACGCAAGAACAGCTCGAGCGCAGTGTCTTGCAGCTGCGGGAGGGACAGGAGCTCAACAAAATCCTCGCCCCGCTGCAAACCGCCTATTTCGACCGCCACGAAAAGCTCGCCCCCGGCGTCTACCGCTCGACCTTCTCCGACGGCACCGCCATCACCGTCGACTACAACCGCGCGAGCTACACTGTCGAGAAAAAATAACGCCTTCCCCGCGCAAAAAACCCGCCCTTTGTCGGCGGGTTTTCGTTTGCTTAAAAGCATTCGGGCAGTTTTCCGGTCAGCAGCGTCACGGCACCGGCGGCGAGGATGCAGGCGGGCTCGTAGGGGCTTGCAAGGCGGACGGGAAAGTCGCCCGGCTCGACGGCGGCGCTGCCCGGCAAGGCCGCCCGGCGCCGGAGGCTGAGCACCGCCGCCGTGTCCGAAAGGCTCGAGCAGGTCAGCGTGTCGCGCGAGCCCATGCCGCTCGTCAGCGTCCGGCAGCCGCCCGCCATCAGCGCCCGCAGCGCCCAGCGGTTGGACGAATCGCAGACGCCGAAGAAGTCCTCGGGCAGCCGCGGCAGCCGGTCGAGCGGCGCCTGATTGAGAAACAGCGCGATCCCGGCGTCGGCGGCAAGCGCCGTGTAATGCGGCTGGTAAACGACGGTCAGCGCCCCGTCGCCCTGCCGCACCCGAGAAGGCGAGACCACCGTCGCCCCCAGCCGCCCGAACACTCCGAGCACCTGCGCGAGCACCGGATTTTCCGGCTCGCTGAACAAAACAACCGTATGCACCAAAACCCCTCCCGCACAAAGTACAGTTATCCATAGTATGCCCGGGCGGGAGCGGATTAGACGGGAAAAATCGAGATTTACGGAAAGGCACGATTGCCGCCGCGACGTCTTATTATAATGTTCTTTTTTAAAAAAGCGAGGCAGGCGCACGATACGGAATTTATTTTGACCCGAAATTTCCGTCCGCCAGAAAAAGACAAAAATTCTTAAAATTGGATTTCATAATCGGTTTTGTTTCTCACAAAATACTACTGCAAACGCAAACGAAAACGTGAATGAAGGAGTGAAAGTTGAAATGTCGAACAAGAATGTTGTGCCGGAGGCGCGTGAGGCGCTCAATCGGTTCAAGATGGAGGCTGCGAGCGAAGTCGGCGTGAACCTCAAGCAGGGTTACAACGGCGATCTGACCTCGAAGCAGGCCGGTTCCGTCGGCGGCCAGATGGTCAAGAAGATGATCGAATCCTACGAAAACAGCATGAAATAAGCGATGCTGGATTCGGGGCGTCTTTCCGGTTCGGGAAGGCGCCTTTTTTCTTGACTTACGCGCGCGCAAACCGTATAATAAAAGGGTGAAATTCATCGAAAAGGAGGCGGTCGCATGGAGCTGAAGGTCGGATTGTTCAACGATTCGTTTCCCCCCACTATCGACGGCGTCGCCAACGCCGTGCTCAATTACGCGCAGGTCATCAACGCGCGGTTCGGGCGCGCCGTCGTCGTCACGCCGAAATATCCCAACGTCGTCGATCACTACCCCTTCGAGGTTTTCCGCTTCGCTTCCCTGCATTTCGGCGGGCAGATGCCCTATCGCGTGGGCAATCCCTTCTCCCCCGTCACGGTGACCGAGCTCAAAAACAAGCAGTTCGACCTGCTGCACGTGCACTGCCCCTTCGCTACGGCGGTGCTCGCGCACGAGGTGACGCTCGGTCCGAAGCGCAGCAAAAAGCCGATCGTTTTTACCTATCACACCAAATTTGACGTCGACCTCGACCGATACATCACGAACCGCCATTTCAACAAGCTTTGCCGCCGCTTTGTGCTGCGCAACATCGGCTTTGCCGACGAGGTCTGGGCGGTCTCGCAGGGCGCCGTCGAGAGCCTGCGCAACATCGGGTATCACGGCGACGTCGTCGTCATGCCGAACGGCACCGATTTCCGCAGGGGCAGAGCCGAGCCGGCGCGGGTCGAGGAGATCGAACGGATGTACCAACTCGAGCCGGGGGAGCGCATTTTCCTGTTTGTCGGGCGGATGATGTGGTACAAAAACCTCAAGCTGATCCTTGACACGCTGCGCGAGGTCGCGGCGGCGGGGATCGCCTTCCGGGCGCTGTTTGTCGGCGACGGGCCCGACCGGCCTGCCGTCGAGCATTACGCCCGCGAGATCGGGCTTGCCGACCGGCTGATCTTCACCGGCGCGGTCTACGACCGGGAGCGGCTGCGCGCCTTTTACAGCCGCGCGAACCTCTTTCTGTTTCCCTCGACCTACGACACCTCGGGGCTGGTCGTCAAGGAGGCGGCAGCCTGCGACTGCGCTTCCCTGCTGGTGCGGGGCAGCTGCGCGGCGGAGGGTGTGACCGACGGCGTTTCGGGGCTGCTCGCCGAGGAAACCGTGGAAAGCTGCGCGCAGAAAATCGTCGAGGCGGCAAACGCGCCCGACTGCCTGCAGCGGCTCGGCAAGGCGGCTGCCGAAAAGGTCTATCTCTCCTGGGAGGATTCCATCACGGCCGCCTATCAACGATACGAGACGGTCGTCGAGCGCTTTGCCCGCAGCAAGAAATAACGCCGTGCGGGCTTTTTTCGCGAAGGAGAAACGCAGATGGAACACGTGATTCAGATTCGGCACCTGAACAAAAGCTATCGCGACGTCAAGGCCGTGCAGGATTTGAGCTTCGACGTGCGCGAGGGCGAGCTCTTTGCCTTTCTCGGCATCAACGGCGCGGGCAAATCGACGACCATCAACATTCTGTGCGGGCAGCTGTCGAAGGACAGCGGCGAGGTCATCATCGACGGGCACGACCTCGACCGCGACCCGGTTGCGATCAAGCGGAAGCTCGGCGTCGTTTTTCAGAATTCCGTTCTGGACGCGGCGCTGTCCGTTTATGACAACCTCGAAAGTCGCGCCGCGCTGTACGGGATCGTCGGGAACGCCTTCCGCGAACGGCTCGCCGTGCTTTCCGAGCTGCTCGGGTTCGGGGAGCTTTTAAAGCGGACGGTCGGCAAGCTCTCGGGCGGACAGCGCCGGCGGATCGACATCGCCCGCGCGCTGTTTCACAGCCCGAAGATCCTGATTCTCGACGAGCCGACGACGGGGCTCGACCCGCAGACGCGCAAAAACCTCTGGGACGTCGTCTCTTCCCTTCGCAAGACCGAGAACATGACCGTCTTTCTGACGACGCACTACATGGAGGAGGCCGCCGAAGCGGACAACGTCGTCCTGCTCGACAGCGGAAAAATCGCCGCACAGGGGACGCCGCTCGCGCTCAAAAATGCCTACACCGGGGACTATATCACGCTCTACGGGGTAAGCGAGGCGCAGGTGAAATGCCTCGGGACGGCATACGAGCCGACAAAAGACGCGTTTCGCCTGTTTGTCCCGAACACAAAGGCGGCGACGCAGCTGATTTTGCAGCACCCCGACGTCTTCGCGGATTATGAGATCACGAAGGGAAAAATGGACGACGTCTTTTTAGCCGTCACCGGGAAAAAGCTGACCGGAGGTGAACGGGAATGAATGCGGCTGCCGTTCTGACGAAGCGCAACATCAAGCTGTTTTTCAAGGACAAGGGCATGTTTCTGACCTCTTTGATCACGCCGGCGATCCTGCTCGTGCTGTACGTGACGTTCCTCGGCAACGTCTACCGCGACAGCGTCGCGCCCCGGCTGCCGGCGTCGCTTCCGCTTTCCGACCGCCTGATCGACGGGCTTGTGAGCGGGCAGCTGATCTCGTCGATCCTCGCGGTGTCCTGCGTGACGGTCGCCTTTTGCGCCAACTTTTTGAGCGTGCAGGACAAGGCGAACGGCACCGTGCGGGATTTGAAAATCTCCCCGGTGCGCCCCGCGCTGCTTTCGATGAGTTATTATCTCGCCGCGCTGGTCTGCACCCTCACGATCTGCTTCACGGCGACGGGCGTCTGCCTCGCCTACGTCGCGCTGGCGGGGTGGTATCTGTCGGCGGCGGATGTGCTGCTGCTCTTCCTCGACGTCCTGCTGCTCGCCCTGTTCGGGACGGCGCTTTCCTCGATCCTCAACCTGTTTTTCTCGACGCAGGGGCAAATTTCGGCGGTCGGCACCATCGTCAGCGCGGGGTACGGCTTCCTGTGCGGAGCGTATATGCCGATCTCCTCCTTCGGGTCGGGGCTGCAAAAAGCCCTCTCCTTCCTGCCGGGGACCTACGGAACCGCGCTCGTCCGCAACCACGCGATGCGCGGCGTGCTCGCCGAAATGAACCGGCAGGGCGTCCCCGCAGCCGTCACAGAGCAGTTAAAGGACGCGCTGGACTGCAACCTGTACTTTTTCGGACATCAAGTTGGCATTTCGTCCATGTATCTGATCCTCGGCGGGAGCGTCGCCGTTCTGCTCGGCGTTTATCTCCTGCTTCACCACCTGCGAAACAGTGCGCGCGAGGCGGGATAAATCGGTTTTTTCTGAAAACAAAGGGTGCGGCGGGCGGTCGCGCCCTTTTTTGGCAGAATTTTCCGGGGTTGCGGCGATTTTGGGGCGAATAATGTGCGTTTGCGGCGGGAATGCTACCTGCGAACAACAAAAGGAGTTGAGAAAAAATGTTTGACCGAATCTGTCTTTTGCTGGTGATCCTCGGCTCGCTGAACTGGGGCAGCATCGGCCTGTTCCAGTTCGACATCATCGCCTGGATGTTCGGCGGCATGGATTCCATCGTCAGCCGCATCCTTTACACCGTTGTCGCGCTGGCAGGCGTGTGGTGCATTTCCCTGCTGTTCCGCGACCGCGAGCACATTGTCGATCACGCGGACTAAGGCCGCAGGCAGACGCGGCGAGGGAATTTCGCTCGCCGAAAAAAGAAACGGATCGGGTATTTATCCGGTCCGTTTTTCATTTTATAATTTCCTTATTTTTCGGTTGTAACGGCGACGCCGCCGGGGATGGGGTAAAAGGTCAGGTCGCCCTGCAGGTCGGTGCGGTAGACCGTCGCGTGCAGGCGGGAAAGGCGCTCGAGGGGCTCGTCGTGCGGGTGGTTATACGAGTTGCCCTCGCCGCAGGAGATGGCGGCGCATTTCGGGCGGACGGCGCGCAGAAACGCCTCGGACGAGGAGGAGTCGCTGCCGTGGTGCCCGACCTTCAACACGTCCGCCGCAAGGTCGACCCCGGCGGAAAGCAGGGCTTCCTCCGTCGGGGTCGA
>CANQSG010000123.1 GCA_947626485.1 uncultured Clostridia bacterium | reverse complement strand
CGTCCTCCCCGAGCTCGGCGCTGTCGAGCAGCAGCATCGAGCGGCGGTGCGGGAGGATGGTTTCTAATTCCTGCCGGTTCATGCTTTCACCTTCTGAAAGGCGAGGCAGGCGTTGTGCCCGCCGAAGCCGAGCGAGGTCGAGATCGCGGTCTCGATCGGCAGCGCGCGCGCCTCGTTCGGGGTGTAATCGAGGGTGCATTCTTCGTCGGGCTCGTCGAGGTGGATCGTCGGCGGGACGATGCCGTCGCGCAGGGCGAGGACGGCGGCGATCGCTTCCGCCGCGCCGGCCGCGCCGAGCATGTGCCCGGTCATGGACTTCGTCGAGCTGATGTGCAGCTGCTTCGCACCCTCGCCGAACGCCACGCAGAACGCCTGCGTTTCGGCGACGTCGTTGAGCTGCGTCCCGGTGCCGTGCGCGTTGACGTAGAGGGTCGCGCAATCGTAATCGACGCCCTCGAGCGCCTGGGTGATCGCCTTGCCGGTGTAGACGCCGCCGGGGCCGGGCGAGGTGACGTGGTAAGCGTCGCAGGTCGCGCCGTAGCCGACGATCTCGGCGTAAATCTCGGCGCCCCGCGCGCGGGCGTGCTCGTAATCTTCGAGGATCAACACGGCAGCGCCCTCCCCGAGGACAAAACCGCCGCGCCGCCGGTCAAACGGCAGGCAGGCCGCATTCGGGTCCTCCGCCTGGCTGAGCGCCATGCAGTTGACGAACCCAGCGAGGGTCAACGGGTTGACCGCTGCTTCGCTACCGCCCGCGATCGCCGCGGTCAGATAACCGTCCTTGATCGCGCGGTAGGCCTCGCCGATCGTGGTGCTGCCCGTCGCGCAGGCGGTCGACATGCACAGCGCGTTGCCGTGCGCGCCGTACTTGATCGCGATCTGCCCGGCGGCGATGTTGATGATCATTTTCGGGACAAACAGTGGGTTGACGAACCGCGCGCCCTTTTGCAGCAGGGCGCGGTCGTTGTCGCACAGGGTGTTGATGCCGCCGACCCCCGAGCCGACGTAAACGCCGAAGCGGTCGGGGTCGATCTGCCCGGCAAGGCCGCTGTCGCACATGGCCTCGTCGGCGGCGCAGAGGGCGTACTGCACGAAGAGGTCGGTCTTGTAAGCCGACGCCTTGTCGAGCACGCGCTGGGGGTCGAAATCCTTGACCTCGGCCGCCACGTGGGCGCGCATGCCGGACGCGTCAAAGCGGGTGATGCGGTCGATGCCGCAGACGCCCTGTTTCAGGTTATTCCAAAAGGTTTTTGTATCGTTGCCGACGGGCGTGATGGCGCCCATGCCGGTGATGACAACTCTGTTCATAGGTTTTTTCGCTTCCTTTCCGGAAATCCGGCCGTTCAGCAGCAGGTCAGGCCGCCGTCGGCGGTGAACACGGAGCCGGTGATATACCCGGCGTCGTCCGACGCAAGATATGCGACGAGCGAGCCGATCTCCTCCGCTTTGCCGAAGCGCTTGAGCGGGATCTGCCCGCGCAGCGCCTCGCTGTCGAGCGAAGCGGTCAGGTCGGTTTCGACAAAGCCGGGTGCGACGGCGTTGCAGGTGACGTTGCGGGCGGCGAGCTCCTTGGCGATGCTTTTGGTAAAGCCGATCACCGCCGCTTTCGAGGCGGCGTAATTCGCCTGCCCCGCGTTGCCGATGACGCCGCTGACCGAGCTGATGTTGATGATCCGCCCGGCGCGTTTTTTGCAGAAGACGGGATAAAGCTGCTTGACGGTGTGAAAGACGCCGTAGAGGTTCGTGCGGATCACGCGGTCGAACTCCTCGGGCTTCATCGAAAGCAGCAGCTTGTCGCAGGTGACGCCGGCGTTGTTGACTAAAATATCGACGGTGCCGAAGTCGGCGAGCACCTGCGAGACGGTCGCGGCGACTTGGTCGTAATCGGCGACGTCGCAGGTGTAGGCGGCGCAGCGCACACCGGTTTCACGCAGCAGCGCGAGGGTCTCGTCGACCGCTTCGCCGGCGCTGCGGGAACAAAAAGCGACGTCGGCGCCGGCAGACGCGAGGGCGAGGCAGACCGCCCTGCCGATGCCGCGCGAGCCGCCCGTTACAAAGGCGATTTTCCCCTTCAGCATCCCGCGACCTCCTTTGCGACGACGTCGGCCTCCTCGGGCGTTTCGACCGAATAGACCTTCGCGTCGGGCAAAATTTTCTGGACGAGCTTGCGCAGCGTCGTCCCGACGCCGGTCTCGACAAAGACGTCGACTCCCGCCTGCGCCATGGCGCGGACGGTCTCCTCCCAGCGGACGGGGTGGTCGATCTGGTGCGCGAGGGTCGCGGCGGGCGAGGCAGTGTAAGGTGCGGCGGTGCGGTTGGCGTAAACCGGGCGTTTCGGCGCGCACATCACGCAGCCCGCCAAAAATACGTCGAAATCGTTTGCCGCCTGCGTCATCAGGGGCGAATGGAATCCGCCGCTGACGTTTAAGGGCAGTGCGCGGCCGCCCGCCTCGACAAAAGCGGATTTTGCCGCGTCGATCACACTCTTTTCCCCGGCGACGACGAGCTGGCCGGGCGCGTTATAATTGACGGGATAGAGCCCCTCGAACCGTTTGCAGATTGCCTCGACCTGCGCATTTTCGAGCTTGAGCACGGCAAGCATACCCGCCGGTTTTTTGTGCGCCTCGCGTCCCATGAGCGACGCGCGCTCGCAGACGATGCGGAAGCCTTCTTCGGGCGAAAAGGCGCCCGCAAACGCCAGCGCCGGCAGCTCTCCGAGGCTGAATCCCGCGACGCAGTCGGCGTGCAGCCCGCATTCCTCAAGGTACAGCGCGGCGGCGAGATCGGCAAGATAGAGGCAGGGCTGGGTGTTTTCCGTCAGGGACAGCACGGCGGGGTCGGCGTCGGCCGACATCTGGGCGCGCGTGCCGGGACGAAGCTGCTCCGCACGGTCAAAAAGCGCCCGCACCTGCTCCGATTTTTCGGCAAAGGCAAGCCCCATGCCGGGGTGCTGTGCGCCCTGGCCGGAGCACAGAAAAGCTACAGACATTCCGAAGCACCTCGCAGTCGTTGTAAGCAGTCGTTATACACGTCGTCGGTGATCTCGCGCGCCGTCCGCTCTTCGCGGACAAGGCCGGAGATCTGCCCGGCGAGGAAGCAGCCGTTTTCGCGGTCGCCCTCTACCGCCGCGCGGCGCAGGGCGCCGTTTCCGAGCGTCGCCACGTCCTCCGCCGTCGTCGCGGGGTCGTATTCGATGCGCTGGAAATTGCGGCTGAAGGCGTTTTTGAGACACCGGCAGCTGCTCGCCTGGAAACGGCGGCCGGTGACGACCGTCCCGATGTCGCCGGCGCGCAGCACCATTTCTTTATAGACGGGGTGGACGCCGCATTCCTTCGCGACGAGATACGCCGTGCCCATCTGGACGCCCTCGGCGCCGAGCAGGAACGCCGCCGCCATACCGCGTCCGTCGGCGATGCCGCCGGCGGCGAGCACCGGGATATCGACCGCGTCGCAGACCTGCGGGACGAGGGCCATGGTCGTTAGCTCGCCGATGTGGCCGCCCGACTCCTGCCCTTCGGCGATCACGGCTGCCGCCCCGGCGCGCGCGGCGCTTTTCGCCATCGCGACCGAAGCGATCACCGGGATCACCTGAATCCCGGCCTCCCGCCAAAGGGACATGTATTTTCCCGGACTGCCGGCGCCCGTCGTGACGACCGGGACCTTTTTCTCGGCGACGATTTTCGCGACCTGTTCGGCGTGTGGGCTCATGAGCATCACGTTGACGCCGAAGGGGCGGTCGGTCAGGGTGCGAATGCGGTCGATCTGCTCGGCGACGTAGGTCTCGTCGGCGTTCATCGCGCTGATGATGCCGAGCGCGCCCGCCTCGGAAACGGCGGCGGCGAGGTTTGCGTCGGCGATCCACGCCATGCCGCCCTGAAAGATCGGCTTTTCAATGCCGAGCAGCTCGCAGATCCGATTCTTCGCCATGGGTTCAGTCCTGCTTGCTCTCGCGCAGGTGGGCGATCAGGTCGCCGACCGTGACGAGCGAGGCGTTGGGCTCGGTCTCGGTGCCGAATTCCTCGTCGACCCGCATCAGAAGCTCCACGATGTCGAGCGAATCGAGCCCCATGCTGTCGAAGCGGGTCTCCTCCGTGACGGTGTTGACGTCAAAATTGACGGTGTCAGCCATGATTTCTCTGATTTTTTCGAGTTCCATAATTGCGTTTCTCCTTTTTTCTTTTGTCCGAACGGACGATTGGCGCGCAAAATTGTCGCGTCTATTTATTTGGTTCCGAATTCCGGAAAAAAGTTACAAAAAATTTTTTCTTGACGAACGCGCGCCGGAACCTTATACTGGAAGCAGAAGCAAACTTTACCTTAGAAATGGGAGTTTGACCGGTGGAAGTCTTTGAACAGATTTATTTGGAGTATTCCGCCCGTGTGTATCATTTTTTATATAAGCTGTCCGGCGACCCCGCCGAGGCCGAAGAACTGACGCAGGAGACCTTTTACCGCGCGCTCAAGGGCTTCGACAAATTCCGCGGCGAATGCGGGGTCTACACCTGGCTCGCCGCGATCGCCAAGCGGACATATTTCGCTTCTGTAAAAAATCGAAAGCAGGGGTTGGAAGCCATCGACCTGAATGCGGTCATCGATTCCTTTTGCGCCTCGCAGGCCAGCGCGGAGGAGGTCGTCGTCCGGGAATCCGTCCGGCAGCACGTGCGCGAGCTGATGTACGAGCTGCCGAAGAAATACCGGGACGTCGTCCTGCTGCGGGTCTACGCTGACCTCTCCTTCTCCCAGATCGCCAAGGCGGTCGGGATCACCGAGAATTCCGCAAAAGTGCTATATTTCCGGGCAAAAAAGATGTTAAGGGAGCGACTGATTCCATGAGTATGCACTGCCACGTTGTACAGGATCTGTTCAGCCTGTATCAGGACGACATTTTGAGCGACGAGACCCGTGCCGAGGTCGACGCGCACCTCGCCGAATGCGACAGCTGCCGCGCCTTTTACGAGGATATGCGCGCGCTCTACCGCCGCCCGTCCGACCGCGTCGCCAAGGCGAAAAGCTATCAGCCGGACGTCGACCTCGACTTCGCCAACGTCGCCAAAAAGCTGCGCCGCGCCAAACGCCGCAACTGGATGCTCGGCGGCGCTGTCGTCGCGCTGCTGCTCGCCGCCGGGGTCACGATCACGAATCAGCTCGACCGCCGCATGGGAAACTGAGCGCAAAATCAAACCGAATCCAAGCGAAGGGGGCTACCGGGATGAAACAGCAGATCGGGCGCGTTTTCCTGCTCTGCCTTTGTCTGCTGACGGCGCTTTGCGCCTGTCATACCGCGCCCGCGCCGTCGACAAGCGATGTTTCTCTTTCCTCCCTGCTGTCGGAGGAGCCGGAGCCGTCGGACGAGTCGCTTTCCTCCGCGCTCGACGCGACGTCGGATGAGACGAGCGCGCCGCTTTCGACCTCCGGCGCTTCGGCGACTCTCCCCGCCGCGACCGCCCCGACCCCCGCGACGCCGCAGGCGGAACGGAAAACGCTGACCGGCACCGTCACCGCCTTTGACGCCGCGACCGTCACCGTGACGGACGCCGCCGGGCGGGTTTTTCTCTTTGAGCGCAACGACACGCTGCTCGACCCGGCAAGCGACCCCTTCGCCGTGGGCGCGCGCGTGACCGTGACATACACCGGCGGGCTGGTGATCTCGAAGGAGCGCCAGACGGTGCGGGTGCTCTCCTTTTTCGTCCGGCAGAAAAAAACGCCGGAGGAATTCGCCGACGAAATCCTCGGAAAAATGACCCTGTCCGAGCAGGTCGGCCAGCTCTTTTTGGCTCGCCGCCCCGCGAAGGACACGTCCGTCACGGCGGCGCGCTACTGCTTCGGCGGTTACGTCCTGTTCGCCCGGGATTTTCAGGGACGCAGCAAAGCGCAGGTGCAGGCGGAAATTCAGGCAGACCAAAAAGCGGTAAAAATCCCGATGCTCCTGGCGGTCGACGAAG
>CANQSG010000122.1 GCA_947626485.1 uncultured Clostridia bacterium | reverse complement strand
AAGTAGTAATTAGGGTTATAAATCCATTAGAAATGCGGTGTTTTACGGGGATAATCCGTTAGTTGCTTGATTTTTATTTTAACTATTGATTACAAATGTTGCGAGGCGGGGTTCGCGCCGCGGTCGAAAAAGCCGAGGAAATGCGCCGGCAGGCGCCCGAGAGCTTTTTCGGGCACCGCAAGAGGATGGGCGCGGCTCTGACGTCCCACTGGGACGTCATTCACTCCCGCGCCTCCTTCAAGTCCTGTCTGATGGAAAAGAATTGCAGCCCGCCCTCCTTTGGAGGGCAGGCTGCAATTTTGGTGCGGGCGACAGGACTTGAACCTGCACGCCGGGGGCAATAGATCCTAAGTCTATCACGTCTGCCAATTCCGCCACGCCCGCTGGTATGGGAATATTGTACCTGATTTCGCGCGAAAAGTCAAGGGCGGGGGCGGTTTCAGGGGGTCTCTTGTTGTTCGAGGAGGCCGAAATAGCGGTCGTGCGCCTGCTGGTATTCGCGGTTGTAGGCCTCGTCGCGGCCGGCGTGGAGCGTCGAGACGTAATCGTGTATCTCGCTGCGGATCTCGGGCATCGAGCGGGCGATGGCGGCGACGCCGATGTTCGAGCAGACGTCGGAAATGCGCTCGACCTCGGTCAGGAAATTGAGAAATTCCGTGCCGGTCAGCACCGAGCAGCTTTGGGCGCGCAGGCGCTGGAGGTGGTTCTCCTTCAGGGCGTTTACCATGTCGTCGACGACCTCTTCAAGCGGCTCGATGTGGCGCGCCGAGGCGATCTCCCCGAGGCGGAAGGCGCGGTCGCTGTAATCGAGAATGCGCTCGATGAGCTCACGCAGGACATCGAGCTCGGCGAGGGCGTCTTTGGAAAACGCCGCCTGATTTTGGTGGAGCGCGTCGGCGATTTCGGTGATGTTGACGGCGTGGTCGCTCAGGCGCTCGAACTCGTTCGCGGCGGAATAATATTGGTTCATCGTCTCGAGGTCCTCCGCTGCGGTGAGGTGCGCCGAAACCTGCGTCAGGTAGTGGCTGATGCGGTCGGCCATCTGGTCGATATAGGCCTCGTCGGTCTGTACCTTTTCAATGACGGCGGCGTCGTACTTTGCGGTCACGTCAAAGGCGCGGCGAATGTTGGTGCGCGAGAGGTCGTACATGGCGGTCAGCGCGTCGAAGCAGCTGGCGAAGGCCAGCGCCGGGGTGCTGAAAAAGACGGGACTGAGCTCGTCGAGCAGCATGGGGTCTGGCGCGTCGGCATCGGCTGCCTTGTCCCGCACGAGCCTGCGGCTGAGCGATTCAAAGGGGCGCAGCAGCGGGAAAAGCAGAACGGCGCTCGCGAGGTTGAAAATCGTGTTGGCGTTGGCGATGCCGCCGGAATAGATCGGCTTGTCCCAGAGCCCGCCGAGCAGACCGAAGGCGTGCAGCAGCAGAATCCCGGCGAGGATCAGGACGGTTTTACCGAGGTTGAAAAAGATGTTGACGAGGCCGACGCGCTTGGCGTCCGGCTTCGAGCCGATGAAGCAGACGACGGCCGTCGTGACGGCGGCGCCGAGGTAAATGCCGACCAGCACGGCGTAGATCGCGCCGAAGGTCAGCTGGCCGGACATGGAAAAGGCCTGCAAAATGCCGACGCTTGCCGAGGCGCTTTGCAGGACGATGGCGATGCCGATGCCGATGAGATAGGCGAGCAAAGGATTGTCCCCCAGCGTCGAAAAGAGGGACTCGATAATGCCGCTTTCCGCGAGCGTGCCGACTGCGTCGGTCATGTTGAGCAGGCCGGAAAAGAGGATGCCGAAGCCGATGACGATCTGGCCGACCTTGCCGGTTTTCTTGGCGGAAAAGCCCATCATCAGGATGATGCCGACGATCAGGGCGACGGGCGCGAGGGTGGAGGGCTTGAAAATCTGCAAAAACGACGCGCCGGAGGGGTTGAGATCGAGCAGGCGAATGATCTGCCCCGTCACGGTGGTGCCGACGTTGGCGCCGACGATGATGCCGAGGGACTGGCGCAGCGTCAGTATCCCGGCGCCGACGAGGCCGGAGGCGATCACGATAGTCGCGTTGGAGGATTGGATCACGGCGGTGACCGTCAGGCCGAGGAAAAAGGCCTTCGGCAGGGTGTTCGTCAGCTTTTCGAGGGCGTTTTTCAGCGGACCCGAGGAAAATTCCTTCAAGCCGTCCCCCATGATGCGCATGCCGTAAAGGAACATGGCGAGGCCGCCGAGCAGTGTGATCACGTCAAAAAAACTCATACTTTCCCCTGCTTTTCAAAAAATCTCATTCGTCTCCGGGAATTAGTATACCAGAATCCGCCGCATTTTTCCACCCCTTTTTTGCAATCAACGCAAAAAGCCGTCCCGGAACCGGAACGGAACGCGGGACGGCTTTGCGATTTGGATGTAAGGACGCGTCAGGTCGGGTTGGCGCGCAGGGCGACGCGGCGGATTTTTCCGCTGACGGTTTTGGGCAGGTGCTCGCAGAAGACGACCTTGCGCGGGCATTTGTAATTGGCGAGGTGGTCGTGTGCGAAGCGCAAAATCGAGGCGCGGCGGGTCTCGTCGGGCTTGAGGCCGCGGGCGAGGACGATGACCGCCTGGATCAGCATGCCGCGGCGGCTGTCCGGCACGCCGGTGACGGCGCAGTCGATGACGTCGGGGTGGCAGATCAGGACGTTTTCGATCTCCTGCGGGCTGATGCGGTAGCCGCTGGATTTGATCATATCGTCGGTTCGCCCCTCGAAAAGCAGCCGCCCGTCGGGCGCGCAGGTCGCGAGGTCGCCGGTGTGGAACAACCCCTTTTCGTCGAGGGCGCTGACACAGCTGCCGTCGGCGTCGAGGTAGCCCATGCAGATGCCGGACAGCAGGCTGTCGCGCGGGCGCAGGACGATCTCGCCGAGCCCGTCGCGCACCGGTTCGCCGGCTTCGTCCGCCAAAAACGCGGTGTAAAGCGGCATCGGCTTGCCGAGCGTCAGGCAGTCGGGGCGGTCGAGGTTGGCGGCGACGAGGGCGGTCTCGGTCTGGCCGTAGCCCGCGTAGATCGGCAGGCCGGTCTGCTTCGTAAACGCCTCGGCGATGGCGGGCTTCATGCTCTCCCCCGCCGTGACGCAGCGCCGGACGCTCGAAAAGCAGGAGACGTCAAAGCCGTTTTTCACCATGCTGCGGTAGACGGTCGGCGGCGCGCAGAAGGTCGTCACGCCGTATTTTTTCATCATCGCGAGCAGGTCGCCGACGAAGAGATTGCCGCAGCTGTAGACGAAAACGGCGGAGTGGCAGAGCCATTGCCCGTAAATCTTGCCCCACGCCGCCTTCGCCCAGCCGGTATCCGCCACGGAAAGGTGGAGACCGTCGGGCGTGACGCCCTGCCAGAGCAGCGCAGTTGGAATGTGATAAAGCGGATAGGCGAAGCTGTGCAGCACCGCCTTCGGGTCGCCGGTCGTCCCGGAGGTGAAGTAGAGCAGCATCGGCTCGTGAATATCGGTCGCGACGCGCTCCATTTTGTCCGATTCGGCGCCGACGACCTCCTCGAGCGGTACAAAGCCGTCCGCCTGCCCGTCAACGCAGAACAGGGCGCTGTCCGGTCTGCCGGCAAAGGTGGTCTGCACGCGGTGGCAGAGGTCGGGCTCGGCAACGCAGACGGCGGCGGTGACGTCGGCGCGCTCGACGCGGTAGGCGATGTCCTCGGCGGTCAGCATGTGGGTCGCGGGGATGGCGACGGCGCCGAGCCGGTGCAGCGCGAGGACGGTGTACCAGTAGGCATAGTGGCGTTTGAGCAGCAGCAGAACGCGGCTCCCCTTCCCCACGCCGGCTTTTTTGAGCAGGTTCGCCGTTTGGATCGACAGGCGCGCAAGGTCGGCAAAGGAAAAGACGGCCTCGCGCTTGTCGTCCGAGCACCAGACGAGGGCGGTTTTGTCGGGTTCGTTTTGGGCGATGACGTCGACGACGTCGTAGGCAAAGTTAAAGGAATCCGGGCAGGAAAGCCGGACGGAGGTCGGCTCTCCCGAGGCGTCGTACTCGATCGCGGCGTATTGCTTATAAAGCGGTTCCATGCATAACGCCGCCTTCCTCAAAGATTCCGAATTTGCGGAATCGGTTGTACCGGTTTTCCAGCAGCTGCTCGAGACTGAAGGTCGACAGCAGCTTGAGATCGTCCGCCATCTGCCGGCGGATGGTCTTGCACATCGCGGGAAAATGCTTGAAATCCTCGTCGAAAATCTGCTCCGCAACGCCGAATTGCAGCATATCCTGCGCGGTGATGTGCAGCGCGTCGGCCGCGTCGGAGACCCGGGAAGAATCCTTCCAGAGAATGCTGGCGCAGCCCTCGGGCGAAATGACGGAATAGCAGGCGTTTTCGAGCATGTAAACGCGGTCAGTCGTGCAGAGCGCCAGTGCGCCGCCGCTGCCGCCCTCGCCGATGACGAGGCTGAGCGTCGGCGTTTTCAGGCCGGACAGGGTTAAAATGCTCTCGGCGATCGCCTCACCCTGCCCGCGCTCCTCCGCCTCGGCGCCGCAATAGGCGCCCAACGTGTCGACAAGGCAGACGACAGGGCGGCCGAATTTTTCGGATTGCCGCATCAGGCGAATGGCCTTGCGGTAGCCCTCGGGCTTCGGACAGCCGAATTGGTTGCGCATGCGCTCCTGCAAATCGCGACCTTTTTCGGTGGCGAGGTAGGTCACGGGGACGCCGTCGAGGGTGCCGATGCCGGCGGTGATGGCGGTGTCGTCCCCGAAGCGACGGTCGCCGCAGAGGTCGACCCGGTCTTCAAACAGCAGATCGAGGTAATCCCGCGCGGTCGGCCGGTCGCTGCGCCGCACGGTTTTGAGTTTTTCATAAGGTGTCATGCGATCCCTCCGTTCCGGGGCGCGTGGAGCCGCAGCAGCGTCGCCAGCGTGTCGCGCAGGGCGTCGCGCGGGACGATTTTGTCGATAAAGCCGTGGTCACGGACGAATTCGGCGCTCTGGAACCCTTCGGGCAGGGCGGTTTTCGTCGTCTGCTCGACGACGCGACGTCCCGCGAAGCCGACGGTCGCGCCGGGCTCGGCGAGGATGAGGTCGCCCTGCATCGCAAAGGACGCCGTGACGCCGCCCGTCGTCGGATTCGTCAGGACGGAAATGTAAAGCAGGCGCTGCGCGGCGTGGCGCTGGACAGCGGCGGATACCTTCGCCATCTGCATCAGGCTGACAATGCCCTCCTGCATCCGCGCGCCGCCCGAAGCGGCAAAGCCGACGACGGGCAGGCGGTGCGCTGTGGCGTATTCAAAGGTGCGGGTGATGCGCTCCCCGACGACCGAGCCCATGCTCGCCATGATAAAGCGGGTGTCCATCAAAAACAGCGCGCAGGGGGTGCCGTCGATAGCAGCCGTGCCGCAGACGACGGCGTCGGGCTCGCCGGTCGCCGTTACCGCCTTTTCAAGCTTCTCGGAATAGCCCGGGAAGTGCAGGAAATTGACGCTTTTCAGCTCGTCCCGAAAGGCCGTGAAGCTGTCCTTATCGGCGACGAGGTGCAGCCGATCCTGCGGCGTCATCGTCAGATAGGCGCCGCAGCTCGGGCAGATAAAGCGGTTTTTGACGGCGTCTTTTGCCGGGACGGTCGCCTTGCACTGCTTGCAAATCAGGTCTTCGCGCGGTTTTTCGGAGGATTTTTTAGAGAAGAAAGGCAGCTGCATGTTATTTCCCCTCCTCGTCGATGAGCGCGAAGGAAAATTCGGCGCTCACGCAGAGCGAACCGTCGACCGTGGCGCGCCCTGCCGCGCGGTAAAACGGCCCCTTTTTCGCGAGAATGCTGCATTCCGTCTCGACGACGTCGCCCGGCCGGACGATGCGGCGAAATTTGACCTTGTCGAGGCCGGTCAGCAGTGTCGTCTTCCCTGCCGCCGCCTCGCCCTGGAGCAGCACGCAGGCCGACTGCGCGAGGATTTCACAGAGGATCACGCCGGGGACGATCGGATTGCCCGGGAAATGGCCGTCGAGAAAATATTC
>CANQSG010000121.1 GCA_947626485.1 uncultured Clostridia bacterium | reverse complement strand
CTGCCACCTTATTGCGTCTCCAACCCGATCCGCCCGGAGCCGAACCCGTTCTTCGCATTTTTATCCGCTGCCACCTTATTGCGTCTCCAACCCGATCCGCCCGGAGCCGAACCCGTTCTTCGCATTTTTATCCGCTGCCACCTTGCTGCGTTTCCAACCCGATCCGCCCGGAGCCGAAGATATTCCTCGCTTTTCCCGATCCGCCGCCGTTTCATGTTTGCCCTGCGGGCACATGGATTTATCCGTCCGCGCAGCGGACACCGACACTCTTCACTCTTCACTCTTAGTTCTTCACTACCGCGCCGCAGCGCGGCGCGGGCTCGGCTGCATTTTCCGCAAAAAGCCGCAAAAACTCTGTGACCCCATCCCCCGCAAATGAATAATATGTGTCAGAACGCTTGGAGGGATGATGCATATGTTCGATTTCAACACGCTGCCGATGTACTTTTTGGGGGCGAACGCGCCGGGCGGGTTCCGGTCGCGCTTTGCCGACAATTACGACCCGACCGACGGCTGGCGCGCCTGGATCATCAAGGGCGGGCCCGGCACCGGGAAATCCTCGCTGATGAAACGGCTCGCCGCGGCGGCGGCCGGGGCGGGGAAGCGGGTCGAGCTCTCGCCCTGCAGCTCCGACCCCGCGTCGCTTGACGCCGTGCTGCTGCCCGACGAAAAGAAGATTATTCTGGACGGGACGGCGCCCCACGTCGTCGAGCCGCGTTACCCCGGCGTCTGCGAGCGCATCGTCAACCTCGGCGACTGCTGGCGCGACGACGCCTTTGCCGGCAACGAGAAGAAGATCATCGCGCTCTGCCGCGAAAATCAGGCGCTGCACGCGCGGGCGACGCGGTATCTCACGGCGGCGGGACAGCTCGCGCGGGAGAGCTGCCAGATCGCGCTTTCCTGCACCGACCTCGAAAAAGCGGCGCAGTTCGCCGCCGGCCTCGCCGCCCGCCTGATCCCGAAGCGCGCCGGTTCGCCGGGGCGGGAATGGGAGCGGTATTTGAGCGGCATGACCCCGCAGGGTCTGGTCTTTTTCCGCTCGACCGTCGAAAAGACCTGCGGCAGGGTCGTCGTGCTCTGTGACCCCTACGGCGCGGCGCGCGGCGCGGTGCTGTCGGTCGTGCGGGAGATCGCGTTGCAGCGCGGGCAGGAGATCGTCACCTGCCGCAGTCTGCTGCTGCCCGACGCGGTCGAGCACATTTTGATCCCCGGCGCGGGTCTGGCCTTCTGCACCGAGGGGCGCTACACCCACCTCGACCCCGCGGGGCGGCGCATCCACGCCCGCCGCTTCACCGACATGGCGGCGCTGCACGAAAAACGCGGGCGGCTTTCCTTCCACCGCCGGGCGCAGGCCGAGCTGTTACAGGCGGCGGGGGAGGCGGTCGCGGCTGCCAAGGCGGTGCACGACGAGATCGAGCGTTATTACATCCGCGCGATGGATTTCGCGAAGGTCGACGCCGTCGCCGAGCGGCTGACGACCGATTTTCTCGCCTGACAAATTTTTTAAAAAAGCCGACCGGGCGCGCGCCGAACCGCCGTTTCCGGTCGGCTTTTGTCGCCTTTTAAGAAAAACGTAAGATTTTTAAGAGAAAAATAAGATGAAAAATCCCGGATTTTCTGGTACAATAAAAGCATTCCGGAGAAGTAAGGAGGGCGCATACATGCGGATTCTGGTGGTGGACGACGAAAAGGAGATCGCCGATCTCGTGGAAATTTACCTGCGAAACGAGGGGTACGAGGTCGTCAAGTGCTACACCTCCGCCGCCGCCCTCGACGCGATCGCGCAGGGGCCCTTCGACCTCGCGGTGCTCGACGTGATGCTGCCCGACGTCGACGGCTTCACCCTTTGCCGCCGCATCCGGGAGCATTACACCTATCCCGTCCTGATGCTGACGGCACGGCAGGAGGACGTCGACAAGATCACCGGCCTTGCCATCGGCGCCGACGATTACATCACAAAGCCCTTCAGCCCGCTGGTGCTCGTCGCCCGCATCAAAGCGCAGCTGCGGCGTTACACACGCTATAACGGCGCGGCGCCCGAGCACGGGACCTGCTTCGATTTCGGCGGCCTGATCATCCGCAGCGACACCCACGAATGCACGCTTTACGGCGAGGAAATTCGCCTGACGCCCATCGAATTCCGCATCCTCTGGCTGCTCTGCGAGGCCGACGGCCGCGTCGTCTCGTCGGAGGAGCTGTTTGAAAAGGTCTGGGGCGAGAAATATCTCGACAACAACAACACCGTGATGGTGCACATCCGCCGCCTGCGCGAAAAGCTGCACGAAAAGCCGCGCGACCCGAAGTGGATCAAAACGGTTTGGGGAGTGGGATACAAAATTGGAAAATAAGCCTTCTCGGTCGATCAAGCGGGCGATTTTGCTGCGCGTCAGCTTTCAGCTGCTGCTTTTTTCGGTGCTCTACGCCGGGCTGCTCTGGGTGCTGGACACCGTTTTCAACGGCGTGACGCTCGAATTTCTTTATAACAGCATCCGCAGCAGCGCCTATGAATTCCTGCTCGTCCACCGCACCGAGATCGTCTACTGCCTCTATTGCGTCGGCGTCATCGCCATCTGCTGGCACGCCGTCGCCGACGCCGCCGGGTATCTCGACACCGTCACCAATGCCGTCGGGGCGCTGACGAACGGCGACGCGCCGCCGGCGGAGTTCCCGCCCGCCATCCGCATGACCGAGGTCGCGCTGCGCGAGGTCCGCTATACGATCGACCAGAAGGAGCAGGCGGCGCACGAGGCGGAAGCCCGCAAAAACACGCTCGTCGTCTACCTCGCGCACGATCTGAAAACGCCGCTGACCTCCGTCATCGGGTATCTGACGCTGCTCAAAGAATGCCCCGACCTGCCGGTCGAGCAGCGCGCGAAATACACCGAGATCACCCTCGACAAGGCCTACCGGCTCGAGCAGCTGCTCAACGAATTTTTTGAGATCACCCGCTACAATCTGCAATCCATGACCCTCGAAAACAACCGCATCGACCTGCGGCGGCTGCTCGACCAGCTCGCCGACGAATTCCTGCCGGTGCTCGAGGAAAAGCAGCTGCGCATCCGGTGCGAGCTGCCGCCCGCGCTGCCCCTCATCGGCGACGCGGACAAGCTGATGCGGGTCTTCGACAACCTGCTGCGCAACGCCGTCAATTATTCCTATCCCGAGACCGAAATTCTGCTGACCGCCGAAAGCGACGGCGCGCAGGCCTGCGTGCGGGTGCGCAACCGGGGCGACCGCATTCCGCCCGACCGGCTTGACCGCATTTTCGAGGCCTTTTTCCGGCTCGATTCCGCCCGCGGCACCGGCTCGGGCGGCGCGGGGCTGGGGCTCGCCATCGCGCGGCAGATCGTCGAGCTGCACGGCGGCGAGATTTCGGTCGAGAGCACCCTCGAGGCCACCGAATTCACCGTCCGGCTCCCGGTGCAGCCGGTCTGACGCCGCGCCGGTTTTCGTATGATAATTTTCGTATGATAAGAAGAAAAGGAGGTCGCCGCGATGGGACGGCACGCATCGGTTTCCGACAGAAAACGCCGCACCCGGCTGCGCCCGGCGGTGCGGCTTGTGCTCTTGCTGCTGCTCTGCGCCGCCGTCGCGGGCAGCGCGCTGCTTCTGCGTTCCTGCGTCATTTCCGGCGGCGCGCCGACCGGAAATGACCCGCCGCAGACCGGCAACCGCATCGCGCAGGAGGCACTGCAAATGCCCGACTGGGTGGTGCGGGATTTCGTGCCGGTCAACGAATTTTCCCGCCCGGGCACCCCGATCGACGCCCGCATCAACGGCATCGTCGTCCACTACGTCGGCAACCCCGGCACGACCGCCGAGCAGAACCGCAGCTATTACAAGCAGCTGGCAAGGTTGCGCAACCGCTACGCCAGCAGCCATTTTCTCATCGGCATGGACGGCGCCGTGATCCAATGCGTCCCGCTCGACGAGATCGCCTACGCCTCCTCCCAGCGCAACCACGACACCATTTCGATCGAATGCTGTCACCCGGGCGAGGACGGCGCCTTTACCGACGCGACCTATCAGGCGCTGCTGCGGCTCGTGCGCTGGCTCTGCGACACCTACGGGCTGGACGCGGGCGACGTGATCCGGCATTACGACGTGACCGGCAAGGAATGCCCGCGCTATTTCGTCCGGCACCCCGAGGCGTGGGACGCCTTCCGACGCGACCTCGACCGGGGCGACCCGGGTAAAACAACAGCACAATAAAATCCGCCCGCCCCGCGCTTTTGCGGGAAACGGGCGGATTTTTTTGCAGGTCAGCCCTGCGGGGCGTCGGGCTTTTCGGGCGGTTCCGCCGCGCCGTCGGTCGGTTCGCCGTCCTGCGTGAGCTCGTCGTCGAGCTCTTTTTCGTCGAGCCGTTCGACCTCGATCTCGAGCACGCGGCGGTCGTCGGTGTCGGTCACGGTGAAGCGCAGGCCGCCGTACACGAAGCCGTCGCCCACGGCGGGAATGCGGCCGAGCCGTTCCATCACCCAGCCGCTGATCGAGGTGCAGTCGGTCTCGCACTCGACGTCAAAAAACTGGAACATGCGGTCGAGGTCGGCGCTGCAAAGCACGCGGTAGGTCTTCTCGCCGGTCTGGCGGAAGGGCTCGACGACCTCGTCGTGCTCGTCCCAGATCTCGCCGACGAGCTCCTCGAGGATGTCCTCCATCGTGACGATGCCGAGGGTGCCGCCGTATTCGTCGCTGATGACGGCGATGTGCGATTTGTTCTTTTGCAGCAGCTTTAGCAGGTCGCTGATCTTGACGGTCTGGGGCACGAAGATCGGCGGCGTCAGAATTTCGGTGATCGGGCGGTCGGTGACGCCGGATTTCTCGTAAAAATCCTTCAGGTGGATCACGCCGACGATGTTGTCGATGCTGTCCTCGTAAACGAGGATGCGGGAGAAGCGCGACTCGGAAAAGACGGCGGCGATCTCGTCCTTCGTGGCGGTGATCGGCACGGCCTCGAGGTCGACGCGATGGGTGAGGATGTCCTCGGCGTCGCGGTCGGTGAATTCGATGGCGCTGCGCAGCAGGTTGCCCTCGTCCTCGTCGATGCTGCCGTCCTGCGCGACCTCCTCGACGAGCATAAGCAGCTCATCCTGCGTCATTTTGCGGTCGTCCTTGACCTTGAAGAGCTTCGAGAGCATCTTTTTCCAGAGCGTGAACAGGAAATTGAGGGGCGTCAAAATCCAGATCAGGGTGCGGATGATGGGCGCCGAGAAGATGGCGAAGCGCTCGGGATTGTCCTTTGCCAGGCTCTTCGGGGAGACCTCGCCGAAGATCAGCACGACGACCGTGATGACGACGGTCGAGAGCGTCGCGCCGTAGCTCTCGCTGTGGCAGAGGTCGACGAAGAGCATGGTGCCGATCGAGGCGAGCGCGATGTTGACGATGTTGTTGCCGATGAGGATGGTCGAGAGCAGGCGGTCGTACTGCTCCGAAAGCGCGTAGGCGCGGGCGGCGCGGCGGCTGCCCTTTTCCGCCATCGACTTGAGCCGTGTGCGGTTGAGGGAGGAAAACGCGGTCTCGGTCGCGGAGAAATAGGCCGAGAAGACGACCAGCAGCGCCATGACGAGAACGGTTAAAATCGTATGTTGTTCCATGGTGGAATGTGAAACTCCTTTTTGCCCCCGCGCGCGGCGGCGGGCGAGTGTGAAAGCGGGTGGAAAAACGGACAAACGGCGGGATTTTGCCGATCAGTGACGAAGCCGTTTGAAACGCAAAAAGGCATATCTATCCCCGCGGTACAGGGATAGATATGCCGCGATTGCAAGTGAAAAACAGTCCCGCCGACAAGGTCGGGGGGTTGTATCCGTATCGCTGTCTTCGCTCGTGTCCATGCGGACGCTTCAACATCCTTTCGATAGAATTGTCATCAGTATAGCACACCGCGCGCCAAAATGCAAGTCTTTTTTTGCCGTTTTCCGCGTTTTCCGCGCCCGGTTAATTGTAAAATGAAATAGGACATATAGAAAGAGCCATAGCAGACGTGGTATAATTGAAG